>CAIPXZ010000185.1 GCA_903869075.1 uncultured Myxococcales bacterium | reverse complement strand
GACCGAGCGCGTGTCCGCGCGCCCGGCCGAGGATCCAGCGCTGAGCTCCGTCGCGCTGGGCATTCGCTGCGCCGTGGACCTCAACCAGCCGGGCGATCCCTGCGTCGGCGTCAATTGCGACGATGGCAACGCCTGCACCGTGGACGCATGCAGCGCGGGCGTCTGCCTGCACGTCCAGGGCAGCGCGGCGTGCGACGATGGCGACCTCTGCACGCTCAATGACACCTGCACCGCCGGCGGCTGCGCCGGCACGCCCAAGAACTGCGAGGACGGCGACCCGTGCACGGACGAAAGCTGCCTCGCCGGCATCTGTTCACACCCGTTCAACACCGCGCCGTGTGACGACGGCCAAAAGTGCACGTACGCGGATGTCTGCAGCAACGGCATCTGCGCCGGCGTGCCCAAAGCCTGCGACGACGGCAATGGCTGCACCAAGGACCTCTGCGTCCTCGGCGTGTGCCAAAATACGCCCAACACCGCGGTCTGCGACGACGGCAACGCCTGCACGCTCAATGACGTCTGCCTGGGCGGCGTCTGCGCTGGCACGCTTTCGACCTGCAACGACGGCAGCGCCTGCACGGCGGACGCGTGCGTGAACGGCGCCTGCACCCACGTCGTCACCACGGCGATTTGCGACGACGGCAACGCCTGCACCACAGGCGACGTCTGCTCGCCGGCGGGCTGCCAGGGAACGCCGATCGCCTGCGACGACGGCAAGGTCTGCACCGTCGATGCGTGCAAGAACGGCGCGTGCGTGTTCACGCCAAGCCCGGCCATCATCTGCGACGACGGCGACCCGTGCACCGTCGCCGACTCGTGCGCCACCGGCAGCTGCGCCGGCACGGCCAAGAACTGCGCCGACGGCAACCCGTGCACAGCGGACGCCTGCACCGCCGGCGTTTGCGCCCACACACCCGTCACCGGCGCCTGCGACGACGGCGACGCGTGCACGCAGAACGACGCGTGCAGCGGCTCGACCTGCGTCGGCGTACCGATTGTCTGTGACGACAAGAACCCGTGCACGGCGGACAGCTGCAGCAACGGCACGTGCACAACGCAAAACCTCACTGCCGCCTGCGACGACGGCAACGTCTGCACCCAGGACGACGCTTGCAGCGGCGGGGCGTGCGCCGGCACCGCGCTGAACTGCGATGACCAGCAACCGTGCACGGTGGACAGCTGCGTTCCCGGCGTCGGCTGTGTGCACAAGTCGGGGATTGAGCTCTGCAACGGCCTCGACGACGACTGCGACGGCGTCACCGACAACGGCTGCGACGATGACGGCGACGGCTGGTGCGACGCGGCGATGACCGTCGTCACCAACGCGGCTTGCCCCAAGAGCGCCGCCGGCGTCGCCACCAGCTACGACTGCAACGACACGAACGCCGCGATCCATCCCGGCAGCAGCGAGCTCTGCGACGGCATCGACAACAACTGCGACGGCAAGACCGATGAAGGCTGCGACAAGGACGGCGACGGCTGGTGCGACGCCAGCCTCGTGACCGTCGGCTTGCCGGCTGTCTGCGTGAACGGCGGCGGCGACTGCGACGACGCCGATGCCAGCGTCAATCCGGGCAAGAAGGAAGATTGCAACACGCCCAAGGACGACAACTGCAATGGCTCGACCAACGACTTGGGCGCGGCGAACTGCAAAAACTTCTACGTCGACGCGGACTTGGACGGCTTTGGCAGCAACGCGGTGCCGAGCCAGTGTCTGTGCAGCGCCCAGGGGACCTACACCGCCGTCGCGAGCGGCGACTGCAACGACGCGAACGCGGCGATGTACCCGACGGCGACCGAGATTTGTGACGGCTTGGACAACAACTGCAGCGGCAGCGTCAGCACGCTGGTTGACGTTGCGGTCGGCGCAAGTGGCAACAGCAACAGCTTGATTAATTTCCTTGCACAATCGTTGGTTGCGACCCATTCCGGGGCGCTCGCAAGCGTTGACCTGTACTTCACCTCCACGGCCATCCAGACCTGCAATTTGTACGTTTACACGGGCGGGCTGCCCGGCGCCGGCGGCACGCAGGTCGGCAGCAAGGTCTCGGTGTCCCTGGCGAACACCGGTGGCGCGGTCCAAATGGTGACGTTTACTGCCAGTCCGGGGACGAACATCGTCAGCGGCACGACGTACTACCTGATCTTCAACGTGCCCGCACCGCTCGGCGCCGCCGCGGTGGAAACCTCTCCGGCGAGCGGCGGCAGCGCCAACCCGTACGCCGGCGGCCAAGCCTTGTACGCCACGGGGGGCATCACCAACGCCTACACGGCGCTCGGCGGCGGCAACACGGACCTGCACTTCGCCACGTACGTCGCCACCTCAACCGGCGTCGACGAGGGCTGCGACGATGACAGCGACCAGTTCTGCGATTCCGCCATGCTCATGGGCGCCACCGCGCTGTGCAGCAAGTCCGCCAAGCCCGCGCCGGGCGCCACCAAGCCAGGCGACGACTGCAATGACGTCTGCGCGAGCTGCTACCCCGGCGCCGTCGAGCTCTGCGACAACCTCGACAACAACTGCAACGGCACGGTCGACGACGGCTGCGACGCGGACAAGGACGGCTACTGCTCGGCGCTGAAGACCATCGTTGGGACGCCGGCGGTCTGCCCGGCGGGCGTCAGTAGCCTTGACTGCAACGACACCAACGCCAGCGTCCATCCCGGCGCTGTCGACACCTGCAACGGCGTGGACGACGACTGCGACGGCGTCACCGACAACGGCCCGCCGTGCAGCGACGGCAACGTCTGCACCGACGATGCGTGCGCCAGCGGTGCCTGCACGTTCAAGGCGAACACGCTGGGCTGCGACGACGGCAGCGCCTGCACAATCGGCGACACATGCGTGAACAGCGTCTGCAGCGGCACCGCCAACTGCGACGACGGCAACCCGTGCACCACCGACGCGTGCGGCGGCGCCATGTGCACCCACAACGCCGTGACCGACGGCACCACGTGCAATGACAGCTGCGGGACCAGCACCACGTGTACGGCGGGCGTCTGCGTCCCGGCCGTCAGCAGCAACTTCTGGGACGTGCCGTTGGCCGCCGCGTCGACGAGCGCCACCCTCGGCGTCGGCACCGCGGGCCAGGTCATCGTCGCCAGCGACGGCAGCGCCAGCACCAAGGTGGAAGCGTTCTCGGCGACCGGCCAGCCGCTGTGGAAGGTGGACTTGGCGATTTCCGTGGCCAAATGCGCGCTGCCGCGGCCGCGTGCGTGGGTGGAAGGCGACGGCAGCAGCGTCATCGGCGGCGCCGCGCCGGGCGGCCTGTCGACAATGACCAAGCTCGACGCGAACGGCAACCCCCTGTGGAGCAAGTCTTACGGCAGCCTGCCCGCGACGATCTGCGGCGTTGTCAGCGATGGCGCCGGCGGCTACGTCGGCCTGGGCGAACTGACGGCGAGCCACCTCGGCTGGGTCGTCCACGTCGACGCGACCGGAACGGAGACGACCGCCGCCGAGCCGGGCCTGTCCATGAATAACGCCCCGGCGCTCGGCGGCTTTACCGCGGCCATCAAAGCCGGCACCGGCGCCATTGTCGGCTTGGTCGGCGGGGCGAATTCCGGCGTCCATGTCCTCGCCGTCACCTTGCCGGGCACTGTCGCCTGGCGGTTCGACATCTACGATTCCAAGTGGGTCGTCAGCGGCATCGCGCCTGCCGCCGACGGTGGTGTCGCGATTCTCGGCGTGACAGCCGGCGCCACCGACGCCAACCTCTTCGTGATTCGCCTCGCTGCCAACGGCACGCGCCTGTGGTCGCGGACGTTTGACACGTGCGCGCCAGACGTCGGCAACGCGGTTACCGCGCTCGGCAACGGCTGGTTGCTGCTCGGCGCCGGTCAGGGCGGCTTGCGCTCGCTGTGGCGCACCGACACCTATGGCATTTTGCAATGGCAACGTGGCTACGCGACCGGGACGTTCCTGGACGGTGTCGCTGTGGGCAAGGCGGTCGTGATGACCGTTGCGACGCCGACCGGCCAGCACCTCGTGCGGTTCGACGCCTTTGGCAACCCCGACTGCGGCACCTCGCTCGCGTGCAGCACCCGCGCACCGGAAGACTGCACAGATGGCTCGTCTTGCACCACGGACGGCTGCACCAGCGGCGCGTGCAGCCACGCGACCATCACCGACGCCATGCTCTGCGCCGACGACAACGTCTGCACGACCGACGCGTGCGTCGGCGGCAGCTGCAGCCACGTCGCGGTGGTCGACGGCAGCGCGTGCGAAGACAACAACAACTGCACGACCGGCACCACGTGCCTCAGCGGCGTCTGCGGCACCGCCGCCAGCTGCAACGACTCCAATCCGTGCACGCTGGACCACTGCGCCGCCAGCGACGGCACCTGCCAGCACCCGAAAGTCACCTGCGACGACGGCGACTGGTGCACGGTCGACAGCTGCACCGCTGGCACCGGCGCTTGCGTCCACACGAGTCTCTGCGATGACGGCAAGCTGTGCACCTCCGACGTGTGCGACGCGACCACGGGGACCTGTTCCAACACCAAGCTCGTCTGTGCCGATGGCGACGCGTGCACGTTGGACTTCTGTTCGGTGGCCACCGGCTGCGTCTCGACGACGAGCGGCGCGATGAGCACGTCCTTCAAGGCCTCGAACCCCGGGTCAAATGACAACTTTGGCGGCGCAGTCGCGGTCGACGGCGCCATTTTGGTGGCGGGCGCCGCGCAGGAGGACAGCGCCGCGACGACAATCAACGGCGACCAGACAAGCAACGCCGCGGTCGATTCTGGCGCCGTCTACGCCTTCGCCAAGGTCAACGGCGACTGGATCCAGCAGGCGTATTTGAAGGCCGACAACGCCGAGGCGGGCGACAACTTTGGCGCCAGCGTAGCGGTTTCGGGCAACACAGTCGTCATTGGCGCGCCGGGCGAGGACAGCAACGCGATTGGACCGACGGCGTTGGCGTCCAGCACCGACAACAGCGCCAGCGGCGCCGGCGCCGCGTACGTCTTCGTCGTCAACAACGGCGTTTGGACCCGCCAAGCCACGCTCAAGGCCAGCAACCCGGACGCCGGCGATGCTTTCGGCGCGACGGTCGCGATTTCCGGGGACACCATCGTCGTCGGCGCGCAATACGAGGACGCCGCTGGCGTCGATCAGACAAACAATTCGGCGACGGACGCGGGCGCCGTCTACGTTTTCACCCGCACCGGCACCACATGGACCCAGCAAGCGTACCTGAAGCCCAACGTCCTGGACGCCGGCGACCACTTTGGCGTCTCGGTCGCGGTTTCTGGCGACATGATAGCCGTCGGCGCCAATTCCGAGGACGGCGGCATCCTCGGCGTGAACACGGACGCGACGGACAACTCTAGCGGCGGGTCGGGCGCCGCCTATGCGTTCATGCGCGCGGGGGCAACCTGGACGCAAAGCGCGTACTTCAAGCCCCAGAAGACTTTCTCGTACCCGATGGGCGGCATCATCGGCGTTTCCGGCCAGACCGTGGTCGTTGGCGGAACCACCTCGAATGGCGCGGCCGCCGCTACGGCGTACGTCTATTACCACCAGGACGGCGTGTGGGCCCTGCAAGCGGGCCTCGCCTCGCCAAAGGCGACAAAATCCTTGGCAATCGCTGGCGACGCGGTCGTCCTCGGCGCGATGAATCCGACGGACAATATCGGCACGGTAACTGTCTTCAACCGCAGCGGAGGCACGTGGAGCGCTGGGACCGGACTCACGACGCTCAGCGGCGCAAGCAGTGCTTGGTCCTTTGGGGGCGCTGTCGGAGTCAGCGGCAACGAAGTCGTCGTCGGCAATAGCGGGGAAACCAGCTTCGCGGCGGGCGTCGACACGTCAACTGTCGGGACGACGTTCTCGACCAATGTCGGCGCCGCCTACCTTTACCTCCTCAACGCGCTCTGCGACGACGGCAACCCGTGCACAAACGATGCGTGCGCCGCTGGCGTCTGCAGCCACACCAACAACACCGGACCGTGCGCGACGGGCACCTGCAGCGCCGGCCAGTGCGTCGGCACACCGGGGTGCGGCGCGGCCGTGTCACAGCTCGCCACATCTGCGGATTTCCTCACTTCCGACAGCGCCAACCTGTACATGACAAGTTCAACGGCGACGACCATCACCAAAGCGCCGCGCTCGACGGGCGTCGCGACCGCGCTCGTCACCGGCTTGAGCTCGCCCAAGTGGCTGGCGATGGGCTCGGAAAACCTGTACTGGACCGAACTCGCCGACAACTCGGTCAACGTCGCGGACAAGGTCACCGGCGTCAAGACCAAGCTCACGACGCTCACGGTCGATTCCGGTCGCATCGGCAACCTGGCGGCCGACGATAGCGGCGCGTACATCGCCACCGTCACCTCCGGCAACGAGAACATCTGGAAAGTGCCGACCAGCGCCGGGACCGCCGTGTCGCTCTGGTCCGCGACCGCCAACTCGGGCGGGAACTCACAGGTCGCCTACGTCGCGATCGACACGCAATACGTCTATTTCATCCCGTGGGGCGGCACCCAGGTCATGCGCGTGCTCAAGTCCGGCGGCGCCGCGCAGACCGCCCAGGTCGTCGGCAGCACCGAGACCAGCGCGTTTGCTGTGGCGGTCGACAGCCACAACGTCTACTGGACGCTGACCAGCAACCCCGGCGGCGTGCGCACCATCGCCAAGTCTGCCTTCACCACGGGCACGCCGAGCACCATCGCGAGCGGCGAGCCCAACCCGCAGCTGCTCGCCAGCGATGGCACGACGGTCTACTGGACCGCGCCCGGTAACACGACCTTGCGCGACTCCAACGTCACGACCTTCGCGCCCACAACCGCAGCATTGGGTGGCGGCGCTGGTTGGGGCGAGCCGGTCGTCGTCGACGACGCGTGCGTCTATTGGGCGACCAACAGCGGCACCTTGTACTGGAAAGCCAAGTAGCGCTGTCAAATCGCCGAGCGGTTTTTGCCCTGCCGCCAGTGAATTCACCGCCAAACCCCAGCGATTTTTGGCTTGCGTGCCATGCGCTCAAGACGATCCTGCCCGCAGGCGCGACGCCCGGGCTGCTGGAGCTGGCCACGGCTGAATTCTTCGCGCTGACCCGCCTGCGCCATCCCAACCTGCCGCGCGCCTTCGACTTTGTGCACGCGCCGGTCGCGGACCTGCACTTTTTCGCAATGGAGCGCGGCGCCGGTGCCGCGCTGACGGCGGACCCGCAGCGGCCGTTGGCGCAGACGGCGGCGATCCTCGTCCAGGTGCTGCGCGCGCTGTGGTATTTGCACAGCCACGGCTTTGTCCACCGCGCCGTGAAGCCTGGCAACATCCTCGTGCAGGCAGACGGCGAGGTGCGGCTCGTGGACCTTGGCCTCGTCGGCGTGCGCGGCACTGTCGGGGCGGCTGACCGGGCGCGAGCAACAGGTGCAGGCGGTTTGGGATTTCGTCCCAGCGGCGACGTCAGGGCGGACGGCGCAGCGTGCGCGCGCGCGCCTGATCGCCGGGCCGTCGGGGGTGGGAAAGTCGCGGCTGGCGCCGGCACTTGTGTGACATTTTGTCCGCCGCCGCGGCAAAAGCCGGCGGCGTGCGAATACTGGGCACGTCCCACCCGAACAGGGCGGGCTGCGCCGGCGTCCGGCCACGTTGACAGCGTCCGAGCCCCGGCGCACGCTGCGACAGAACACGTCGGCCAAGCACGGCAGTCGCGCGGCGCGCGTGGAGACTCGAAAGCTGGGGGGTAGGGTGGCTGGAATTCGCAGGCAGTGGGTGTGTGCGCTCGCGCTCGGCGCGCTGGCGGCGTGCAGCAAGACCGACGCGCCGAGCCCGGCGAGCGGGCTGACGGTCGTCGTCGTCGATCCGCAAGCGCCGGCAGCGCTGCAGCTGGCAGTGGCGGCGTGCGCCGGTCTGCAGAACCGCAAGGTGGCGGGCTCGGTGTACGTCCAGAGCGACGCCAGCGCGCCGGCGTGGCTGACAGAGCTGGGACTCAATGCGGATGCGACGGTCGGCGCCACGGATTTTCTCAACACCTGCGTTGCCGCGTTCCCGGCGTGCGTGCGGTACGACTACAAGAACCAGCAGACTTTGCTGCCCAATATCCTGACCGTCGCGGCGGTGCTGGAAGCGGTGCCGCTGGACAATGGCCTGACGGCGACGTGCGGCACCGTGGCGTTTGATGCCACCCAACAATTCAAGGACCAGAATACGCCGTATTTGGCGACAAAATACGTCTTTGATCACTACGCGCCGCAGACGACCGGCCTGGCGATGCTCAACCCGGGCTACGACGATCGGCCGACCGATCCGGCGCACCCGGCGGTGACGCGCGACATGCTGCCCGTGACAATCGACCTTGTCTTTGCGCAAAAGCTTTTCGTTGTGTATTTGATCAACGGCTGCACCGACGGCGATCCGGAAAAAGCCCTGCTCAGCAGCATCGTCAACGCCGGCAACTGGGCTACACCATTAGGCGTTTACGGCTACAACGGCACCTGGAACGTCGCTGGCGGTGACTTGTATGAGGCGCAGACGCGCTGCCTCGATTCCCACAACATGGGCGCGATTGCCAGTGAAACGCCGAACCTGGCGTTTTTTGCCACGCGCCGCGCGCCGATTACCGACGCCAATGTGGTCACGCAAAATCCGTTGGAGTCCGTGCAATACGACCCGACCAAGACCTACGTCGCGTTCGTCGTCGGCGACGGCGACAACATCGGCTACATGATGACCACGCGCCACGACTGGTTTCGCCAGCGATTGACAAGCTGTCAGGCGGCGGGCAGCGCGTGTCCGCCGCTGACCTGGACGATCTCCCCCCACCTCCCGCGGCTCGCGCCGGATTTGTTGGCGTGGTACTACCAACAGAGCCACTTGAGCGGCAAGGACTATTTTACCCTTCCGCCGAGCGGTCACTTGTATGCCTATCCGTCGTCCTTGGCGGAGGCGGAGCAGGATAAATTCATCGCGGCGACGCAGCAGGACGCGCGCATCCTCGGCGTCACCGGCACCGTGCACTGGGACTGGACGGACAGCTGGCACGACGCTGAGGACCATTTCCTGCCGAAATACGCCACCGCTGACGGCGTGATTCGCGGTATTTTTCCGGTAAATGTGCCGTACATGTTTCAAGCGTTTGACTGGTGGCCGGCGACGCGTTTCTATGAAGTGCTGACCGGCAAAGACGGCGGCAAAGTCGCGGTGTTTCGCCCGCGCGAGTGGCGCGGCGTCAACAATGACAGCGATCCGTTCTTCCTCAGCCCACAGAAAATGGCCGGCGAATTGGGCAGCTATCCGCCCGGCACCGTGACGTGGGTGTACATGACGAGCGACGGTGGGCTGAGCCTCGACAATTCCTTCCTCGCCATGGCGAAGATCCTGCCGCCGCACGTGCAGCTTGTCAGCGCCGATACGGCGGCGAAGCTGGCGATTACGGCTGGCCAGCCGTAGGGGGGCGCGCGATGGCAGCGACACAACCACCGGCAATTGCTCGATTTGTCGCACTGTCGTTCGCCGCGTTTGCCTGTTCTGCGCCGCCACCAGCAGCGGCGCCCGCGCCCGCGGATGCTGCCGCCGATGCGCCGGGTCCGGACGTTGCCGTGGACGCCGCGCCCGACGTCGCGCTGCCCGACGGCATCAGCCCCGGCTGCTCCATCATGAACTGCGACGACAACAACAGCTGTACGTTCGACGACTGCCTCCTTGGCACCTGCATGCACGCGCCGGTTGACTGGGACACGCCGTGCATCGCCGCCAACCCGTGCTTTGTCGACGGCGTCTGCCACGGCGGCAATTGCGTCAGCAGCGGCAAGCCGGTGGTCTGCGACAAGGGCAAGGACTGCCAGACCGGCGCTTGCGACCCGGCGCAGGGCTGCGTGTACACGCCGGTGCCCGCCGGCGCCGCGTGCGATGACCTCAACGGCTGCACCGTCGGCGACAGCTGCGACGCCACCGGCACCTGCGTCCCCGGCGCGCTCTGCCCCAGCGGCGGCAGCTGCAGCGGCGGCGTCTGCACACCGTGCGGACTGCCCGACAACCCGCTGCCCGGCGAGGCCGGCGCCGCCTGCTTCAACGACGCTGACTGCGACTCCGGCCTCTGCGTCGACACCGCGGACGGCAAGGTCTGCACCAAGCCCTGCACCGACTGCTGCCCCGCCGGCTGGGCGTGCGTGGACGTAACGCCCCTCGGCGGCTCGATCTACGCCTGCATGCCGCGGTTTGTCCACGCCTGCGACCCGTGCAGCGCCGACAGCCAGTGCAATTTCTCCGGCAGCTCTGGCGACCTCTGCGTTTCCTACGGCGCCGCCGGCAGCTTCTGCGGCGAGTGGTGCGCGACGAACCAGGACTGCCCCGGCGGCTACGCCTGCAAGTCGGGCGTCAAGGGCACGAACGGCAGCGGCAGCCAGTGCGTGAAGAGCGACGGCGTCTGCGCGTGCTCGCCCCTGGCGCAGCTGAAAAACCTGACGACCGCGTGCGCCACCGCCAACGCCAGCGGCACCTGCACCGGCAGCCGGATGTGCACCGCCAGCGGCTTGACGGCGTGCGACGCGGCCGTCGCCAGCACCGAGACCTGCAACGGCAAGGACGACAACTGCGACGGCGTCACCGACGAAGCCGGCGCCACCGGCTGCAGCAACTGGTTCACCGACAGCGACGGCGACGGCTACGGCGCGGGCGCGAGCCTCGGCTGCACGTGCGCCAAGCCCGCGGGCGGGTACGCGAGCCAGGGCGGCGACTGCAACGACGCGGTGGCCAGCATCCACCCCGGCGCCACGCCGTTCTGCAGCGGCTTTGACGCCAACTGCGACGGCGTCCTGGACGTCGTGCCGTGCGACGACGGCGATCCGTGCACGCTCGACGGCTGCAGCTTTGTCGCCGGGAGTTGCACGCACAAGCCGATGCCAAGCTGCCTTTTGGCCTGCAAGTCCGACAGCGACCCCAGCTGCAACGACGGCAACCCATGCACCGACGACAGCTGCGTCGCGGGCGTGTGCGCGCACGCGGTCGGGCTCGGCTGCGCGTGCACGGGGAGCTGCGATGATGGAAACGTGTGCACCGACGACAGTTGTGACAAGGCGACGGGGAAGTGCGCGCATGCGGTGGTCCCGTTGTGCTGCGACGTCAGCGTCGACACCTGCGACGACGGCCAGCCGTGCACGCTCGACCAGTTTGACGCGGCCACGAACCAATGCAAACACATCTGCGACAAGCAGTGCTGCAATACCGATAGCGACTGCGACGACGGCAATCTCTGCACGATCGACCAGTGTGAAGGTGGCTGCAGCTGTACGCATGTTGCGGTCGCCGACTGCTGCAACCTGAACGCCCAGTGCGACGACGGCGACGTCTGCACCGTCGACAAATGCGACGCGCCGATCAACACCTGCACCCACACGCCGCTGCCCGTCGCCGCCATGAACCCGCTCCCCAACGCCTGCACGCCCGCGCTCTGCGACGACGGCAACCCGTGCACAACCGACACCTGCGGCTGCGCCGGCTACTGCGAAAACACCGCCATCGCCGGCTGTACGCTGCCGTGCGATGTCACCGCGTGCAGCGCGTTCGGCAACTGCGTGACCAAGGCCTGCGACGCCACCGGCCAGTGTGTCAAGTCCAACGCCTGCAACGCCAATTTCTGCTTCAGCAGCCTGGACTGCGACGACGGCGACGCCTGCACCGCGGACCTCTGCACCGCCAGCGGCTGCCTCTTCAAGGTGCTGACCTGCGACGACGCGAACCCGTGCACGCTCGACGCTTGCCTCGCGGGCGGGTGCGCGCACGTGTTCGTGCTCGGCTGCGCGGTCGCCAGCCCATAGTCCCGGCCCGCAACCCAAAATAGTAATCGAACGCTGACGGTTTTTTCCGCGGATCGACGCACGCAACCCCAGCGTTGCCGTTCGCCAGCCGTCCGATCGCCGCCGCGTGCCGCTTGACCGTCGCGCCTGAGGCACGCAGACTGACCGGGCGCATCGGGCGCTTGGATGTCACCCGCTGTAGCCCGCAGGCGATCACCGCGATGAACGACGCAGCCGCAAACGCCATCCGCCCTGAGCTCGCCGCCGATGAGCACCTGCTCTGGACCGGCGTCCCCGCGTCGTCGGTCACGTTTCACAAGGAAGACCTCTACCTCGTGCCGTTCAGCCTGCTGTGGGGCGGCTTCGCCATCTTCTGGGAATGCGGCGTGCTCGGCGTGTGGGGCGCCGCCGGTGCCCACCGCGGACCGCCGACGTTCATGGCGCTGTTCGGCGTGCCGTTTGTGGTCATCGGCCAATACCTCATCTGGGGGCGCTTTGTCGTGGCGGCGTGGAAGAAGCGGCGGACGTACTTTGGCGTGACCAACCGGCGCGCCATCGTCGTGCAGGAGGGCTGGACGTGGAAGACGGCGTCGGCATTTCTGGACGCGCTGCCCGCCTTCACCAAGGAACGCGGCGCGAACGGCTTGGGCACGCTGCGCTTTGGCCCGGAAGTCGCCGCGCGGTTCAACACCGGCTGGCAGGCGTGGGACAGCATGAGCGTCGGCGATGCGCCCATCTTTCGCGATATTGCCGACGTGGACGGGCTCTACCAACTTGTTTCGCAACAGCGCGAGCGG
>CAIPXZ010000184.1 GCA_903869075.1 uncultured Myxococcales bacterium | reverse complement strand
GCACGCCGCTGGTGCGGATGCAGTTGGTGAGAAAATCGCCCCAGTTCATGCCCAGTTGCACTTTGCAGGTCTTCTTGCCGTCCGGACCGAGCTTGTCGACAACCGTCGTCGGACCTTCCGCATCGAGCTTCATCAGGGGCGCGCCCAGCGTGTACGGCATCACGCGCGGCGGGCGCAGGTCGATGCGCTCCGGCTTGGACGGCGTCGGCTGCGCGGCCAGCGGGCTGTTCACCCAAATGTGCAGGCCCAGCGGGTAGATACGCAGCGCGCCGACGTCCGGGAACTGCGTCTTGGTGCAGTGGCCGGTGGCGATGCAGCTGTTGGTACCGACCGTCTCCGCCGGCAGCTCCGGGGCGAACGTCGCGAACAACGCGTCGGCCAACTCCGTGGCTTCCAGGCCGAACTTGGTGTCATCGTCCCAGTTCAGCTCGTAATTCTTGCCGTTTTTGGTGATCTGCGTGTCCAAGCCGATCTTGAACGAGTCCTTGCCGTCGCGGCTCTTGAAGTCCATCGTGCCCAGGTAGCCCTGGTTGACGGTGATCCACTCGATTTTGTTGTGGTTCGACAAGTCGTACTTCGCCCAGACCTCGCCGTTGTCGCCCCACTGGTTGACGAGCGTGCCGTCGCCGAACAGGTCGCCGTCGCTGGTGCTCTGGCACAACACCGGGTTGCCCGGCGTGCCTTCGGCCTGCTCAATCGTCAGCCCCGACCACGTCGCGCCGCCGACGCCGTCGATGCCGGCAGCCTTGGTCGGCGGGATGATCGGCTGGGTGACCATTTTGGCCCAAATGGCCTTGCGCTGCTCACCGGTGCAGATTTCCTGCTTGTTGGTGCCACCGGCAAAGTCCGACTGGAAGCCCTGCGTCGGCGAGTGATCCGTGGGGATCGGCGTCGCGCCGTCGTTCCACAGCGCGCCAGCGCCCGACGGCGACGGTGAGAACTTTTGGATCGGACCGTCTTCGCAGCCCACGACCGCGCCCAAGCTCAACGCGCAGAGCAAGGCGGGAATGCAGGACGAAGCGGCGGTGTTGAAGAGGCGGCGCGAGAGCGCAGAGGATTTCAGGACGCGCATGGGACTCCAGCGGCGGGTTCGCACAAAAGGCCAACTCAGCGATGTTCTTTCCACCCGGGCGCTTGCGTCGCAAATGAATTCGCGTCGCGGCGCCCGCTTGCCAATCCGCGGCTGCGGCGTGGGAGCGCGCGCGAACAAGTTCGCACAAACGCCCGGCAATCGGACCTGTTGGACCGACCGCGGAATTGAATCCCTGAAACGGCCGTGCGACAAGAATGCAACAATCCTGAATCCACCAACCCATTGCGTCGGATTGTTTCGTTTTAGTTTCGGACCGCAGCAATAAGGCGTGCGCCGACCGGCTCAGCGCAGCGGCAAAACTTCCTTGAGCAGCAAAAAATCCTCATCGGCAACGTTGTGCAGCGTCAGCGGCTGGGTGCCCTTGGCGAGCGCCTGGTCGACGAGGTCCAAGATGGCCAGCGTACCGCGATCGCCCTTGCTGTACGGGCTGCCGGTGTAGACAAAGGCGCGACCGGCGGCGTGCTGCGCGGCGGCTTCGAGGTCGCGGCCGAAATACATGTAGGAATAGCAGCTGAGAAAGGCGATCAGCTGGAACGGCGCCTCTTTGAATTCCTTGGCAAAATCCGCGGCGGACAGCTTGGCGTCGGCCAAAATGCGCTGCAGGCGGAAATTCTCGCCGACGCCCGAATGGCCGGCGTAGACAACGATGTCGTCGCTTTTGAGCCCCGCGCGCAGGATCGGCCAGTGGTGCGGCGGCGTCGGTCCCAGCACGTCGGTCACGCCGACGAACGCGTGCAGCTTGAGCGCGCGACCGCTGCGGTCCAACGTGCCGTCCACGTCAACGCGGAGGTAGTCGCCCTGAACGCTGGCACGGTAGCGCGTGGGCGTGATCACGCTCGGCAGATCTGCCAGTAATTTCAGGAGGATTGACTCACCATACTCGTGCGGCTTGGACCCTTTGCGCGCCGCCAGCGCCTTTTGCGCGAGGTCCGTCGTGCCGCTGCCCAGCGCCGCCGCGAGCGCCGGATAGTCGAAGTGCGGCCACTCATGCTCCAGCACGCCGATGACGACCGTCGCCTGCAGCGGTCGATCCGCCACGCCCAGCCGCTGCCGCAGCGCGTCCAGCCGGTTCAGCGGCGTCGTCACGCGCGTCAGCGCCGCCGTGCGGGCAAAATAGTCGACACCCGGCTTCAGCAAGTTACGACAATCAAACGGCTTTCCTTCCGCGTCGCGGCCGTGGCGCTCCGGCAGCCAGTCGTACCAGTAGTAGAACGGGTGCGGCAGGTCGGCGTAGTCGTCGTCCACGCACGGGTTTGTCACCGCCTGATCGGCGTTGTAGCGCACGAGGCGGTGGTCGCGGCGCGGCACAAGCCAGTGCATCAGCCACGGGTCGCGCGGCAGGGCGAACGCCAGCGTCGAGTGCTCCGGGCGCGGCTGCCCGCACATCGCCAGCGGAAACCGCGCCTCGTACTGGACCTCCACCGCGCCGTCGTCCCGCCGCGTCACACCGCGCTGCACCGCGCGCCGCGTGTACGGGTCGGCGATCTGCATCTCCGGCGCCGTCTCGTGCCAATCCACAACCAAATCGCGGCCATACGGCACAGTGCGCTGACCGACGATCCAGATCTCCGGCTCCTCGGCGCCGACGACGATGTGCTGCTGCGCGTACGTCTCCTTGTGCGTGCGGAACCAGCCCCAGAAGTACTTGAGCTGCTGGCGAATTCCCTCGCGAATCTGCGGCTCTTCCGGCTGCTTCGGGTCGAAGAACTGGCGGTCGAGGACGACCGTGTCGCGCACCGTCGCCAGATACTCTGCGGCCTGCTGCGGGCACGTCGCCACATGCAGCACATCGCGGCGCTCGGCAGCGGCCAGCGGCGCGGCGATCAGGAGCAGCAAGCTGGTCAGCAGGCGGCGCATGGCGCGCATCGTGGCGGGCGCGGGCGCCGCCGTCAACGGGTGCCGACGCGACTGCGCGTGTGACATTTTCGACGCGGCCGCGGCAAAAGCTGGCGGGAGGCGAACATACGGTCCCACCCTCTGAGGCGGGCGTGCGTCTCGCCGCAACCGCCTCGCGCGCCGCTGCTTGGCTTCTGGACGCCAGCGGCTATCATCCCCGGGCGCAAAAGTGCGCTGCCCCGGAGCCGCCCATGCCACCGCTGTTGACGCAAATCCTCGCCGCGCTGGCGCCGTTCGCCTCGGCCGAGCGCGCGGTGCAGGAGCGTGCGTACCTCAAGAGCCAGCTGCGGTTCCTGGGCGTCGGGATTCCGCGCATCCGCCAGGAGACGATGGCGGCCGTGGCCGCGGCGGAAAAGCACGGCAAGCTGACCGCAGCGCAGCTGCAGGCGATCGCCGAGGCGGCGTGGGCGACGGACAGCCACGACGCGCGGGCCATCGCGCTGGTGCTGCTGGAAAAGCGCGCCAAGCGGCTGACTGTCGCCGATTTGCCGTGGCTGGAGGCGATCTTGCGCGCGAGCTTTACGTGGGCGTATGTGGACACCATCGCCGTACACGCTGTCGGTCAGGTGGTCAAGCAGGCGCCGGTGGCGACCAAGGCCGTGCTGGCGCGCTGGGCGACTGACGGCGATTTCTGGCTGCGGCGCTCAGCGCTGTTGGCGCTGCTGGGTGAAGCGCGGGCCGGCGCGGCGTTTGACACAGCGCAATTTGAGCATTTCGCGGTGCCGCTGCTGGGCGAGAAAGAGTTCTTCATCCGCAAGGCCATCGGCTGGGTGCTGCGCGACGTCGCCGGCAAGGATCCGCAGTGGGTGCAGGGCTTTTTGGATCGCCATGGTGCGCAGATGGCGCCGCTCAGCGTCCGTGAAGCGGCGCGCGGCGTGGCGCGGGCGAAGGCGTGAGCGCGACCGTCAGTTGCACTCGGTGCGGATGTTGTTGACGCCAAAGCCGCCGCCGCTGTTGGTGCTGGCGGCGGACGTGTACGTGTAGACCTCGAACAGGTAGGTCTTGCCCCAGTCCGTGGCGGACAGCGACCACGTCGCCGTGCCGGCGCTGGGCACAATCGCCGTCGGTCCGAACTGCAAGTAGTTGCCGTTCAAGGCAACGGTCATGTAAGCCGTGCTGTCGGCGGAGCCGTTGCTGGCGTAGTTGTAGAATTGCACGTCGGCGCGGAAGAATTTGGCGCCGTTGGGGATGGTGAAGTAACGGTAGGCGGTGGCGCCGGTCGATTTGGGATAGCCACCGCCGAAGTAGTCCTCGAACGCGATCTCCGCGGCGGTATTCCAGAATGTGATCGGGTCGTAGTACCAGCCGGTGCCGAGCGTCCAGCCGTTGTTGGCGTTGATGCTGTCGAGCACGGTCGGGGTGCACGCGACGCAGCCCTCGTCGGTCTGGCCGTTGCAGTTGTCGTCGATGCCGTTGCCGCAGACTTCCGTGGCGCCGGGGTGGACGGCGGCGTTGTTGTCGTTGCAATCCGTGCTGTTGGCCGCGTAGCCGAACATCGCGCCGCAGGAGACTTTGGTGGACAGCTTGTTGCCGTAGCCGTCGTAGTCGGCGTCGAGGTAGTAGGTCTGGGTCGGCAAGCCTTCGTCGGTCTGGCCGTTGCAGTTGTCGTCGACGCCGTTGCACGTCTCGCTGGCGCCGGGGTGGACCGCGGCGCTGGCGTCGTTGCAGTCGCCGTTCAGGCTGGCGTAGCTGGCGGGCTTGCTGCACGCCTGGGTGGTGACCGCGCTGTTCCCGTAGCCGTCGCCGTCGTTGTCCTGGTAGTACGTCCCCTTGACGCCTTCGTCGATCTGGCCGTTGCAGTTGTCGTCCAAGCCGTTGCAGACCTCGGTGGCGTTGGGATGGATGGCGGGGTTGCTGTCGTTGCAGTCGCCGCTGAGGCTGACGTAGCCCGCAGGCGCGATGCAGGCGTTTTTGGTGGTGCTGCCGCCGTAACCGTCGCCGTCCGCGTCCTGGTAGTAGGTGCCGCCGCCCAGGCCTTCGTCGGTGTTGCCGTCGCAGTTGTCGTCGACGCCGTTGCAGATTTCCGTGGCGCCGGGATGGATCGCCGCGTTGCCGTCATTGCAGTCGCCGCCGATGGTGACCTTGTACGTGCTCGTGGCGGCGCACAGCTGGGCCGCGGTGCCGCCGCAGCCGTCGCCGTCGGCGTCGGTGTAGTACTGGGTGAGCAGTCCTTCGTCGATCTGGCCGTTGCAGTTGTCGTCGATGCCGTTGCAAACCTCGGTCGCCGCCGGGTGGACGCTGGCGCTGCCGTCATTGCAGTCGCCGCCGACCGTCGCCGTGAAGCCGCCGGAGCTCACGCACGCGCACTGGCTCAGGTTGCTGACGCCGTAGCCGTCGCCGTCACCGTCGTGGAAAAACGCCGTGCAGTTGCCGGAGCCGACGGGGTCGGTCAGGCCGTCGCAGTTGTCGTCCACGCCGTTGCAAACCTCCGTCCGGCCGGGATTGATGCTGGCGACCGTGTCGTTGCAGTCGCCCGCCTTGTTGGCGTAGCCGGGCGCGCCGGCGCACCAGCAGAACATCGCGCCGCCGCTGGCGCCGTAGCCGTCGCCGTCGCTGTCGACGGTCCAGCCGGTGCAGCCGGTTGTGTTGGTCGGGTCGGTGGCGCCGTCGCAGTTGTCGTCGACACCGTTGCAGGTCTCGGTGGCGCCCGGGTGGACGCCGCCCAGCTGGTCGTTGCAGTCGCCCGTCACGGTCGCCGTGTACTCGCCGGACTTGGCGCACAGGCACTGGCTGTCGCCGCTGGCGCCGTACGTGTCGCCGTCGTGGTCGCGCCAGTAGGTGACGCAGCCGGTGGCGTTGGCCTCATCGACCAGGCCGTTGCAGTTGTCGTCCACGCCGTTGCAGACCTCCGTGACGCCGGGATGGATCGCGGCGTCGGCGTCGTTGCAGTCGCCGCCGGCGCTGGCGGTGTGGCCGCCGTCGGGTACGCACAGGCAAATCGCGGTGGCGGTGCTGCCGTAGCTGTCCTTGTCGGCGTCAACGTAATAGCTGGCGCAGCCGGTAGCGCCGACGGGATCGGTGGCGCCGTCGCAGTTGTCGTCGGCGCCGTTGCAGACCTCGGCGGCGCCGGGATGGACGGCGGCGTTGCCGTCGTCGCAGTCGCCGGCCTTGCTGGCGGGGAACGCCGTGGAACTGCCGCACACGCACGCCGCGTTGGCGGGGTCGCCGTAACCGTCGCCGTCGACGTCCGCCCACGCGTTTGTGCAGCCGCTGGCGCCGTTTTCATCGGTCTGGCCGTCGCAGTTGTCATCGATGCCGTTGCAGACTTCCGTGGCGCCGGGGTGCACGCCGCTGGCGAGGTCGTTGCAGTCGCCGCCGACGGTGGCCGCGTGCTGCCCGTCGGGCGCGCACAGGCAAACGCTGCTGCCGCTGCCAAACTTGTCGCCGTCGGCGTCGATGAAATACGGGACGCAGCCGCTGGCACCGGCGCCGTCGGTCACGCCGTCGCAGTCGTCGTCGACGCCGTTGCAGGTCTCCGTGGCGCCGGGATTGATGGCGACCGCGGCGTCGTTGCAGTCGCCGCCGCCGTGCGGGCACGTGACCGGTGTGCCGATTGTCGTCTGCGCCGCGTCGCACCAGCCGTCGCCGTCGCCGTCGCAGGCGGGGTCGGTCTTGCCGTCGCAGTTGTTGTCGAGGCCGTCGCAGACCTCGCTGGCGCCGGGATGGATCGCGCTGTTGCCGTCGTCGCAGTCGCTGTGGCTGGTGGCGGTGAGGATGCCGCTGGCGGCGCACTGGCAGACGCCGGGCGCGTCCGCGGCGCCGAACGTGTCGGTGTCAGCGTCCGGGTAGTAGACCACGCAGCCGGGGCCGCCGACGTCGGTGGTGCCGTCGCAGTCGTTGTCCAAGCCGTCGCAAATTTCGGTGGCGCCGGGATGGATCGCGGCGTTGGTCGGCGAGCAGTCTGCGGCGTTGGCCACGCCGTCGCCGTCGATGTCCGGGTCGACGCAATCGGCGAGGCCGTCCTTGTCGAGGTCGGCAAAGCCTTCGTCGGTCACGCCGTCGCAGTTGTCGTCGGCGCCGTTGCAGGTCTCGGCCGTTGCCGCCAAGGCGCTGCATGCGCTCAAGCCCGCGGCCGTGCAGGCGCGCGTGCCCTTGCACGAGCCGAATTCGTTGGCCTGCGTGCACGCCGTGCTGGCGCCGCTGGCGATGGCCTTGGCGGAGCAGCCGCAGACGCCGCTGTCGGGCACGCACTGCTTGGCGCTGCCGCTGCTGCCGACGGATTGGACGCAGCTGTAGCCGATGGGGCACGTGTCGTCGCTGGCGCACCCCATGCCGCAGAAGCTGCCGCCGGCGCCTTGCACGCAGAGCGCCGCCGGGCTGGTCGCGCTCTGGCAGCTGGCGTCGCTGTCGCACGGCGCGCAGAGGTTTGTCGACGCTGAGACGCAGGCGTAGCTGGCCGGTCCGGTGAAAGCGACGTTGGCGCAGGTGAAGCCAAGCGGGCAGCAGACCGTGCACGGCGCGCTGCAGATCAAGCCGCCGCTGCTGTCCGTGCAGACGTTGCTGGCGCAGTCCTTGTTGGTCTTGCAAGCGGCGCCGGGGTCGCCGGCCTTGGGCGCGGTCGGAAAGGGACACGGGTCGACTTTGCCCGAGCCAACATCCGCGACGTCCGCCGCGTCCGGGACATCAGCGCCGCCATCGGTGGCGTCGGCAACGTCGGTCCCGTCACTATCGGCGAGCGCGTCGGTGCCGGGCGCCGCGTCACTGCCAGCAGCCGCGTCGGCATCCGCGATCGCGTCGGCGGCGGCGTCTGGAGCGGGCGCGGCATCGCTGCCATCGAGCAGGGACGACACGTCGGCGGCCACAGCGTCTTCGCCCGCGCCGGCGTCCGGGGCGGTCGCGGTGTCGCCACAGGCGGCAGCCCAGAGCAGTGCGGCCGAGAGCGCGGCAAGGCGGTACGGAGCGGCGGAAAGACGGAGCATCGCGACCTCAGCTGACAGCGCGGCGGCGACCGAACTGCCTGTTTCGTGTGCGGAAGAGTCTGCCGGTCCCGCTGGGCGGAGTCAAATGGCGGCGGCGCGGGCGGCGCGCGGCGTCCAAGGCATAGTCCCGGCCCGCAACCCAAATTGGTGTTCGAACGCTGACGGTTTCTTCCGCGATTCGCGCGACTGCGCGCCCGTCCGCGCGCTCATGGCCGCTCGCTCCCTGGCGCGCGCGGCCCGGTCGGCGTCACCGCGTCGGGCAGCGGCAGCGGCGGCG
>CAIPXZ010000183.1 GCA_903869075.1 uncultured Myxococcales bacterium | reverse complement strand
ACTACTTCCACTCGCGGGACAGACGTCACCGACCAGAATAGGTTTCAAAGCGTTGGGCCGATATACGGTGCACGTTGGCGATGAAAAGTCGGGTGGATATCTCAGCGCCGGTGGAAATGCCCAGATCTCTGTTCCACTTGGAGGCGATCTTGCGCTGGTTGGAAGCTACACCTTTCGATACGCCGAGGCGCGTGGTTGGGTCACGACCAGCGGTTTCACAATCGCTAAATCCGTGAAGTAGGGTGCCTTGCATTCACGGCGACCGTACTTTCTGCCGGTTGTAACAGATCTGATTAGCCCGGCCCTGTCGAGTTTTGCACTACAATGCAAAATTGCCCACGATCGGACATGGCGGAAACGCCTGATATAGGATGAGCGTGTGAACACGAGCCCGTGTCGCGGCCACCCGCAGCACTTTTCGACTCTTCGAGAACGGCGCCGAATCGCCTGGCCACACGAACGGAGAGATCCAGTCTGCACGGAGAATGATAACGCCATCAAACTGTTTGCCTTTGGATTTGTGCATCGTCATGACGTGTATTCCGGACAGGTGCTCGCCACCCGAAATCAACTGGTCCTGGCTAAGCGCGGTGTCAACAATTTTTCTCGCGGATATGTAAGCTCTAGAGGACTCCCACACCTCCGACAGACCACTCGCGATGCTTCGCCCCCGACTGAACAGCATCGTGTGACGCAAATGTCCTTTGATTGCCATCAAATCGGCGTCTTGACTCTCCTGCAGCAAATCACATACATGAGACCAATCCTTCCGTGGGTCGCCGGTGAATTTCATCTCCTCAATGTGCTGAATTAAGCTCCCAATCGCCTTTGGCAAACTGCCGCGCAGTGACGTTCCTGCCATGAGCCCATTTGCCCACGCAGCAAGTCGGTCCGCCCGCTTCTGCGCTGTGCTACTGCGCTGTGCGCGATGCACTGCCTCGATGAGCGACAGGGCTTGGTGAATATTCTGGGTGCGTTCAATCGGCCATTTGGGCTCCATCAAGAACGCAAGAAATCGCGCGGAGAGTAGGGTTGACGTTTCATCGAACATGACTTTGTGGGGAATCGGCCGGCCGCCGTTTTGAAGTGCGACGGAAATTGCAGCAACGCCCTTTTCGAATGACGCAAGTATTCCGATGCTTTCAGGCACATGCCCCAGTTCCTTCGTGAGAACCTTGTTCAGCATTCCAAGCGCTCGCCGAATAGATACGTCTTTGTCTTTTGGTGAAAACGAGAGTTTTGAAACGCCCTGATACGGACCACCTTGTGTGTAACCAGCGAGAATCGCGTTGCCAAATTCCGCAATTTGAGTGCCCGGGCTACGATAGTTTTCCGCTTCAAAATCAATGACGAGCGGGGCCAACTCTCTTTGAATTTGCTGGATTCGCTCAGGGCCGACTCCAGGCAAAAAGTCGAAGATCTGTTGGTCGAGGTCAGCCAGACACACGAGCTGCGAGAACGGTGCAAGTTGGCGAACGGCCTGCCATTGTGGGTCAGCGGTATCCTGCGCCTCATCAACCAGAATGAGGGGATATCGGTTTCCGAAAAGCCGAGCGACTGATTTTGATCGCGCTAATAATTCCGCCACCTTCGGCGCAAACAGGTCAAAGGCAACCAGCCCTTTTTCTGAAAACAACCGCTCTCGCTCTTTCAGCCACGATTCCCATTCGTTGGGGTCTTTATCGGCCTTTATTCCCTTGGACAAAACCCGCTCATCTTGGGGTGGCAGTAAGGTCAGTTTGCACGGCGCACCGAGCAAGTACCCGTGTGCGCGCAGGATCTCCCAATAAAAGGAGTGAAATGTTTGAATCTTGATGCCGTCTTTCTTTCCGCCAAGTTCGGCGGTCGCCGCCTCAGCGAGGCGCGACACGGCGGCGCGCGAGAAGCTCAAAAAGAGAACCGATTGACCCGGCTTCAGTCCAGCTTCGATCTGCCGTCGCGCCTTCAGGAGTGCGATGGTTGACTTGCCGCTGCCCGGACCTCCGAGCACGAGCACATGGCCGTTCGCCTCAAGAATAGACTGCCGCTTCTCGCAGATAATCATACTTGCAGCGCGGCTGTGGGGTCGGGCGTTTCCTCCTCGGTTTCGGTCGTCGGTGGCGCCGAAAATGGAACACGTGTCGGCCGCGGAAAATCCGCGTACACAAGAGCGAGAAAATTCACGACCGTCCTTGGGAGCTCAGTCGTATCGCAGAGTTCAATCAACCGGCCCGCAGTGCCGTCACCCTTTCGCCCCTTCAGAAGCTGCGTTGTCAAGTCTTGAACTATTGAATCTGCCGGCCTTGAGGCGGGAATCCCGACGTTGCCTGCCGACCCTTCGTCACGTATGGCGACCAGAAGCTCCCACTGGCGAGCAAGCGGCACCTCAGACGCAAGCAAAGTCTCAGCGCCCAAAAAAGCGGTCTCATGCAGGACGTCAAACGCCGCATTCAGTTGCGCCGACTCCACTGGACTACGTGTTTTTTTGTCCAGAAAGGCATACGACCGCAAGCCAAGATGTTTGAAAAACTCGCCGAATTCTGGAAGTGAGCCATCACCATCCCCCGTGAAAACGGTAACGCCTGATAGATCCAAGGGATACTGACCGGAATCTGTCGCCTCCAGCTTTTGTGCCACCGCCGAGAGAACCACTTGCTCCGTGAGTCCCTCGGCGACAATCGCACCACGACCGAGCATGGCTTCACAGAGTCCGCGCCGCGCGTGTTTGCGGTATGTCTTGGCTTTCATTTTTCCGGCTAGGATTATCGGGTCCGCCGTGACCACGCCGGTGTTATCACGCCGTAAGATCCTGACCTGCTCCGGCTCGAACCGCTCAATGACGTAGGGCGAGTGCGAGGTGACAAAGCACTGCGTTGTGCTTGCGAGGAGATATTGAACGACACGGCGCTGTGTATGCGGTGGCAGTGCAATTTCCGGCTCTTCCATGGCAAAAATGACATTGTCCTTCTTCAATTCGGCGATAATCGTGAGTAATGCTAGCACGAGCGTATTCAGCGTTCCCGTCCCGACAGACTGAAACGGGATCGGCGCCTGGTCCGGTGCCAATGCGAGAAAAAACGACACTGTTTTGCGCAGATGTTCTCGTGTAAGTTGGGATACGAAGAGCCGCGTCCCGGCATCCGGGCGATCCGTGGGGATGTATTCGAGAAGTCGCGCCTCGATTGCGTCGAGAACTCGCCGTAACTCATCCGCGCCCTCATCAATCGGCGGATGGAGCCCACGCAGCCGCTGTATCGTCGACTCCCACAGATCCGTCCGCACGTCTCCCAAACGGAGAATAACGTCAAGCAGCGAGCCCCGCTCCAAGCTGAGCGCACGACTTCCCGTTCGTAGCGTCCGCAAGTAGATGAATCCGAAAAGTCGTTTCACCGATTTGCTGACGGGCTTTAGTTCGCCGTCGGGCAGGTCTGGACTGTGGCAATACCATGTTTGTGCCACAAAATCGTCCTCTTCTGCGTCGTACTTGCCGATCGCAACCAAGCGCAAGCACGCGCAGACGAGTCCACCGTCGACCAGATCGACTTCCCCTGCGGCGAGCAAACGGCGTTCGGTATTGTGCCACCACTCGACGTGGGATGCGCACGTGCTCTGAATATCTTCGCTCAGCGAGCCGACCAACACTTCTACCCGGAGTTCAATTGCTTCACCTTCGGGAGAAAGATATTCGCTGTTGTAAAAATCGTGTTCATCAATGGGCGGAAAGCGTGATAGCCGATCGGGCCCCAACACGAGATCCAAGGCTTCGCAGAACGTCGACTTCCCGGCATTGTTCATTCCGACCAGCAGTGTGTGGTCGTCAAAATGGAGCTCCGCCTCACGAATTCCGCGAAATCTGGTAATCTTTGTTCTAAGCACTTTCATGTTGTTCTTTGTTACTGCTTCGTAAGTTGGGGCTGCTTCTGAGCATGACCTCCATTTTACGCGCACGTGAACCAACTGACAATAGGCCATAGTTTGGAGGCGGCGAACCGCGAGGACCCTGACGACGATCAAGGTATCCTCTCCACCTCCTGGCCGCTTCGGTGCTCCCAAGCTGATCGCGTGGCGCCAAGACTTGTCCGCCATGCTGCTGTCGGCGCCGTCAGTCGTCACTCAGTGCCTAGAATCCTTCATGGACGGACTAACTCAGCGCCGCATTGACGTGCAGCGAGAACAGGATGCACGAGAACTGTTCCTCGATTTACTCGAATCATTTTCTGACAGCCCAAATACACTACTTCATCTGGCGGGCGGTGCGGATCGCTGGCGACATGGTCTTGACACGCGCCGCCAAGTCCCGGACTCACCCTGAAAATTCCGCGTTGAGCCTAATCCGAACGATGGCCGATGCGGCACTGGCGGAAGGACGCGAAAATGCCGGCCTATCGGCGCGCGTGCAAGCAATCGCTTTTGAGCCATATGCTGTTCACGACGATCCTAAAGGTCCGCGAGGAGGGGTTCGCGACGCTGCCCGCCTCACTGAGGCCGAAACGGGCAAACGTGCATTGAAAAGTATTCGGCGTAGCGCACCACATTTCGAGCGGACAAGATGACAGGCCGCACCGTAGCACCGATCTCGGCTTACACGCTGGGCAGCAACTTCGGCAACTCGGTCAAGAATCCCTGACCGGAGTCACTCGATGCACGTGGCAGGAATAACGTCATCGCGAATGTCCTCGATGATAAGCCACATGATTTCTTTGGGAGAAGCGATGTCGGCGTCAAGCACGACCTCCGCCTCCAAAAATGCCTCACGGTAGCCCCAGCGATCGGAGATGCTGTCGACTGTCGCGATTGCATGTCTATCGAAGGCGGCGCAAAACGCGCTGTTTTTCATGATTCGAGAACTTCATCAGATGGTCTCCTGTTTGGCGTTTCTGTGTCGGCGAACGGCATGAGTGCTATTCACGAGAACACACCTTGCGATAGGTAAGCGGCGCAGCGCCTGGACAAACGTCTCGGACCCATTATCCTTCTAGGCAATCTGCAAGAACCGCACCGTCCTTGATGGCGCGCTTCACGAGGAACAACACAGCTTCCGGCGATGCGAAGCCCGCAATTAGGTCCAAACGCTCTGCGCCCAACGTGGCGATCCAGCCGAAAGGACCGTCATACGGGCGCGGGCGGTCCAACGCCTTGTGCAAAACGGCAAGGACGTAGCAGTACTTTCGTGATTTCTTGCGCATGGTTGTGGCTCTCCCGTGGCCGTCGTGTCAAAAGGTGCGCGTGCTTTCGCCGCTCGATCCACCGTGAACATGTTCAGACCACGAACACGGTGCCCAATACTATGAGCCAGCACCCACCCACCGCCCTGACGCACGCTGTCAAATACAGCTCCACACGGACGCAAGGGCCTGTATGCCCGCGAACGTGAAAGGTTAAGGGCGACCGCACACTTGCTGAACCGTAGCCAGAGTCGCAACTGCCTGAATGCCCAGGTTGACCTGTCCCTTCGCCCAATTTCTTGGCGGCGAAGCTCGGCACCTCCTGTCCCCGCGCCGTGTTTCTTGCGATGAACTAGAAAACCTCAGCCGGCATCGTCGCTGACGCACAAGTGCGAGCAAGACGGACTAACCGGCGTTTCAACCGTCTAAAAGAGCGCCGAGGTCATTTGCGCCGTTGACGAGATGTTTGTATTCTCGCGAACCGCACTGCGCGCATCAACTTGCGTAGTCAAAGGAGAACACGATGGCAACCGGCCTTACGAAAACGACCAGCCGTACAACAGCCCTTGCACTGCTCCCCGGTCAAACCGCAGTCGACGATGCTCTGGTCGCAGCGGCAGTCGCCGAGATCAACACTGCTTGGGCGACCGGGCATCTGGCTGCAGCGCTCCACGTGGGCGACTTAATCGTGGAGCGATTCTTTGACGGCAGTGCGCAAAATGCTCACTCCCGGAGCCGCACCCATGCATCGTTCAAAGCGCTGGAAAAGCATCCCGGCCTGAGGATGAAGGCCACCGATTTATGGTATGCGATCTCGATCTTCGAACAGTATCCTTCGCTGGAGGCCGCTGTTGCAGATGCACTGTCGGTTGGCCACCACCGTCAGTTGGTGCACGTTTCGGACGTTGAACGACGGCGTGAGTATGCTCGTCAAGCCGTCGAAAACGGTCTGACCGTGGCAGAACTGCGCCGGGCTATTCAGACTGCACAAAATGAAGCCCCAGCGGAGCGTTCCCGCCGCGGCCGCCGGCCATTGCCTGAAGTCGTCAAGAGCCTGAGCAAGGTGACAGTGTCGTTCAGGTCGCTCCGCCACCTCACGCCCGCAGCTGTCGCAGCACTTGAAGGCGAGCAGCGCATCACGGTCGTGAATGATGCGCGAGAGTTCGCTGAACAAGTGGCTACGTGGTGGGCCGGGATCCAAGTCGCCGAGGCGAACAATGCGTAGTCTCATTCCGTCGGCGGAATGAACTGGTTTGGACACCGCCGATTGAGCAGCGCCTCTGCGTCAAACCCGATCACGGAAAGCTGCAGTAGCCGGGGATTTCGCGTGTAGACGATTAATCTTTCGACGGATGCAAGAGTTCGTGCTCGCCCGTCCCGACACCGGACTGGCGCATTTGATCACCATGTCCACCTGGTCATGACAACATCCACCGGGGGTACGCGGACTCGGGTGAGTTGTCCCAGTCGAGTTCCTCTTCCGCGAACCGGACGCACAGGTCGCGATCGTTTGCATCCAGCCCGGCAGCGCAAGTGTCATCCTCAAGACTGTAGGCTTCCACGCCCGTTGCGGTCGGTCTGAATCCTCGTCGCGCTCCGCTCGTAGCTGATACCTTCCTGCCTTTCCCAAGCAATCCTTTGTAGTCATTCGTGGCGTTGGGACCTGTCAGGCCGAGGCGCTCGTGTACACAATGCACTAACACGTTGCGCGCCGCATTAGAACCATGTGTCTGCCACGCTTCAACCCAAGCAAACAACATTATCGTCCGTGTTAGCTGGTGGAGATCCCCGCCCGACGTGACGTAGTTACTGTCTCGGACGGCGTCTTGAACACGGACGTGCTCATCTTCGTCAGCGTCGCACTTGCGAAAGGCTTCCTTCGCAGCCTCGAACAACGTGTCGCCGCGACTCTCAACCGACCCCTTATTTGCTTTCCATCTTCTTAGAATGGTCGCGATACGCTGGATGTCCGTACGGTTCGACGGACCATAACCCAGCACATCAGCAAAAAGCGAACCAATCTCGATGAATTCGACTGATGCACCAGGCCACGCAACTCCGACAGCCAGGGGCCCTTCAACGTCCAGCAATGGAACCTCCACCGGCCACGTACCAGACTCCTGGACCCTTTGTTCGAGTTCCGCCAAACGGTCAAGCGTCCAGCCAACATCAACCAATTGCACGGCTCCGTCGTCTTCAATTCGCTGCCTCAACTTCGCCAAGCCCTTTCGGAGCGCCTCAACCGGGACCTGAGCCAAGCTGTCTACTGTCCTCGCAGAAACAATACTCTCTCTCGTCTCTTGAAGGTCGAGCGATTTGCCCGTTGACAGCGCCTGAATCATTGACAGTGCGACAAGCACATAACCGTTTGAATTAACGGCAACCGTGCCCCAAACACTAGAGTAGGGTATAAACGTCGTGAGTCCACTCCGACCAAGAAATGGCAACGCGAGGAGCACGCCATAAGGCCGCACATCGCCGGCGCCCCAAAAAACATCTGCAAGTGCTCCATCTCGAAGCTCAAGCGCCTCCTCCATGTTGATATCGCACAAAATCAAGTCGGCCCACAAGGGTAGTCGCGCCGCGTTCTCACTGAGAAGCGCCCGTTGCACCGCAATTGCAGAACTCAAGTTATGGACAACAAAAAAACGTCCGAGTTGATCGGCTGAAAGTTCATTTTCATCGTCGATACAAATAACACTCAACTTGCGCGGCTTGCTCATCTATTCTCCCTCCGATGTGTGTCTGTGATGTGAAACCGAACCTCAATCTCATAAAATATCGCGAACGCGGGTCTCCCTCCGATCGACTCTACCTCTTGGCAATCCAAGACGCCCGGCAGTACCCGTCCGATATTTGCTCCGGATGCTCCGTACAGCAGATTCGTTAAATTCAAGCCTTCGACTCGATGTTCTTTCCATTCTTTGCCGTCAATTTGGTTTTGATGAATCACTATTCGGAGTTCATCCTCGACGAGATCGACGACGTATGAGAGATCAATTTGTCGCCGGTCGTGAACGGGATCCTGTATACGGATATTCTGAACAACTTCACGCAAGAATGCAACTGGCCAAATAACAGAAGGGTGGCCCAGGACGGCGCCAGCGATTAGGCTCGGATGAATGCTCTGCCAGTCAGGCACAACCAATTTGGCAAGTCTAGATAGCGCCTCGCTCCTGCTGTCTACTGTTCGATTCCATACAAGATTGAATGGGGCTTTCTGCCTACGCGATGCCTGCTCCTGACGTACAGCCAAGAGATAATCCAATACCATCGTCACAATCTCGACGGCATTTGCCGCCGACAAGGTGTAAAGTGGTAGAACTGAATTCTTGCCGCTGCGACGCAAGCGGCTCGCTTCACTCGCAAGTT
>CAIPXZ010000182.1 GCA_903869075.1 uncultured Myxococcales bacterium | reverse complement strand
GCTCCTGCACCGGCGGCAAGATGGCGGACATGGACATGTACGCGTCGGTGCTGCGCACGGCGGTCGACAAGGGCCTCAAGGTCGCCGACGGCGTGCAGCTTTTCATCCAGTACGGCAGCCAAAAGATCAAGGAATACGCGGTGCAGCAAGGCTACCCGGCGATCTTCGCCGCGGCCGGCGCCAAGGTCATCGACCCCAGCTGCGGCGCGTGCATCAACGCCGGTCCGGGCGTGTCGTCGCGGCCGGATCAGGTCACCGTCAGCGCCATCAACCGCAATTTCCCGGGGCGCTCCGGCCCGGGCAAGGTCTATCTGGCCAGCCCGGTGGTGGTGGCGGCGTCGGCCGTGAAAGGCTACATTGCGTCTCCGGACGAGCTGTAAGCCGCGGCGCTGGCGCCGAAAATGGAGTTTCCCATGAAAGTCGCGCACTTGCTGACCCTGGGCCTGAGCGTGCTGGCAACGCCGGCGCTGGCGGCGGGCCTGCCGGGAGCGGCGACGGCAACTGCGGCGAAGGAACCGACGGCGGCGGAGTCGATTGACGTCGGCCTCGAAGCGCTGACGCGTGGCGACAATTCGGCAGCGGTGGCGGCTTTTCGCCTCGCCGTGCACGCCGATCCCGATGACCACGCGGCGCGGCGGCTGTTGGCGGATGCGCTGCGGCGCGTCGATCGCTGTCAGGACGCGCTGACGCAGTACCAGCTGCTGCAGTCGACCGGCGCGGACGATGACGCGCGGCGCGGCGAGGTCGCGTGCCTGCGCCAGCTGGGACAGAACGACACGGCGCTGCGCCTTGTGCAAGCGGTGGCGGCGCGGCACCCGGCGGCGACGGCGCAGACCGATGCGCTGGCGCAGTGGGCGGCGGCGGAGCTGGCGTCGCTCGCGCAGGTGCCCGCGACGACGACGACGGCAGCGCCGAACGCGGCAGCGCCAGCGGCGGCAACCGGCGCGCCCCAAGCCGCGGTTGAATCCGAGGCGCCCGAGGCGCTGGATGCGCAAGGCGAGGCGTTTTTTGCCCAGGGCAAGTTCGCCGATGCCGCCGCGTGGTTTGGCCTGGCGCTGGAGGCCGCGCCGACAGCGGCGCGCTCGTGGCGGCTGGCGATGGCCAAGCTGGGCGCCGGTGACCTGCTGGCGGCGCTCGTCGCGGTGGACCAGACGCTGCAGCGCGATCCGAAGCACGTCGGCGCGCTCAAGACCCGGCCGCTGTTGGCGAAGTGGGTGCGCGAGCGCGGTACGAGCGGCAACGCGGTGCCGATGGTGCCGGCGGGACGGTCGATTCGCATGGCGGTGCTGCAGGCGCTCGTCGACGGTGATGAAGTGCTGGCGCGGCAGCTGCTGCCGGTGTGGCGCGCGGGGCCGGAGCGCGGCATCGTCGCCGAGCTCGTGCAGGCGGAGCTGTGGATTCGCGACAACCGCCTGGCGGACGCGGACAAGGTGCTGCGCGCGATCCTCGCCAAGAAGCCGGGACACCCGGGCGCGCTCAAGGCGCTGGCGGAAGTGGTCATTTTGCGGGGCGAATTCCAGCAAGCGCGGGCGATGCTCAACCTGCCGGTGGTGCGCCCGGCCAACGGCGAGGACCCGAACGCCGATCTCTACCGCTTCAAGCTGCGCCGGCGCGGCGAGTGGGACCAGCAGGTGCGCATGGCCGTCGACCCGGCTGTCAAGCCGCTACCGTCGCTGACCCAGCAGCTGGCGGACATGGTGCCGCCTCCGCCACCGCCGCCACCGCCGGAGGAAGCCGCACCGCCGCCGCCGCCGCCGCCGCCGCCGGAGCCGGTCAAGGCCAAGCACGGGCACAAGCACGCGGCCAAGTCGAATCGGCCGGCGGTTCCCAAGGCGCTGATGACCCGGGCGCACGCCAAGCCGGGCGCAAAATCCAAGAAATCCGGCAAGTAAGCGTTGATGACGACGCAGCTATCGGCGCACCACGGCGCGGTGCGCGGCGCGGCGCTGCTGCCGCAATCCGATGGCACCGTGGCGTTCCTGCCGCACGCGGAGCTGGCGTGGGAGCACGGTCGGTTCACGGTTGTGCGCGCGCTGACGACGCCGCTGCCCGCCGACGCGCCGCTGCTGCTGCCCGGCTTTGTCGACCTGCACTGCCACTGGCCGCAGGCGCACGTGCGCGGCCAGTTTGCCGGCCAGCTGCTGCCGTGGCTGCGCGAGGCGATCTGGCCGGCGGAAGCGGCGTTCCGCGATCTCGCGGTAGCGCGGCAGCGGGCGCAAGCGTTCGTGGCGGCGATCACGCGCGCGGGCACGTGCGCGGGGCTGTTCTTCGGTCCGCCGTTTGCTGAAGCCACGCCAGTGTTCCTGGCGCAGGCGCCGCACGGCTTTCTGGAAGGCCCGGCGATCATGAGCCAAAATGCCCCGGACGCGCTGCTGCGGCCGGCGCAGGCGACGCTGGATCTGCTGCAGGCGCTGCATAGCCAGCGGGTGGCGATTACGCCGCGGTTCGCGCCGAGCGTGGACGCGGCGGGGCTGGCGGCGTGCGGGACGCTGGCGCAGGCGACCGGTTGGCCGGTGCAGAGCCACCTGGCGGAGAACCTGGACGAGCTGGCGTGGGTGCGGCAGCTGTTTCCGCAGGCCGTCGACTACACCGATGTCTATGATCAGGCTGGACTTTTGGGTCCGCGCACGGTGTTGGCGCACGGCGTCCACCTGCCGGACCGCGCGCTGGCACGGTTGGCGGCGAGCGGCACGCTGATCGCGCACTGTCCGACGAGCAATGAGGCGCTGGGCTCGGGGCGGATGCCGCTGGAGCGCCTGCGCGCGGCGGGCGTGCCGTGGGTGCTGGCGACGGACGTCGGCGCCGGGCCGAAGCTCAGCCAACTCCATGTGATGCAACGCTTTCTGGCGATCCATGCCGGCCACGCGCCGGTGTCGGCGACCGAGGCGCTGGCGCGGGCGACGGCGATTCCGGGCGCGTGGCTGGCGCAGTTCGACCCGGGGCTCAGCGGGCTGGGGACGCTGGCTGTCGGCGCGCCCGCGCACATCGTCGCGCTGCCGCGGCCCGATGGCGCCGCGCCGGAGCCGCTGCTGCAGGCGCTGCTGGACCGCCCGGCGGCGACGCTCGAGCAGCTGCCGACGCAGGTGACGCTGTGGGGCGCGCCGCTGTTTTAGCTGAATGTTCGACTACTTGGCGCCGCAGAACTTGTTGATGCCGTCGATGATGCCGTCCTCCG
>CAIPXZ010000181.1 GCA_903869075.1 uncultured Myxococcales bacterium | reverse complement strand
GGAGCTGCTGCAGCGCGCCGGGCTGCAACCGCCGAATTATTCACTGGAAGGCGAAGAAGGCCCCGTGCACGCGCGCAAGTTCCGCGTCGCCGCCGTGGCGCGGTTGGGCGACACGCTGCTGACGGCGCACGGCGAAGGCGGCAGCAAGAAGATCGCCGAACACGACGCCGCGGCCGAGCTGTACCGGCAATTGCACGAGCGGATTACATAGCGCCGGAAGCGGGTTGTGCTATCATGCAGCGGGGCGACGGCGGCTGGAGTCCAGCCGAGGCAACCGTAACCCTGCTTGGGGATTCATGTTCGGCATCGTATCTACAGGGATCACGCTAACGGAGCGCGGGACGCTCGGCTTGGAGCGCGCCATGTTGGGCACCACAGAACTGCTTGTGATTTTTGGCATTATCGTCGTCATGTTCGGCGCCACCAAGCTGCCGCAGCTCGGCAAGGGCTTGGGCGAGGCGATCGGCAACTTCAAGAAGGCGCAGCGCGACGCGGAACGCGAGATTTCGCAGAGCGGCGAGATCGACGCGACGCCGAAGTTGGATCGCGATCAGGAACACAAGTCCTGAACGCTTGACCGAATCCACCGACGTCTTTACACTCCGCCGGCCGTTCGCCCTGCGCGCGCGGCGCGAGTGCGGGCCAGTGCGCGACAGCCGCGGGTCCACAGCGCAGCGAGCCGGTAGCTCAGCCGGTAGAGCAGCAGACTTTTAATCTGTTGGTCGAGGGTTCGATTCCCTCCCGGCTCACCGTTCAGGCTACGCTTCACAGACGACCCCATCGTCTAACCAGGTTAGGACACCGGCCTTTCACGCCGTTAACGCGGGGTCAAATCCCGCTGGGGTCACCTTCCAGACAACGCGAAAGATGCGCTGGGCCAGCCGCTACGGGCTGGGACAGACGGGATGCTTTGCGTTCGCCATGGCCGACTTGTTGCGTCGGATTGGGCCGGGCGAATTTCCGGTTGATTTGGGTTGGGCCCCGACCCGCCACCGCCGCCAAGGCCCGGTCGACCGTCGGGCAAACCCGTCCGTCGACGCGGGAAGCTCCAACCCATGGACTTCCCTACGCAAAATGCGCCGCGCGCTGGCTAGCGCACGCGCCCGCCCCGGAGCGGCCGCGCGCGACGACGGGGTGGTCACCGCCGCAAAACAGTATTCGGACGGTGGCGCATTTTGCCGCGCGCTTCCGTGCGCTTTTTTGCGCGGAACCGGCGATCAGTGGTGGTGGTGGCCGCCCGGGCCGTGCACGTGGCCGTGCTTGAGCTCTTCCTTGGACGCCTCGCGGATCGCGCCGATCGTCACATGAAAGCGCAGCGTCTCGCCGGCCAGCGGGTGGTTGCGGTCCAGCACGACCTCGTCGCCGCGCACGCCGGCGATGAACGCCATCGACGTCTCGCCCGCCTCGTCTTCCAGCTCAAGCGGCAGGCCGATCTCGATCTCGAAGTCGTCCGGCAGCGCCTCGCGCGGCACGGTCACCAGCTTTTCCTCGTCGCGCAGCCCGTAGCCCTCTTGCGGGCTGACGGAGATGTCGCGCGTGTCGCCGGTCGCCAGGCCCAGCAGCTGGACTTCCAGACCCGGCACCACGTTCTCGTGGCCGACCAGGAAGCAGAACTCGCCGCCGCTTGAGCTGTCGATGACTTCGTCATCCGCCAGCCGCAGTTCGTAGTCGAGCGTGACGACAGTATTTTTAGCAATCTTCAGGGCTTGAGTCATGATCGTTCCTTGCGGCGCGAGCGTGCGCCAAGCGCGCCGGCGTGGCGCGCGGCGGCGAAGCCTACACGGGCTTGCCGGGCGTGACTACTTCTGAAAATCCGTCGCCGCGCGCGGCTCCAGCTTGTCGTTGCCAAACGAGTAGAACAGCAGCCCGCGCACCCACTGGAACGCATCGCCGACGTTCGGCCGCGCCAGATCCGTGCCCCAGACGACCAGCTCGTCATCGACGCGGAAGTCGCCCGTCGTCAGCACTTCACCAAAATCCTGTGTCGGCTTCGTGGGATCGGCGTCGGCATTTTGCTGCGTCACCGTCAACGGGCCGACTTGCAGCAGCAGCGCACGGTAGGCCGCCGACTGCGTGTCGTCGGTCAGCACGCTCACATCCACCGCCAACGGCACAACGGTCACCAACGGCCCGGCGTTCTGCAGCGTCACCGCCTGCAGGATGCGCCGCCCGGACAGGTCGCCCACGGTGCCCGAGGCGATGACCTGCTGGCCCAGCTTCGGCAACGGCTGCCCAGTCGCCAGCTGCATCTCAATGCCGCCGTACGGCACCGCCGGCACCCGCTGCGCCCACACGCGCGCCGGGTTCGGCGACTTCGCCGCCTTCGCCGCCGTCACCACGAGCACCGGCGTCTTGACCTGCTGGCCCGCGACGCCATAACCGAGATTCTGATTGATTTCAGTCACATCCGCCGGCAGGATCGGGCACGGCGCGGCGCCGGGATTGGCCTGCGTCGGGCACGGATCGCACACGTCGCCCTTGCCGTCGCTGTCCTGGTCTTTCTGGTCGGCGTTGGCGATGTTCGGGCAGTCGTCGCTGCCGTTCGCCACGCCGTCGCCGTCCAAGTCGTCGGGTCCAGGCTTGGGGCACACGGTGGCGTTGGCGACGATCGGGCACACGTCGCAGGCATCGCCCAGCTTGTCGCTGTCCAGATCGCCCTGGTCGGGGTTCCAGACGCTCGGGCAGTTGTCCAGCCCGTTGATCAAGCCATCGCCGTCCAGATCCGCGGCGCTCGGTGCGGCGCCGACGACGTCGCAGTTGATAAGCGCATCCGCCTCCGCGCCGCACTTGAACAGCGGCCACAGGCTGTAGCCGTACGTGTACGCCGCCGCCGGCTGGTCCGCCGCCAGCGCCGCCGCCAGCGTTGTCTGCAGCACCGTCTGCACATCGGTCCAGCTTTCCGTGCCCCTGTCCAGCGTCGGATCCTTTGTGCAAATCAGCTTGGCCTGGCCGCAGGCGTCAAACGCATCGCAGCCCGTAGGCTGCAGCGCGCTCACCAGCGCCTCGTCGCCATACAGCACTTTGCCGGCAACCAACACAAGCTTGACCGTCTCCGGCCGCGCGGCGACAACCGACTTTGCCGGCGCGCTGCGATCGCCTGAAAACACCGAAATATCGGCAAGATAGCCCGTCGCCAAGCGGCCAATATCGCCGTCCGCGCCCAGCGCCTTGGCCGCCTCGGTCGTCACCATGTGCAGCAGCATGTCGTCGGTCAGCATGCCGCCCCAGCGCTTGTCGCTGAGCTTTTTCGCGCACTTCATCTCGTCCAGCTGGTTCATCGAGCCCGACGGCGTCCAGTCCGGACCCAGCGCCACCGTCATGCCCAGATTCAGCGCCGTCGGGATCCGCGTCGTGTCGCCGTACAAGTCGAGGTTCGACTGCGGCGACCAAATCAGCTTGACGCCCACTTGCCGCGCGTCCGCCAGCTCGGCGCCGCCCAGCCCCGCGGCGTGGATAAGCGAGACGCCGGGCAGCGCCAGCCCGAGGTCAACGAGCGTGTACCACTCCGCCTTGGCGCCGGCGTCAACGCCCTCGCCGAGGTGCAAAATCAGTCCGGATTTCGCGCCGTTCTTCAAGCCCGCCGCCCAGGTCGCCGCCGCCGCTGCTGTCGTCCCGCTGATTTTGGTGACTTGGGTGTCGATCGCGTAGCCGGACAGCCCGCTGGCGCCATGCGTGTCATCCAGATCGCGGACAAAGCCCTTGGCGCACGCCGGCACCAGCGACGTCACGCCCTGAATCGACGTCGTCCCGGCGGCGATCTCCCGCATTTCCGTCCACTTGACGACCTCGCACTGCGCCTTGCTGTACGTCGTCTGCTGCGATTTTTTGAACGCCAAATAGCTTGCGTCGGCCTGCCACTGGTAGCGATCGCCGTATTTTTTGGTGTGCTGCCAGCGCGGCAAGTGGTTGTACGTGCCGTGGTCGTGCGGGTTGATGAGCCCGGGCGTGATGATGCCGTCGGTGCACAGGACGGTCGCCTTGTCGGCGCCGGCGGTCTTGCTGCAGTCCTGGCCGACGCAGAGGATTTTGCCCGTGGCGGTCGAGACAAAGACCTCGCCGTCGTTGATCGTCACGTCGCCCGTCCACAGCGTGCCGCGCAACCGGATGAGCGTGGGGTCGCCGGAGACGGGAACGCAGGAGCTGGCTGGGCCGGTGTCAGCGGGCGCGGCGTCGTCCGTGCTGGCATCGGCGGTCGCGTCTGCGACGTGGGTATCGGTTGGTCCGGCGTCGGGCGCGGCGCACGCCAGCAAAAAGCCCAAGCTGACGAAGGCGCCGTGGCGCCGCCACCAGGAACTCAGCAAACCCACATGTGCGCGCATACGGCCCTCCGGGCGGGTGATCTTAGCACACTTGCGTTGCCCGCTGGGAATCCGTGACAACTTCCGCGGACAACGCTACACTTGCTGGAGATTCGGCGCATCCGGCTCAGGGGAAGTCGGTTGTTAGCCGTAGTCGCGCTGTTTGATCCAGCCGGCCACCCCCGAACGCGCTGTCCGAAACTGACCGAACTTGTATGCGAGGCCACATCATGAACGCACGAATTTTGCTGAACTTTCGCGTCTCGACGCTGTGTCGACTTCTGGCGGTAGGCAGCCTGATCGCGGGCTTGGGCCTGACCGGTTGCGGCACAAAAGCCACCACGGATGACGCCACGAGCGTCGACAACGACAGCACCGACAGCGAGCTCGGCGTGACCGATGACGCCGACGGCGCCGGCGACGACACGCCCGACACCGCGGGCAAGGACGGCACGGACCAGGACGGCAGCACGGACGCGGTCACGCCCGCTGACGGCATCAGCGGCACCGACGGCAAGACCGGCGATGCGGACGCCGGCACCGACATCAGCGGCGACACGCCCGACGTCAAGCCGGACACCGGCCCGGCGCTGCCGATCTGCCCGGAAGCCAAGGGTTCCTGCGCGCTGTGCACGCTGTGCCCGGCGTTCCCGATCTGCACGCTGGCGGCCGTTGGCAAGCCCGACCTCAAGACCTACCCCAACGACTGTGCCGCCATCTGCGCGCTGAACGCCGTGAACTGGCCGGCGGAAGTCGGCGGCCAGGTGTGGCCGACCGAGTGCCCCGCCTGCCCGCTGTGCACGCCGGCCGACCTCAAGCTGGCTGACCCGTGGTGCGTGACGACCAACGCCGGCACGCAGGTCAACGTCGACCACAAGTGCGAAGTCGGCTGCGTGCCGGACGTCAAGATGAACGGCACGACGGCTGTCGCGACGCCGGGCGCCTGCAAGGTCGACTGCACCAAGCCGGTCGCCAGCGGCGGTCCGGGCTGCGTGCTCAAGGGCCAGCCGATCTGCGCCAAGGAAGACAACACGACGTATGACAACCAGTGCAAGATGGAGAACTGCAACGTCAAGGGCTGCTACCCGGGCACCGCGCCGAGCGCCGCCTGCACGCCGTCCAAGATGACCAAGGAATGCGATGGCGCTTGCTACGACAAGAACAAGACGCCGAACTGCACGAGCGAGTGCTCGCCGGTCTGCGGCGTCAAGAAGGTCAAGCTGTCCACGGGCGTGACGCTGCCGGTCGGCACCAGCTACCGCACGGCGTGCATCGCCGCCGCGGACGGCGCCACGGTGGGCGATTGCACCGGCATCAGCGCCACGCCGACGGACCCCTGCGCCGCCAACACGCTGTACAAGGCCCAGGGCTGCTGCCCGGACGTCGAGTACAGCATCATCCACCCGGTCTGCGGATCGCTCACGGTGGCCGGCCAGCCCGACCAGTGGGTCACGTTCCAGAACCAGGGCGAGTACGACTGCCTGACCAAGGGCAATGGCAACTGGACCTTCCAGTACGCCGAAGCCTGCATCTGCAATTGCAACAACAACGAAGCGCCGGTCTGCGGTGCCAACGGCTTCACGTACCAGAACGCCTGCCAGGCCAAGTGCTACAACGGCGACGCGTTCACGTACACGACCGGCACCTGCTCGCCGTGATTTGACCAAACACGCCTGCCAAGACCGGCGATCAATGGCTGCCGTGCGGCGGGCATGTTTAGGCTGCTGGCTGGGTCGCCAAGCTCGCGTCCCTGCGGGCCGTCTCGCGGCGACACGAACTTTTTGACTCCGAGTCACTGCAGGTATGTTTAGCGCGGACGTTGCGGCGGCTCGGTCTCGAGGGCCGCCGCAACGTCCTCGCGCAGCGCCTGCTCCGGCTGCCGCAGAACCGCCCACGGCTGCCGCGCCAACCACCGCAACGCCGCCGTCCGCTGTCCCAGGCGCGCCTCACCCGGCTGCTGCGCCTTGAGCCACTGCCGCACCGCGCCGTAACGCCGCACAAGCTCAGCGATATCTTCCGGCCACGCCTGCCGCGCCTCGCGCGCCAGCCGCCCTGCCAGCCCCGGCGCCGTACCGGTGCTCCCCACCGCCAGCGTCAGCGGACCGACGTCCTCCTGCGCCATCAGGTACGCGCTGCACGCCTCCGGCACGTCTGCGGCGTTGCACAGCAGCCGGCGCTGTTCGCAGGCGGCAAAGACCGCGGCGTCCACGCGATCGCGCCCAGTCGCCGTCAGGCACAGCCACGCGCCATCGAGATCGGCGGGCGCGAACGGCCGTCGGTGCAGCGCGATCGCCCCGGCGATGGCCAGCGCGGCGATCTCCGGCACCACGTCCGGCGCCACGACCGTGACCTGCGCCTCCGCCGCCAGCAGCCGCGCAATCTTGCCCAGCGCCACCGGACCTGCGCCAACGACGAGGACTTGCCGACCGCGCAGCAGCAAGCCAACGGCGAGCGGCGTCACGGCTGCTCCTGTGGCAATTCCGTACGCAAATCCACGACATGGCCGATAATCGCCACCGCCGGCGCTGTCAGCCCGTGCACGGCGATGTCGGCGACGCAGTCCGCCAGCGTCGACTGCCACGCGCGCGCCTGCGGCCAGGACGCGTGCATCACGAACGCGATCGGCAGCGCGCCCGGGTAGCCCTGCGCCGCCAGCTCCGGCAGCCACTGCGGCAGCGTGTGCACGCCCATCAGCACCACGAGCGTCCGCCGCGGCGCGTACGGCGGGATCGCCGGCAGCTGCCCGGCATGCTGCGGATGCGCTGACACGACGCAGAACGAGTCGGCAACGCCGCGATGGGTCAGCGGAATTCCCGCCAGCAGCGGCGCCGCCAGCGCCGACGACACGCCTGGCACGACCTCGCACGGCACGCCCGCCGCCGCCAGCGCCAGCGCTTCCTCGCTGCCACGACCCAGCACATAGGGATCGCCGCCCTTCAGCCGCACCACCGCATTTTGTTGGCGCGCCAGATCGATCAACAGCGCGTGGATGCCCTCCTGGCCTAAGCCATGGTCACCACTGCGTTTTCCCGCGTCAATCCGCCGTCCCGGCAGCGCCGCGTACAGCTCCGGCAGCACGAGGCTGTCGTGGACGATGACGTCGGCGCTCTCCAGCAGCCGAAGTGCGCGAATTGTCAGAAGATCCGCGGCGCCCGGCCCCGCGCCAACGAGGTACACGGTGCCGCGCTGGGCGTGACGGGGCGGCGATGGCAGCGGCGACGGCATGGGCAGCGCAGGCTAGCACGGCGGGCGGTCACGCGTCAGCCGCACGCGGAAAACTGGCCAATCCGCAAGGCGGATCTACGCTGTGACCGGGGTACCCGCATGACGATGGCGCAGACGATGAATCCGGTGCTGAAATGGCCACGCCTGTTGCGGCCTTTTGAGACCGTCGGCGCGGTGACGCTGTTCACGCTGAGCGCGCTGAGCAAGGTGCCACGGCGGCCGTTTCGCGTCGCGCTGATGACGCAAATCCTTGATTTCGTGGGCGTCGGCTCGCTGGGCATCGTGCTGCTGACCGGCGTGTTCACCGGCGCGGTTTTTGCCATCCAGACCGCCGTGGCGTTCGAGCTCTTCAACGCCAAGAGCCTGATCGGCGGCACGGTGGCGATCTCGCTGGTGCGCGAGCTGGCGCCGTCGCTGACCGCGCTGATGGTCGCCGGGCGCGTCGGTTCGGCGATGACCACCGAGCTGGGCACCATGCGCGTGACCGAGCAGATCGACGCGCTGGAAACGATGGCGGTCGACCCGGTGCACTACTTGGTCACGCCGCGGGTCGTCGCCTGCACGCTGATGGTGCCGCTGCTGGCGATGTGCTTCAACGCCGTCGGGCTGTTCGGCGCGTACGTCGCGGCGACGCAGGTGCTCGGCATCGACCGCGGCGAATTCTTCAGCCGCATCTGGGTGTGGATCGACGGCACCGACATCGCCTGCACCTTGGTCAAGGGCACGTTTTTTGGCCTGATCATCGGCGCCATCAGCTGCTACCGCGGCTTTCACGCGGCGGGCGGCAGCCGCGGCGTCGGCCTCGCCACCACCGGCACTGTCGTCACGGCGTCGGCGGCGGTCTTGATCATGGACTACGTGATCACGTCGGTCTGGCTTGTGATCTTCCCCAGCCGCGGCGGATTGGCATAAGTACCAGCAAAATCAATAGGCTCCACAGCGAACCACTGCTGCGGCCAGCTTGGCAGGCGAACGGCGTCGCGTCCCTGTTCGACGTGCCGTCGGTGCTGCCGCTGGCGTCAGCGGTCAAGCCGCCGCTGTCGGTCGGGCCGGCGTCGGCCTGGCCGAGCGCGCTGCACGTCGCGGCGGCTTTGGGGTACGCGCCGGCTTGGCCGCTGCAGGTGGTGCGGTAAAGCGTGCAGACGCCGGCGATGTCGTCGGCATTCAGCTGGCACTTGTACGTGTCGCTCGGTACCGCCGACGCGGCCATCGTCGCCTGCGCCAACAGCGAGTGGTTCAGCCCCAGCACGTGGCCCAGCTCGTGCGTCAGCGGAATGCACAGCGGATACGCCGACGGCTTGGCCGCGCAGTCGCCTTCGCAGAAGCTGAAGGTCGAGCCGTCGTCGCGCGGCGCGAGGTTGAAGAGGATGTCGGCGTCGATGATCTCGCCGGTGGCCTGGTTGGAAGTCAGCACCGTCTGCGCCGCGGCGAACTGGCTCCACTGCCACAGCGCCTTGCTGGTCTCGGGAATCACCCAATTGCCGTTGGCTTTCACGCCCTTGCAGCTAAAGGTGCCGTCGCTCGCGGCCTCGGCGCAGGGCAAGCCCCACTGCGCGTGCGGGCTGATGCCGCCGTCCTGCAGCGTGACGCCCAGCGGGTTGGCGGCGCACGTCAGCGGCTGGCAATCGACGCCGCCGGGGTTGTTGCACAGCGGGCATTGCACGCCGTTCCAGGTCAGCAGCGCGGCTCGCAGCGCGGCCTGCACGGTCGCCGCCGGGATGCCGCCGATGCCGGCGCTGTCGACGGCCATGCTCAACTGCGGCGCGTTGACGTCGGGTGTGTACCAGCGGTCCATGCAGCCGGTGCCGACGGTCGCGGGCACCCACGCCTGCGCGGGCGCGGCGGCACAGAGCAGCAAGATCACCAAGCTTCGGCGCATCGCACCCTCCGGCGGCAGCCTAGCAAACGCCGCGGCGGCCGTCACTGCGGATCCGTCGGCGGTTCGTGCGGCATGCCGCGGGCTTGCAGGTAGGCGCGCTTGAGCGCGAGCACGTCCTCTTCGCCGTCGTGCAGGTGGCCTTCGCGCTCCGCCCACACCCAGGCGCAGCGCGAGTACGGAAAGGCGAAGCACGGACCGACAAGGCACGCGGTGGCGATCGCCGCGACGATGGTGACCGCCGTCGACGCGCCCGCCAGCAGCAGCGCGATCGTCTGCGCGCCGCAGACCGCCAGTGACAAACCGTAGCTGGCGTACATGGCGCCGAGGAAGTAGCCGTTGCCTTTGTCGAACTGGTAGTCGCAGTGCGGGCAGCGCGTGTGCATGTGCACGGGCGAGCGGAACATCGCGCCGGTGCGACACGCGGGGCAGCGCAAAAGCACGAGCGCGCGGGCTTTGGCGAGCATGGGAACGGGCGGGGTCGACGTCACGGGGCACCTGCGATGGGACGCGCAGGATGCCGCATGCCGCCGTGGGCAACAAGCGATTTGCCGGGAAACCGGCTTTGTGGCACGGTGCGGGCATGAAGACGCATGCCTGCCTCGTCCTCTGCTGCCTCACCTTGCTTGCGTGCCATCCAGCCACGACTGCGGCCAACGGCGACCCGATCATCGACGACGACGCCAGCACCGACGACGCCAGCGACGACGGCGGCGATGCCGCCAGCACCTGCACCGCCATCGGCTGCAAATGCACGAGCAACAGCGACTGCGCGTCGAAGCTGTGCAGCAGCAAGGGCGGCTGCGTCGCCTGCATTCTGTCCAACGGCGGTGTTGAAAAGTGCGACGGCCTGGACAACAACTGCAACGGCCAGACCGACGAGGCGACCTGCCCGGGCGACGGCCACTGCATGCTCGGCGCCTGCGACGGCAGCACCAACAAGTGCCACATGGTGCCGGCGCAGGACGCCATCAGCTGCAGCGACGGCAACGCCTGCACCTTGGCGGACAAGTGCGCCGCCGGAACCTGCGTCGGCGACGCCAACAGCTGCAGCGACGGCAACGTCTGCACCAGCGAGGACTGCGCGCCGGCCACCGGCTGCGTCTTCTTGCCGCTGGCCGTCACCTGCGACGACGGCAGCGCCTGCACGCTGGGCGACGCCTGCAGCGGCACGGTCTGCACCGGCACTGCCAAAGACTGCAGCGACGCCAACCCGTGCACCATCGACACCTGCACCGCCGGCACCTGCCTCTCCACCGCCAGCACCGGCACATGCGACGACGGCGACGGCTGCACAACCGGCGATGTCTGCACCAATCTGGTCTGCGCCGGCGTCGTCAGCTGCCAGGACGGCGACCCGTGCACGCTGGACGCCTGCGACCCGGTTGGCAACACCTGCACGCACACCGGCAAGGTCGGCTGGCAGACGCCGCTGTGCACCGGCTGCGCGCCCGGCTTCAGTGGCGCCAACTGCGACACCTGCACCGACACAACCAAGGTCTGGCCGGACTGCTGACGGCTACTTGGCCGCCGCCGCGTTCCACCAGCCGCCGCCCAGCGCCGCGTAGAGCGCCACCGTGTCTTGCAGCCGCTGGCCGCGCGCCTGGATCGCGGCGATGCGCGCCTGCTGCAGCTGCTTGTCGGCGGTCAGCACCTGCAGGTAATCCGCCAGCCCGGACTTGTAGTTGACCTGAATCAGCCGCAGCGCCTCCGCCGCCGCGTCCACCGCCCGCAGCTGCGCGTCCAGCGCCTGCGCGTCGTGCTCCAGCGCGCGCAGCACGTCCGCGACCTGGGCAAAAGCCGCCAGCACCGTCTCGCGGTACGCGGCGGCCGACTGGCGGTACGCCTCGATTGCCGCCTTGCGCTGGTACCACAGCGTGCCGCCGTCGAAAAGCGGTGTCGTGATGCCGGCGCCGACGTTCCAGAAGTTGCTGGACGCGTTGAACAAATTGCCGAGTGATGTGTTGTTGACGCCATAGCCCGCGTTCAGCGTCAGGCTCGGGATCAGCGCCGCTGTGGCGATGCCGATGTTGGCGCTCGTCGCGTGCAACACCGCCTCCGCCATGCGGATATCGGGCCGCTGCGCCACGAGCTCGGACGGCAGGCTGACCGGCAGCTCCGCCGGCAACGTCAGGTCGCCCAGCGCCAACGGCAGTGCCGGCGCCTCCGCCGGCGTGAGACCTTGCAGCACGGCCAACAGGTGCGCGGCGTGGTCGGCGGTCTGCGCAAGCGGTGGCAACGCCGCTTCCGTACTGGCGATTTGGCTCTGCAGCGCCAGCACATTCGCGTACGGCTGCGTGCCTGCCTGGGCCTGCGCCTCGGCGATTTTCAGCTGCTCGCGCTCAAGCGTCAGCAGCTCCGCCGTCGCCGCCAGCTGCGCCAGGTAGCTGGCGCGGGCGATCGCCGTATTGACGACGTTCGCCGTCACGGTCAGCTGCGCCGCCAGCAGCGCGAACCGCGGGCCATCGACCTGCGCCTGCAGCTTCTCGATGCGCCGCTGCGTGCCAAACAGATCCAGCGTGTAGCTGATGCTCGCCGACAGCGTGAACAGGCTGAAGATGCTCGTCGGACCCGCTTGACCCAGCCGCTGCGGGCTCGCCTGCTGCTGCGTCGCCGACGCGCTGGCGGCGGCTTGCGGAAAAAAGATGCCGTAGCCCGCGTGCAGCAGCGCCTCGCTCTGCGCAAGCGTCGCGTCCGCCGCCGCCACGCTCGGATTGTGGGCCACGGCGCCGGCAACGAGCGCATCCAACTTTGTGGAACCAAACAGCTTCCACCAGTCCGCGCGCAGCTGCTTGCCGTAGGCGAAGGTCTGCGCCTGGCCATCGGCGACGACCGTCGTGGCCGGTGGCTGGCCCGGCGTGAACGCCTGTACTGGCGGCGCGTCCGGACGGCGAAAATCCGGGCCAACGGCGCAGCCCGCCAGCAGCACAAGCCCGCAGAACACTTGAGCAACTCTGGCCATCGCCTAGTTCCTCCCCAGCGTCGCCGTCTGCTCCGTCGGCGCGGCGATCGCCTTGCCGCCCACGTAGACGTCGACAAGCTCGCCTGGATACAGCCGCGTCCCTGGCGGCGGCATGAACCGGAAAATCACTGGCAAAACGCGCAGATCGACCTTTTCCTGCCGCTGATTGGACAGCTGGATCTTCGGCGACACATACGGCTGCACGCGCACGAGTTCCATCGCCACGCTGACGTTCGAGCCGCGGATGAACATCCGCGCGTGCAGCTGATCCGCCGGCGGCAGGCGCGGAATCAGGATCTCGTCGATGTAGCACCGCACCGCCATGTAGCCCGCCGTCGCCGCCTGGCCCATCACCGTAATCGGCCCAAAGCCCTGCGTGTAGGCGTCGTACGCGCCCTGTGGCGAAACGTACGCGCCGACGGTCGTGGCCACGGACATGACGACGCCATCGACCGGCGCTTTCACAACAAATTTAGCCAGTTGCGCCTGCGCCGCCGCCGCTGCCTTGGTCGCCACGTCATATTGCCGCTCCTGATTCTGCAGGTCGTAGACCCACGCGCCGGCTTTGACAAGCTCCAGCTGCTTGCTCACCACGTCCAGGTTGGCCTTGGCGACCTTGACGGCATTCGCTTCATTATCCAGCACGTCCCGGCTCACCGCGTGCGGATCCAGCTCGAACGCCCGCTGCAGCTTGGCCAGCTGGTCCTGCGCGCTCTTGAGCGACGCCGCCGCCATCTCCGCCTGCGCCCGCGCGACCTCGAGCGTCTCCGGTCGCGGCAGCGCCTTCAAGCTGTTCAGCTGCGCCAGCGCCGCTGCCGCCGCCGCTTCCTGCTGCGCCAGCTGCGCGCGCTGCACGGAGTCGTCGATCGCCACCAGCGGCGTGCCGCGCGTCACAGTCTGGCCTTCCGCCACCAGCACTTTGACCACCGTGCCGGCCACTTCCGGATAAATATTGACGTTTTCGCCCTGCGCCTGGTAGCTCTCGACGATGCCGTTGGCAAAGATCGCGTCGCCGCTCGGATTTGACGCGGGCTGGAACGCCGGCGGCTGCGGGTTCGACGGCCGCGCGTGCAGGTAGGCGCTGGCCAGCGCGGCGACGATGCCGACCGCGACGAGCGCAAAGATGATCTTGTTACGCACGGAATTCCCCCTTGTCCACGCCGACGATCGCGCCGTCGGCCATCTTCACGATGCGATCCGCGTACGAAAAAATCCGCTCGTCGTGGGTCACAATCAGGATGCAGCGCTCGGCGCTCAGCACGTCTTTGCGAACGAATTCAATGATCTTCCGGCCAGTGTCGCCATCCAGCGACGCCGTCGGCTCGTCCAGGATCAGGATGTCCGGCGCGCTGGCGATGGCCCGGGCGATCGCCACGCGCTGCTGTTCGCCGCCGCTCAGCTTGTTCGGCCGCAGCTCCACGCGGTTGCCCAGCCCGACGATCTCCAGGCAGCGCTTCGCCTCGGCAATCGCGGACTTCCACGGCTGGCGGCGCAAAATCAGCGGCACGGCGACGTTCTCGGCGGTGGTCAGCCGCGGGAACAGGTGGTAGTCCTGAAAGACAAAACCGATTGTATTCAGCCGCATATCGGCGATGCGATCTTCCGCCAAGCGCCACAGGTCGACGCCGTTCAGGACGACTTTGCCTTCATTGGGCCGCAGGATGCCGGACATCATGCTGAGCAGCGTCGTCTTGCCGCTGCCGGACGGGCCGATGATGTAGGTGACCTCGCCCTTCAAGACGTCAAGCTGGACGTTGCGCACGGCGACGGTCCGGGCCTCGCCTTCGCCGAACCATTTCGTCAAGCCTTCTGCGTGGATGGCAACTTCGCTCACGCTAGCCTCGGAAGATTTCGAACGGTTCAATCCGCAGCACCCGGCGGATCGCGACGTAGCTGGAGATCGCCGCGATGACCATCACCATCGCCAGCGCCAAGCCTAGATTCTCAAAGGTGATAATCGACGCGTAGTCCGGCATCCGCAGCCGCGCCAGCGCGATCAAGCCGGCGCACAGGCCAATGCCGAGGCCGTAGCCCGCCAGCGACGTCAGCGCCGCCTGGAACAGGATCATCCACACAAGCTCGCGGCCCTTGGCGCCGATCGCCTTGAGCGCGCCGAATTTATCAAGATTTTCAAGGGTAAAGCTGTAGAACGTCTGGCCGGAGATCGACAGGCCGACGATGAAGCTGATCGCCGTCATCAGCAGCAAATTCATGCCCATGCCGGTGCGGAAGATGTACCAAGTCGTTATTTTGTCGATGAATTCCGCCTCGGTCAGCGCCTCGTAGCCCAGCTTGGCGACAGCGGCTTTGATCTGCGGGATGCTGGCGGTGTCCACCGGCTCGACGAGCACGTAGCTGATGGTAAAGCGCATCGACGGGATGTAGCGAATCGCCCGGCTGAAGGTCGTGTAGAGCGTCGGGATGCCGAACAAGCCGCTGGCAGGGACGGTGGCGAGGCCGACGATGACGCCGCGGTTGTCGTTGATCTCCAGCTCCGAGCCAATCGCCGGGCTGTGCAGCTTGATGTACTCCTCGTCTTTGACGACGATGAAGCCATTTTCACCATAGATATCCTCAATTTTGCCTTCCAGCAGCTTCGGCCGGCCGTACAGCGTCGTGTCGTCCAAGCCGATGACGGTGACTCCCTGAAACGTGCCGTCTTTCAGCCGCGCCAGCCCGCCGCCGGTGTAGAGCGGCACGGCGAATTTCACGCCTTTCATGCTGCGCGCGGAGTCCAGCACGTATTCCGGCATCGGGATCGCCGCGGCGACGTTGGTGACGGCCGGGTCCATGATCCACATCTTGGCGCCGGTGTTCATCACCGTCGCCGAGGCCTTCTTCATCATGCCCGAGAACATGGAAGTCATTTGGATCATGAGGAAAACAGAGAACGTGATGCCG
>CAIPXZ010000180.1 GCA_903869075.1 uncultured Myxococcales bacterium | reverse complement strand
CGCTTGTGGCGATGAGCTTGCAGCGGCGCAAGGTGAGCGAATTGGCCGATGGCGAAGCAAAATTCATCGCGCCGCGCTCGCTTGGCCGTGTGGACTACATCTCGAACGAGGTCATGCGCTGCCGCCGCTTCTCGTACATCTTTTCCACGTGCTCCTGCTTTTCCTTGCAGTCGATGCACAGGTTCGCTTCCGGGCGCGCCAGCAGGCGGTTGGCGCCGATGACGTTGTCGCACTCTTCGCAATAGTTGTACTCGCCGGCTTCGATCCGGCGAATCGCCTTGTCGATCTTCTTGAGCAGCGTCGCGTCGCGGTCGCGCAGGCGGAACTCGAAGGCCTGATCGTAGCCCACGCTCGACAGGTCCATTTCGTCCGCCACGCGCAGCTCGTCCGGATCCTGATTCTGCTCGGCGGCTTTGACCGCCGCCAGCGTCCGCTCGCGCTTCTCGATCAGCATCAGGCGCTGCTGTTCAACTTGCTCATCGCTCAGCGGTTGGAGCTCGAAATTCTCGGCCATGGTGTCCTCCCCCGGGTACTTGGAAGTTGATGGTAGGTTGGGGGTCGCAGGCGGTCAAGGGACATTCGCCAGTTCCGACTGCCGCGCCGTCCTGAACACTTCGCGTTCGCCGCTCCAAGCCTTCGCGGCCGGACGGCTTGCCGGTTGGGGGTCGCAGGCGGTCAAGGGACATTCGCCAGTTCCGACTGCCGCGCCGTCCTGAACGCTCCGCGTTCGCCGCTCCAAGCCTTCGCGGCCGGACGCCTTGCCGGCCGCGGCGTCAGCTCGCGGCGTGGGCCTTCAAGTACAGCGCCGCGGCGTCCATCAGCCAGGCGACCGCGACGTGGATCGTCACGCCGCCCCAGATCGACTTGGTGTCCATCGCCAGCGTGCCCAGCACGAGCCCGGACAGGATCGCGCCCAGGCACTCCGGCAGCGGCTTGCCAAAGTGGATCATGGTGTACGGGATCATCATGACCATGACGCCCATGGCGCCCAACTCCGCGACGACGCCGCGCAACATGAAGCCGCGAAAGAAGAATTCAAGGCCGAAGAACTGCAGCGCGTAGCCCAGCTCCCACACCACCTGATCCTGCCAGCCGTCCGCGTGGTCGTAGAACGGGTAGTGCGCCTGAAAACCCGGCGTCTGCGCCACCCCCAGAACCGCCAGCCCGACGGGCAGGAACAACAGCGCGTAGAACGGCAGGTGCTGCAGGTACTGCCGCGGCGTCAGGTAGAAATCGCTCAGCTTGAGGCCAAAAACCAGACGCACAACCAGCGCCGGCAGCACGAAATAGCAGGTCACGCTGCCCGCGACCCACGCCAGCGACAGCAGCAGCCGGTGGTAGGGGTCGAGCCAGGCGCCCAGCGGCTGCGACAGCGCGTAGGCGGCGTCGATCGTGCCCTGCGCGACTTGGCCCTGGAAAGTCGGGTCCATGACCAGAAACCGCAGCGTCACGAGCATCAGCGCCGCTGTCAGGCACGTGACGAGCGTCGCCGTGCGCGCCGAGACCTTCCCGACGCGGGCGCTGCGATCGCGGGCGTCGATGCGCGCCCAGGGGTCGATGAACAGGAAACGCAGCGGGTGGCGAAGGACGGCGAGCAGCATGGCGAGCGGTGGTAGCGGACTTTGCGCGCGATGTCGAGAGGGCTGGCGCTGGCCCGCGAGCCGCGCTACAAACCGCGGCCGAGGTAGCCCGTGCAGTCGTCGCTTTTTCCCGATCCCGCGCCCGAACATCCGCTCTTGGCGGGCCTCAATCCTGAGCAACGGCGGGCGGTTACAACGACGCGCGGGCCGCTGCTGGTGCTCGCCGGCGCCGGTTCGGGCAAGACCCGCGTGATTACCCACCGCATCGCCTGGCTCATCGAGCACGAGCAGGTGTCGCCGTGGCAGATCCTCGCCATGACCTTTACCAACAAAGCCGCTGGCGAGATGAAAGAGCGCGTCATCCACACGGTCGGCGACAGCGCCCGCGAGGTCTGGCTCGGCACGTTCCACAAAATCGGCGTGCGGATGCTGCAGCAGCTGGCGCCGGCGGCGGGGCTGCGCAGCGGCTTCTCGATCTACGACACCGACGACCAGGTGCGGACGATCAACCGCGTGATGAAGGCGCTGAACTTGTCGGACGCGACGTACAAGCCCAAGCAATTCGCGCAGTTCATCGACAAGTGCAAGAACCGCCTGCAGCTGCCGACCGATCCGAAGCTGCTGGACAGCCTGGAGTCCGACTTCGATCGCAAAGCCGTGGCCGTCTACGCCGCGTATGAAGCGGAGATGCGCACCGCCGACGCCGTCGATTTTGGCGACCTGATCATGCGGCCAACGCTGGTGCTGGCGCAGAACCCGGGGCTGCGGCAGAACTGGTCGCACCGCTTCCGCTACGTGCTGGTGGACGAGTTCCAGGACACCAATGCCGCGCAGTTCGAGCTGCTCAAGCTGCTGACAAGCGAGCACGGCAACTTGTGCGTGGTCGGCGATGACGACCAGTCGATTTACTCGTGGCGCGGCGCGGAAGTCGGCAACATTCTGGGCTTTCCGCAGATGTTCCCGAACACGACGACAATCAAGCTGGAGCGCAACTACCGCTCCACCGGGCACATTTTGGCGGCGTCGACGGCGGTGGTCAGCCACAACCGCAACCGCCACGGCAAGGTGCTCTGGACCGAGAGCGGCGACGGCGAGCAGCTCGTGCTGCACGTGGCGCAAAATGAGCGCGACGAGGCGGACTGGGTGGCGCGGACGCTGGAGCAGCTGCGCACGGCGGGGACGTCGGCGGCGCAGATGGCGGTGTTTTACCGGACCAACGCGCAGTCGCGGGTGCTGGAAGAGTCGATGCGGCGGTTTCGCCTGCCCTATGTGCTGATCGGCGGCCAGCGGTTCTATGAGCGCGCCGAGGTCAAGGACGCGCTGTCCTGGCTGCGTTTGCTCGTGAATCCGCAAGATTCCGCCGGCTGGGAGCGGGCGATCCACGCGCCGCGCCGCGGCATTGGCGATGCAACGGTGGAGCTTGTGGCGCAGCGGGCGCGGGCGCGCGGCATCTCGCTGCCGGAAGCGGCGGACGACCTGCTGGCGCTGAATCAGGCGGGGCGCTCGGCGGAAAAGCTGCGGACTTTCCAGAACTTGCTGCGCAGCTTGCGCGACGGCATCGAGGGCCTGCGCGCTGACACGGTGGGCGCGCAGGTGCTGCAGGCGTCCGGGCTGCGCGCGGCGCTGCAGGCGGACAAGGACCCGGACGCGCAGGATCGGCTGGAGAACCTGGGCGCGCTTTTGGCGGCGATGGCGGAGCACGCGGACACCGCGGAAGACCCGTCCCTGCGTGGCTTTTTGGAGCAGGTGGCGCTGGTCGCCGACACCGACAAGCTGGGCGATGGCGCCAAAGTGTCGATGATGACGATGCATTCGGCCAAAGGCCTTGAATTCGACGTCGCCGTCGTCGTCGGCCTGGAAGAAGGCATCCTGCCGCATGCCAACTCGCTGGCCGAGGCCGGCGAAGGCCGCGATTTGGAAGAAGAACGTCGGCTGCTGTACGTGGCGATGACGCGCGCCCGCAAGCGGCTATTCCTCGCCCACGCGCGGTCGCGGCGGCGCTTTGGCGGCCCGGAGATGCCGGCGGATCCGTCGCGCTTCCTGGCACAGATCCCCGAGGACCGCGTGCGGGTGGAAGGCAGCCGCGCGCCGTCGCACAGCTGGACCCAGGGCAGCAGCTGGGGCGGCGGCGGCACGGCGGGGCGCTCGGGCGCGTGGTCGCAGCGGCCGCAGCCGGCGGGCAGCTTTCCGGTGCGGCAGCGGCCACAGCAGCAGGAAGAGCCGGTGTTCCAACGCGGCGATCCGGACTCGCCGTACCAGCCCGGCACGCGCGTGCGCCACGCGAGCTTTGGCGGCGGCACCATCCTCGACGCCGACGGCTACGGCAGCGACGCGCGGCTGACGGTGCGCTTTGACTCGGTGGCGGTAGGCGTCAAGAAGCTGGTGGCGCGGTTTGTGCAGGTCCAGCCATGACGGCGCCGACGCTGACCGTGCGCTATTTTGCCGCGGCGCGCGACCGCGCCGGTGTGGACGTCGAGACGCTGCCGCTGCCGCCGGACGCGACGGTGGCGACCCTGCGGGCGCTGCTGGCGGAGCGGCACCCGCCGTTGGCGCCGCTGCTGCGCATCTGCCGGCTGGGCTGCAACGACGTTTTTGCCAACGATGACCAGTGCTTGCAGCCGGGTGACGACGTCGTGGTGCTGCCGCCGGCGGCGGGTGGCGCGCCGCGGGCGCAGCTGCTGGAGACGCCGCTCATCGCCGGCCAGGCCGAGGCGCTTTGCGTGCGGGAGGACGTCGGCGGCCTTGTGACGTTTACCGGGACGGTGCGGCGGCAAAATCTCGGCAAGACCGTGGAACGCTTGGAGTATTCTGCCTACGCGCCGATGGCGCTGGCCGAGATGGAGGCGATCGCCGCCGAAGCGCTGGTGCGCTGGCCGCTACTGGAAGTGCAGCTATTGCACCGCGTCGGCGTGCTGCAAGTTGGTGATATCGCAGTGCAAATTTGCGTGGCAGCGGCGCATCGCGCGGAGCCGTTTGAGGCCTGCCGCTGGGTCATCGACGCCCTGAAGGCGCGCGTGCCGATCTGGAAAAAAGAGGTCACCGCCGACGGCGCCGAGTGGCTGGGCAGCACGCCGTGAACTAGGTTTCCAGCCACAGCGCATAGACTTCATTGCGCGAAAGTCCGCATTTTTCCTCGATTTCCTTGCTCGCGACCTTGCGCTCCAGACCCGCCGCCTTGGCCGCGGCGACCAGCGTGCGCGCGTCCGGCACTTCCGCCACCGGCGCGCTCGCGGCGCTGACTTCCACGAGCAGCACCGCCTCGCCGCAGAGCATCTCGGCCGTCAGCGCGTCGGGCAAATCCACAGCAGCGCGCGGATATAGCCCTCGTGCAGCTTGGTCAGCTCGCGCGCCACGCACGCCCGCGCTTGCGGCCGCGCCTGCGCGAGATCCT
>CAIPXZ010000179.1 GCA_903869075.1 uncultured Myxococcales bacterium | reverse complement strand
GCCGCTGGGCGTGCCGGTCGTGGCGGGGCTGCCGGTGGGTCACGGCGCGGCGAACGTGGCGTGGCCGGTAGGCGCGGTGGCGCGGCTGGACCAGACCGGGGTGCACTTTGCGTAAGCCGCGGTACTTGCTGGCATTTGTCCTTGGTTTCGCCGGCTGCAGCAACTGCAGCTGCACGCTGAGCGCGGTACACGTCTGGCTCGTGACGCCGGCCGGCGCGCCGCGCGCAACAACGCAGCTGGACCTCGTAGCGAGCCGCGCCGAGCTGACCCTGGAAGCGCCCGTCTGCGGCCAAACCGACCCGATTTCAAAGGGTTGCCTCGAATGGACCTGCACCGTCACGGCAAGCGCTGACGCCACCGACGGCTCGTTCGTGTTGGTCGGCACCGCCACCGCCGTCGACGGCACGCGCCTGCCCGTCACCGTGCCGCTGACCGTCGGCAACAGCGCGGACACCTGCTGCGGCGCGATTTACGCGCCCGTGGACAACACAATCGTCGTCGGCAGCTGAATTCAGCCCTGACCGACCGCGTCCGCCAGCGACCGCACGCCTTCGCGCGCCAAAATGTCCGCCAAGCCCTCGTGCAGCGTGCGCGCCAGACCGGGGCCCTCGAAAATCAGCGCGCTGTAGACTTGCAATAAATCGGCGCCAGCGAGGATTTTCTGCCACGCATCCTCCGCTGTGGTAATGCCGCCGACGCCAATCACCGGCACGCGGCCCTGGGTGCGCGCGTAGACGCGGCGAATCGTCGCAGTCGCCAGGTCCTTCAAGGGCGCGCCAGACAGTCCGCCGGTCTCGCTTGCCCGCGCCGTTTCGCGCAAATTGGCGCGCGTCAGCGTCGTGTTGCTGGCGATCACCCCCGCGGCGCCGCCTTCCAGCACCGCATCCACTGTCTGTTCCAACGCATCGTCGACGAAATCTGGCGCCAATTTCACAAGGACCGGCGTAGCGCCCGCCGCTGCCACCGACTGCGCGACAAGCGCGCGCATCGTCTCCGGCGCCTGCAACTTGCGCAAATCTGGGGTATTTGGCGAGCTGACGTTGAGCGTGAACCAGTCGCACAGGCCGCGCAGCTGCTCAATCGCCGCGAGATAGTCGTCGATCGCCGCTTCATTCGCGGTCTCTTTATTCTTGCCGATATTGGCGCCGACCGGGATAGCAAAAGGCCGGCTGGCAAACAGGTTTTCAGCGACCTGCGCCGCGCCAACGCTGTTGAAGCCCATGCGGTTGATCAGCGCCGCATCCGCCGGCAGCCGGAACAGCCGCGGCCTTGGGTTGCCGGTCTGCGGCCGCGGGGTAATCGTGCCCAACTCCGCGTGACCAAAGCCCAACCAGCCCCAGGCGTGGGCCGCCTCGGCGTGCTTGTCCAGCCCCGCCGCCAGTCCCACCGGTTGGCGAAAATCAAGCCCCAGCGCGCGCACGTGCAGGCGCGGGTCCGTGACGTGCGTCAGCGCCTGCACGAGCCGCGCGCCCACCGGCCGCCGCTGCCACAGCGCCAGCAGGTGCATGACGCGGAGGTGCGCGTCCTCGGCGTCGGCGCGAAACAGGATCGGTCGGGCAATTTCGCGATAGAGGGACATGCAGTTTTCCGTTAATTGCTTTCCACGCACCGGGCGGCAATACAGGTGATACCGACGGGCGATTTGTTGTTGAGCGCCCGCGCCGTGTTGACGTATTCGCGCTTGCCGGCGCAGTCGGCATCGCTCTGACAGGCGCACTGGGCGTAGCCGACGTCGTCGTAGCACAGCCAACCGGCAGCGCAGAGGCGCGCGGGATTGGTGCCACAGACGGCCAGCGTGCCGTCGCTGCTGCTGCATGCCTGGCCGTTGCCAAATTGGCCAATTGTCGTGCACGCCGGCGGCTCGACGGCCAGCGTGTGACTTGTCAGCGTTGTCTGGGTGCAGCCGAGGACGCCGAGCGCGCCCAGCAATAACACCAACCTATTCGCCATGTTGCGCCGCCGTCGCCTGGGCGTGAACGACCTCGGGCGCTTGTGCCGGCAGCAGCGCAACCTTGCCGTCGCGCACGCCCAGCCACACCTCCATCCCCGGCTGCAGCTGGCCATCGAGGATGCAATCCGTGACAAAAGCTTCCACCAAAGACTCCACCCGCGACCGCAACGAGCGAGCGCCGTGCGCCGGGTCCAGCCCGCCGTCGAGCACGAGGTTGACGACAGCCTCGTCCACGCGATAGCGCATGAGCCGCGCCTCGAACAGCCGCTCGGCGCCCAAGGCCAGATGGCGAATAGCGATTTGCCGGGCGGCGGGGAGCGACAGCGGCCGGAAGACGATCGGCTCGTCGATGCGGCTCCAGAATTCCGCCGGCAGCGCGCTCTTGGCGCGCTCGATCACCGCCGCCTCCAGCGCCGGGTCGGCGTCCAACCGCTCCGGCGGCGGCGCGTCGTATTGGCCAAAACCGACCTTGCGGCGCACGCCCTGCACGAGCAATTCCGCGCCGAGGTTCGAGGTCATGACCACAATGCAATTGCGGACATCCACGACCTGACCGTGCGCATCCTTGATCTTGCCGGCGTCCAAAAGTTGCAACAAAAGACTCAACACTTCCGGCGCGGCGCGGTCAATTTCATCGAACAACAGCACGCGGTAGGGGCGTTTCTGCAGCGCGTGCGCCAGCTGGCCGGCCTGCGCGTGGCCAACGTAACCCGGCGGCGAACCGATCAGCTTGGCGACGCTGTGCGCCTCGGAAAACTCTGTCATATCAAAGCGAACCAGCGCGTCTTCCACCACGAACAGGCACTGCGCCAGCGCCCGCGCCGTCTCCGTCTTGCCGACACCAGGCGCGCCGACGAACAGCAGCGACGCCAACGGCCGGTCGCCCGAAAAGCCCGCGTAATTGCGCTGGATTCGCCGCGCCACGCGCGCCATCGCCGCGTCGTGACCGACGATCCGCTCCTGCAGATCCGCGGCGAGGTCGCGGATCCGTCCGCGCTCATCGGCCAGCAGCCGATCCATCGGCACCGCCGTCAGCTGGTGCACCGCGCGCGCCACGTCATCCCCCAGTACCGGCGGCCGGCCCGCGCACCGCGTCTGCGCCCCCGCGCGATCCAGCACGGCAATCGCCTTGTCCGGCAGGCAGCGGTCGGTGATGAAGCGCTTGGAGAGGTGCACCGCGCTCTGGATCGCCTCATGACTATAGAGAACTTGATGATGCTTGGCATACACCGGCGCGACACCACTCAAAATCGCGATAGCCTCCGCCGCGCTCGGTTCTGGCACGTCGACGGTCTGGAAACGCCGCTCCATCGCCGGATCTTTTTCGATGTGCCGCTCGTATTCCGTGCGCGTTGTCGCGCCAATCAACGGAAACTTGCCGCGGCTCAGCGCCGACTTCAGGTCGTTGGCAGCGTCCAGCGGCCCATCACCCGTGCCGGCGCCCATGATTGTATGGATTTCATCCATAAAAACGATAACCTGCCCCTCAGCCTTGGCCACTTCATCGCGCAGCTTGCGCATCCGCTCCGAGAAGGCGCCGCGCAGCGCCGTCCCCGCCAGCAGCGACGAGGTCTGGATTTCAATAATCACCGCACTGCCCAGCCGGCCATACTGCGCCACGTTGCCCGCCAGCCGCAGCGCCAGGCCCTCGACAACGGCCGTCTTGCCCACGCCCGCCTCGCCAATCAGGCACGGATTGTTGACCTGCTTCATCAGCAGCACATCAATCACCGCATCAATCAACGCATCGCGACCGAAAATGGGATCAATTTCACCGTTGAGCGCCGCCAGCGTCAGATTGCGGCCGGTCTCGTGCAGCGTCGGAAACTGTCCGATATCCATGGCAAAAACGCCGCGCTGCGTCAACTGCGGCTGGCTCGGCCGCGGCGCCGGCTTGGGCGGCTCCGTGCGCGGCTGCGGCGGCGGCACGGCGTCCAGCACCCGCGGCGTCGGCGTCTGCGGCGGCAGCACGGCCGGCGGCTGCACCGGCGTCTCGCCCGTGCGGTTGATCTCCGGCAGCCGCTGCTGTTCCGCGGTGCGCGGCGGCGGCACGCGCGGCGGCTCGCGCTCGCGCAGCAGGTGCTCAATCGGCGCCTGCATCGGCAGCTGCAGGCGGCGCGACGGCAGCGGCTCCGGCAGGCGCAAATCCGTGCGGCTTTGGCTGACGCCGGTCAGCGACGTCGTCTCCGGGCGCGGCGCCTGGCGCTGCCCGGTGATGCCGGCGCGGTCATTGGCCAACGTCACGTGGCCGATTAGCTTGGCGCGCAACCCCGGCACATTCACGCCCGCGGCCTCAAGCACCTTGCTCGCCAGGGCGTTGCGCACCCGCAGCATGGACGCCAGCAGCACGGTGGACGTCACCTCACGCGAGCCGACATTTTCCGCCAGACCATCCGCCAAGCGATGGATTTCCTTGAGCACTTCCGCGCCGTCCTCGCGGTCACCTGGGTCCTCGAGGCGCTCATAGACGTCCAGCGCGGTCGCCTCGTCGATGCCAGCTTCCAGCAGCAGCTCGCGCGCCGGGCTCTCGACGAGCAGCGTGCCGATCAGGTAATGCACGGAGTTGCACTGCCGCTGCGTCCCGCGCGCCACGGCCTCGGCCTGCGTGCGAATCGCCCGCACCTCGCGCGACAACGCCACGGCGCCCGGCGTGGTGGGACGCTGGGCAGGATCCGGACGCTGCGGCGGCTGGTCAGGCATGGGCGTGGACGTCCGCGGATGCTGGAGGAGCGGCGACACAGGCCGCCCAAATGGCGGACTGCAGGGCCGTCCGGTAGGTATGATGGCGGCAACTATCTGTCAACTTTTTCGATCACGATGCGGTCGGGCGGCGTCGCACCCGGCCGTTGACGTGCCTCCCCTGCCCGGCCAGACTGCGGCTGAACCGCCGCGGCACCGCGCCGCCGAAGAGGTGGCCATGCGCTACGCCGCACACTTGTTGGTCGTTTTGCTTCTGGGCGCGGCGTGCGGCAACGGCGCCGTTCCGCCCGACACCGCTGACGCCGCGGCCGACGTTGCCTCAGCATTTGCCTGTCCGCCCGGCACCGTCGCGACGATGGCGAATCTGGTGCCGCTGCCTGTGGCGAGCACGCCCGACGGCGGCCAATTCTGCCTCCCGGCGAGCGCGGCGATTGAGGTCAACCCGCCGACGCCGGAGTTGCTCGCCATCGGCCAGTACCTCGCGGCGCAGCTGCGTCCGGCGACGGGCTTTGCCCTCGAGGTGCGCGGGACGGCGACGCCGCAGCCAGGCAACATCCACTTGGCCAAGGCGCAGGGCAAGTGGGCGCTGGGCGAGGAAGGCTACGGGCTGACGATTGCCGCCGATGGCGTGACCCTGACTGCGGCGCAGCCGGCGGGCTTGATGCGCGGCATCCAGACGTTGCGGCAGCTGCTCCCGGCGACGATTGAGGCGGGGACGCCGCAGCCGGGTCCGTGGCCGCTGGCAACGGGCACCATCCACGATCAGCCGCGTTTTGCGTGGCGAGGCCTGATGCTGGATGTCGCGCGGCACTTCTTTGCCGTTGCGGACGTCAAGCGCCTGATTGACGCGGCGGCCTACTACAAAATCAACAGGCTGCATCTGCACTTGACCGACGATCAGGGCTGGCGGCTTGTCATCACGAGTTGGCCGCAGCTGAGCGCCCTGGGCGGCAGCACGGAGGTCGGCGGCGCGACAGGCCCGTTGTTCTACAGTCAAGCGGAATTCGCCGATCTGGTGGCCTACGCCGCCGCGCGCTACATCACCGTCGTCCCGGAAATCGACATGCCTGGCCACAGCAACGCCGCGCTCGCTTCGTACGCCGCACTGAACTGCGACAACACGGCGACCGCGCTCTACACCGGGACCGAAGTCGGCTTCAGCTCGCTGTGCATCGACGCCACCCCCACGACCAAGTTCGTCGGCGATGTGCTCGGCGAGGTGAGCAAGCTGACGCCCGGCGCGTGGCTGCACATCGGCGACGACGAGGCGAAATCGACTTCAGCGGCGGACTACGCGAGCTTTGTGCAGGCGCTGCAGCCGATGGTGGCGGCAACCGGCAAAAAGCTGATTGGCTGGGCGGATATCGGCCACGCAACGCTGACCTCGGGCGCGATCTCTCAACATTGGAATCCGTACGACCCGACTTCAGTCCAGCTGGCAGTGCAGCAGCACGCGCAGGCTCTCCTCTCACCAGCCAACCGCGCGTATTTGGACATGAAATACGACGCAGACACGCCGCTCGGGCAAGTGTGGGCAGGCCTTGTCGATGAACAGCAGGCCTACGCGTGGAACCCGGCGACTGAAGTGCCGGGCGTGGGGGAAGCTGACATCGTCGGCGTGGAAGCGGCGCTGTGGACTGAGACGATTGTGACGCTGGCGGACATCGAAGTCATGACCTTTCCGCGGCTGGCAGGGCTGGCGGAGGTGGGATGGTCGCCGGTGGCAAGCAATGACTGGGCGGGCTACCGGCTGCGGATTGCGGCGCACGGCCCGCGGCTGTCGGCGATGGGCGTAGGGTTCTACAAGTCGGCGCGGATTCCTTGGGAGTGAGTCGGCCGCGCCCAACGCGGGCGTGCAGGACCTCGGGCAGCGCAGCGCCCTGTGCACACGCTCGGGCGCCAGCGGCACGCGCTTGCCGTTCTCGTGCCAGAGCCAGATAGGCTCGCCGACCCGCTGGGCGTTGGACCGCGCGTCCCGCAGCTCCGGCTCAGGCTCAAAGGTCCAACGCACCGCCGTCGCGAGGGTTGCCAGCGCCAAGCCGCCGGACGCGCGCCAGGGCTCGATGAGTCCTGGCGAGGCGTAGCCGTCACGCTCTTCGTCGCTGCAGCGCCGGCCGGCGGCGACGAGGTTGCCCAAGTCATCGCTCGGGTACTTCGAAAACGGCAGAATTTCATCGATCTCGACCGCGCTGCGTAAACGGCTGGCGCAGTAGAAGCACGCGCCGGACTGGACGTCGGTCAGGTCGGGGACCAGCACGCGCAGGTCGCCGCGGGTCGGGCCAACCAAGCACTCAGGGTAATTGACCTCGGGCAACCCGTTGAACTTGGTGACTTTTTTGCGCCCACTGCTGCTGAAGGATCGCCCGCGGAGCACCGGCCAGCCCCACGAGCGTGTCGGCGACGCCAGGCACGAGCAAGATGCGGTTGTCGAAATTGACCGGCAGGCCATTGCGGCGGCCCGGCCACACGGCCCCGGACCAGCTTGGCAGCGTCCGCGCGCGGACGAGCGGCTCAGGGCCCGCGTTGCGAAAGCCCTGAACCGCGGCGAGGACCGTGTCCTGATGCCCACAACTCTGTGAGAGCACGCGGTTTTGATGCGGACGAAGCTGGGGCCAGTACGCCGCAATCACGTGTGCGGCTGGCTGCCGGGGCGTCAAGGACTCGCCCAGCGCGTCGGCCGCGACGCGGGCAACGGGCCGCCGAGGAGGCCGGCAAACTTGTCGGTCGAGAATCGGCAGCACGTCTTGGAGGACGCGCGCGGGTTTGCAGATCGTCATCGCGTTCCCCTCACCAGACCGTCGGAGAGAGATTTGCCCTTGCATGGGATGACGTGGCGAACGCCGCCGCGCTGGTCGGCGACGTCGCCGATGTTGCGCGGGATGGCGTCTGTGACCGTTTTGCCGCCGCTCGCGCCAGCGGTGAGGCCGGTGCTGCAGCCATCGGGGCGAATTCGCCATCGCGCTGGGCTTTGACAAGGTCGATCCGTTCAAGGATGGCGACACGTTCGGCGCGCGTCGCTTCAAACCAAGTGGCGAATTCCCGGCATAATTGGATCAGCGCGTAGCCGGGCGAGATGGGAAGTTCGTCGCGCAGCGCGAAGGCCACGACGTTGTTGGCGAGCAAAGTCGAGGGCGAGCGGTTGAACAAGCCGAACCTGACAGGCACCGTGGGCGGTTGCAGCGTGTGGCGCTGCGGCACCCAGTGCAAGGCCGGGCGCCGCTGCGCGACTGCGCCAAGGACCTAGGTCCGCAACCGTGCCCGTCTGGCAGAATTGTTAGAACCGAATGGAAACTTTAATCTCAAGCGCGCGACGCCGGATTCGAACCGGCGACCCTTGGCTTCGGAGCTGCCTGATTTCATTGCCTTTTTTGCTTGTCATGCTGGCTGTCCTTGCGGAATCAGCCGTTGTCGACCTCCGCACCTTGCGGATTCCAGCCAATTCTAGCCATACTTGGGCCTCCCGGCAAGCGTTCGGGTAACGTTTCGGGTAACGCCGAAATCGAGTGTTAATACGGCGGGAGGTACAAGAACAAATGACCAAGAGAAAGCCGGAAGACATCGAAATCACTTTGGAAGAATTGCGTTCAGGTAACGCCGTTTTGGCCGCTGCGGCGGCCTGTTGGGCGCACCGGGATCGCAAGGTGACGGCGAGCGACATCGCGCAGGCGCGGCTGCTGCGCGAGGCGCTCGCCAAGCTGGCGGAACTGGCGGCGGCGCAGCGCAAGATTGCCGAGTCGGTGATGCGGTCGATGTTCGTCGAGGCCGTTACCCAGGCGCTGCGGCAGAAAGAGAGCGGCGGCGCGCCGTGGCACGAGCCGGCCGGCCCCGCGACCGACGCACCCAAGGGCGAAGGCGCGGCGCGCGCGGGTGAGGACCGGCCACAACACAATCCTGTCGGCTGGGGGCTGCACTTCACCTGGCTGCTGCACGAGGACCCGGTAGTGGACGCGCTGCGCAGCGGTCACGCCGCGTACACGACAGCGCTGGGGGCGACGACGGTCCTTCCGCTGGAGCGCGCGGTCCTGCTCGCCGAGACGGCGGAAGATCTCCGCCCGAAGCGCAGGCCGGACGGCAAGACCAAGCCCCGGCGGGTCGAGGTGGCGGTCGCGCTCGTGAACGAGGTGCTCGGGACGGACCCGCCGCTCGCCGACCTGCTTGGCCGCCAGGAAGAGTACTGGCGCGCGGCGCTGAGTTCGGGCGCGAACGCGCACTTTGAGGCGATGAAGGCGCGGCATCCGACGTCCAAGAAGACCGACAGTGCGACGACGGACGCGGCGTTCTTTGGTGCGCGTGGCGTACCGTCCGGCGACTGGGAGCGCCTTGCTGTGGGCAAGCTTCTGGCGGGCGCAACCGGCTGCAACAGCGAGGTGGCCTTGGCGATTGCCCGCGCGGATGACGACTGGCCCGGACGGTGGAACCTGGCGTCCATCGGTCTTGTCGCTCCGGACGCCGCGGCGCGCGCGAAGCGGGCTCTGCTGACTGCGGTGGCCGCCAAATTCTACGGCGCTGAAAAGGCCGCGGAGGCGGCTGAGAACGCCGTGCCGACGCACGTGGTCCTGCTTGCCGGGAAGCGCCGAAAGGTCAGAGCAGGAAAGAAGTGACGGACATGGTTCCCTGTGTGTGGCGGGCAAATGTTTCACCCCCGCCGCGCAGAGGTTTTCATGTCCAGTTCGTTTTCCAATGATTCCAATAACAACCTGATCGGCTACGAGGAGGCGGCGCAGATCCTCGGCATCGCCAAGGGCACGCTTTACGCGTGGGTCAGTGAGGGTCGCATTGGCTACGTGCGCTTTTCGCCGCGCTGCGTGCGGTTCCAGCGCGCGGTGCTGGAGGCGTACGTGCAGGAGCGCGTCGTGCCGGTGGCGGCGACCTGCGGCGCTGCGAACACCGACGTCTGCGCGGTCCCGCAGCAGCGCAAGCGCGCGTAGGCAGCAGGAGTGCGTCGGGACAGCGTCGCGGTGATGCTGTCCCGGCGCCCTGCTGGCGCCCTCGGTGCCCGGCTGACGCTGGTTTGGCGCCCAAACGTGCACCTGTGGCGCACACGCGGCGCAATTCGCACGCTGCGCTGGCGCACACGGATTTCGGCAAAAACGAGCAAGGGAGGTCGTGTCATGGCCAGATTGCGTAAGGAAAAGATCGATGCGGTGCTCGCGGACCACGCGCGGGGCTACACGGTGATGGAGATTGCGGAGCGCGCGCAGGTTCACCGCAACACGGTGGCGAAGCTGCTGCGCCCCGCGGAGCCGAAAGCGGTGGAGGCGGAGTCAATTGGGTCGCGCACGGCGGCGACTTGGGCGGCGCTGGCGCGCGTCACGCTGCTCGTCGATTGTCCGAAGTGCGGCGTCCAGCTTCCGCTGCTGACGCACCAGCCGAACCTGGTCTGGCAAGGCGTGCCGTGCGGTCACGCGCTGCGGTGCCCGTGCGGGAAGTGGCAGTACCACGGCGTGCCGGGGTTGAGCGGGCCGTTTGCGCGGGCGAAGGCAGCCATGCTCCAGACCATGCCGAAGTGAGCGATGTCGACGCGAACAGCTTGTTCTCCCTAGGTTTTCGCGCAGTCCAAACAAATCGGCATCGCTACCGCCATTTTGCACGGTAAAACGGCATCAGACCCGCCAAAACACCGACCATCGTGTCCGGCAAGGCCTTTTCCCGGTCCCCGCGGCAGTCGCCGCGGCGCGCCGCCGTTGACGCGCCCACCCTGCCCGTCCAGACTCCCGCTGAACCTCCGCGGCGCCTGGCCGCTGAACGAGTGAACCATGCGCAGCACCGCGCTCCTGTTGGTATTTTCGGTCCTCGGCGTTGCCTGCACCGGCGGCGCGGGCCTGTCGGACACCGCCGACGCCACGTCTGACGCTGCCTCGCCATTCGCCTGCCCCACTGGCACTGTCGCCACGCTGGGCAACGTCGTGCCGCTGCCGGTGTCGGTGACGCCGGACGGCGGCCAGTTCTGCCTGTCCGCGACCGCGGCGATTGAGGTCGACCCGCCGACGCCGGAGCTGCTCGCTGTCGGCCAGTACCTCGCGGCGCACCTGCGGCCGGCGACGGGCTTTGCGCTGGACGTGCACGCGGCCGCGACGCCGCAGCCGGGCAACATCCACTTGGCGAAGATCCAAGGCAAGTCGATGCTCGGCGAGGAAGGCTACGCGCTGACGATTTCGGCCCAGGGCGTGACGCTGGCCGCTGTGCAGCCGGCGGGGCTGATGCGGGGCATCCAGACGCTGCGCCAGCTGCTGCCGGCGGCGATCGACTCGCCGACGGTGCAGCCGGGTCCGTGGCCGCTGGCGACCGGTACCGTCACCGATCAGCCGCGTTTTGCCTGGCGCGGCGTGCTGCTGGACGTGGCGCGGCATTTCTTCAGCGTGGTCGACGTCAAGCGCTTCATCGACGAGGCGGCGTTCTATAAAATCAACAGGCTGCACCTGCACTTGACCGACGATCAGGGCTGGCGGCTGGTAATCACCAGCTGGCCGCAGCTGGCCTACATCGGTGGTAGCACGGAGGTCGGCGGCGCGACCGGCCAATTCTTCTACAGCCAAGCGGAGTTCGCCGACATCGTCGCCTACGCCGCGGCGCGCTACATCGCCGTCGTGCCGGAAATCGACATGCCGGGGCACAGCAACGCGGCGCTCGCCTCGTATGCCGACCTCAACTGCGACCTCACCGCGACCGTGCTCTACACCGGCACCGACGTCGGCTTCAGCTCGTTGTGCATCGACGCCACGCCGACCGCGAAATTCGTCAGCGACGTGCTCGGCGAGGTCGCCCAGCTGACGCCCGGCGCGTGGCTGCACATCGGCGGCGATGAGGCGAAGTCGACGTCGACGGCGGACTATGCGGCGTTTCTCCAGACGCTGCAGCCGGCGGTGGCGGTGACGGGCAAAAAGCTGATTGGCTGGGCGGACATCGGCCACACGCCGCTGACCACGGGCGCCATCGTGCAGCACTGGAATCCGTACGACCCGACGTCGGTGCAGCTGGCGGTGCAGCAGCACGCCAAGGTGATTCTCTCGCCGGCCAATCGCGCGTATTTGGACATGAAATACGACACCGAGACGCCGCTGGGCCAAGTCTGGGCGGGCCTTGTCGACGAGCAGCAGGCCTACGCCTGGGACCCGGCGACGGAGGTGCCGGGCGTGGCGGAGGCTGACATTCTGGGCGTGGAAGCGGCGCTGTGGACCGAGACGATTGTGACGCTGGCGGACATTGAAGTCATGGCGTTTCCGCGGCTGGCCGGGCTGGCGGAGGGGGGCTGGTCGCCGGCGGCGAGCAACGACTGGGCGGCGTACCGGCTGCGGATTGCGTCGCACGGGCCGCGGCTGACGGCGATGGGC
>CAIPXZ010000178.1 GCA_903869075.1 uncultured Myxococcales bacterium | reverse complement strand
GCGCCACCTGTTGCACGCGCTGCCTGCCGACGCGCCCGAAATCGCCGTGGATGCCGCGGTGCGCCACCGCCTCAAGCGCGTGCTGCGGCTGGACGACGGCGCGCCGCTGACGCTGTGCGATGGCGCGCACCAGACCCAGGCGGTGACGTGGCACGGCGAGCACTTTGCGGCAGTCGGACCGGTTGTGCGCCATCCGCCGATTCGCCCGGAGCTGCAGCTGGCGGCGGGCGTGCTGAAGGGCGAGCGCCAGGACTGGCTCGTTGAAAAAGCCGCGGAGCTGGGCGTGGACGTCTTGGTGCCGCTGCTGCTCGACCACGGCGTCGTGCGCGTACACGACCGCGCGGACAAGCAGGCGCGCTGGCAGGCGATCGCCGACGGCGCGCTGGAGCAGTGCGGGCGGACCTGGCGGATGCAAGTGGCGCTGCCGATGACGTTGAGCGCGTGGCTGCCGGGGACGCCGAGCTACTTTGCCGACGAAACCGGCGGCGCGCCCTGGCAGGCGCTCGTGCTGGCGGGGACGGCGGTGCCGTGGCGCGTGGCGGTCGGACCGGAGGGCGGCTGGTCGCCGGCGGAGCGCGCGCTGCTGCATTCCTTCGCGACGCGGCCGATCTCCGTGGGACCGCTTGTGCTGCGCGCCGAGACCGCCGGGCTGACGGTGGCAGCAATCGCCCGCGCACAGGCGTAGTTAACGCCCAGCGCGGCCGCCAAACCGCACGCGGCGGGCGGATCAGCGCCCAAGACGGGGCGGTGATCGTGCGACCACCCGCAAGGCGGTAATCTGTCAACTCGGATTGCAATAGATTGATATTGCAAGTCTTTTCCAAAACGCTTCACAGCGCGCTTGGGGCGCCGTGGTGGGCCGCGCGCTGTTCTGCAACCAACGATTCTGACGAGACTTTTTCGGACAAGTGGCAAAAAACTTGACCGCAAAAGCGAAGTCAATTGCCACCGGACGATTTCTTGGGTTAAGGTTCTCAAGGTCAATGGTCCTGCCGCAGCGCGAAAATCGCGCTGAAGCGTAACAAAGACACGGAGTTAGATGATTTTTCGCAGCCCAATCGCTGTGTTCCTCGCCGCCCTGATGGGCCTGTTGCCGGCCGCCAGCGCCTTCGCGCGTGGTGCCGCAGCGGCGCCGGCAGCCAGTCGGGAAGCGGCGGATGACGCCAATGCGGCCGGGGAAGAGGACGATGGCGCGCTGTTTGGCGCGGCGGCCGACCTCAAGCAACTCAATGGCTTGCGCTGGGCGCCCGATGACGTTGGGCCGAGCCCGGACGCCAACAATCACGGTTCGACGCCGCAGGAAATGCCCAACCACTCGCTGCGCAACGCGATCCGCGAGGCGACGTATGCGGTGCGCGACGGCGACACGCTGCGGGCGATCGCCTACCGCTACCTGATGTCGCCGGCCGCCGTCGCCGTCGTCAACAACCTGCCGTTTGACGGCCAGCGCGACCCGCCGCTCAAGCCCGGACAAGTCCTGACGCTGCCGATCCTGTCCGGCGCGCCGATCGGCTTCAAGGAAGGCGAGCAGCTGACCAGCGGTCCGGGCATTTCCGCCATGAAAACGGACGATTCCAACTGGGGCCGGCCGGAGATGGTGCAGCTGCTGCGCACGACGTTCCGCGAGATGAACAAGCGCTGGCCGCAGAAGCACCCGGTGCTCGTTGGCTCGCTGTCGCGGCCCGGTGGCGGTCGGCTGGGCCACCACAAGTCGCACCGTTCAGGCCAGGACGCGGACATCGGCTACCTGACCAACAGCGCCAACCGCGATCGCTGGGGCAAGCCGACGGTGGACGAGATCGACTGGCAGCGGATGTGGTTCGTCGTCGACACCTTGGAGCGCTCGGGCCAGCTGGCGGCTATCTTCATGGCGCCGCAGCTGCAAAAGAAGCTCTACCAGTACGCCGCGGCGCACGGTGAGGCGGAGTCGCGGCTGGAGCACCTGTTCCAGTACGGCCCCAAGGGCAGCCACGGCGACACGCTGATTCGCTTCGCCGCCGGCCACCGCGACCACTTCCACGTGCGGTTCATCACGGCGCGGGACATGGGCGGCAAGGACTCGTAAGTCCGCGTCAATTCAGGGCGTTTCGCCCGCCAGCCACGCCACAACCTGCGCCACGACATCCAGGCCGGCGTCCGTCCGCGGCAGCAGGTGCCCGGCGCCCGGCACGACGTCGATGCGCGCTTCCGGCCCGAGAATCCGCCGGGCGATCGCGCACGCCGGCGCGCACGGAATCGTCCGATCCGCCGCGCCGTGCAGCACGAGCGCCGCCACCGGCCGCCGATCGCCGACAACCAGCTTTTGCAGCGCCAGAAACGACAGCACCGCCCGCAACGGAACAGCCTGATACCCCGGCGGTTTCTGCCCATTCGCCAGCTTCGGATCGGCCTTGCCGATGACCTCCGGCCAGCCGAGGCGGGCAAAGAACGCCAGCGGCGCGCGCTGCCACCGCGGCAGCAGGAACGCCGGGGCCAGCAGCGCCACACGCCCCAGCCGTTCCGGCGGCCGCTGCCGGACGATCAGCAGCGTCAGCAGGCAGCCCATCGACAGCCCGACGTGGTGCACGCGGTCGCAGCGCGCATCCAGCCAAGCCAGCGCATCTTCAGCGGATTTCAGCCAGTCGTGCCAGGTCGTTTCGTTCAGCGCGTGGACAGTCGCCGCGTGGCCCGCGAGCACCGGCATCGCCACTGTGTAGCCGCGGCGCTGCAGCGCATCGGTGACCGGCGCGACCTCCCACGGCGAACCGGTAAAGCCGTGCAGCACCAGCACGCCTTCGCGACTGCCTTGCACGGCGCGCGGCTCGGCGCCCGGCGGACAATCGTGCGGCGGGCGCAGGGCTTGGGGCAGGTTCATCGGGACCTCCGGATGGGGCGGTTGTGGACGGTGCCGGACACCAGGAATAGCGACGCGCCGCCGCAGTCAACCTGCCGCAAGTCGGCATCCAGCAACGGCAAGTCCCGCGCGGCCTGCGGCTCTGGGGTCAGCAGCGCCAGCCGCGCGCCGACCGCATCGCGCGCCAGTACCGCCGCCAGCCGCTCCAGCAGCCGCCGCGCCTCATTGCGCCCGCCCAGCCGCTTGCCCCACGGCGGGTTGACGACGACGCACGCGGGGCGAAAACCATCGCGCAGCTGGCTCGCCAGCTCGGCGCTGCGGAATTCGATCGCCCCGGCAACGCCCGCGCGGTCGGCATTGCGCGCGGCGATCGCCACCAGCTCCGGGTCCAGATCGCCGGCGACGATCAAGTCGCTGGGCAACACTTTGGCAACGTCCGGCGGCCCCGGCGGCAACAGCCACGCGTCGACGTCCCACGGCCGCCACCGCGCTGGCAGCTGCCAGGTCGCCGCCTCGATCGCCAGCGTGCCACTGCCGCACATCGGATCCCACAGCGGCTGGCTGCCGTCGTAGCCCACCGCGCGCAGCATCGCCGCAGCCACTGTCTCGCGCAGCGCCGCCTCGCCCTG
>CAIPXZ010000177.1 GCA_903869075.1 uncultured Myxococcales bacterium | reverse complement strand
GTGCCCAATTCGCGTTGGATGACCTGGCTCGATTTGCTGCGGTGAACGAACTCGATCGGGTCTTCCAGGCTGATGATGTTCAGATTGCGGGTGGTGTTGAGGTAATCGATCATCGAAGCAAGCGTCGTCGTCTTGCCGGTGCCGGTACCGCCGGACACCAGCAGGTTGACTTTTGAACGCACCAAACCATCCAGAATCAAAGCCATATCCGGCGTCAGGCTCTTGTGCCGCACCAGATCGTCCATCGTCAGCGGAATCACGGCGAAACGGCGGATGGAGAGGATGGGCCCATCCACTGCCAGCGGCCGGATGATGGCGTTCACGCGCGAGCCGTCGGGCAGGCGCGCGTCCACCATCGGGCTCGACTCATCGACGCGGCGACCGACCGCAGAGACGATTTTGTCAATAATCTTCAGCAAATGTGCGTCGCTCTCAAACCGCACGTCGGTCAGCTCCAGCTGGCCTTTGCGCTCGACATACACCTGCCGATAGGTGTTCACGAGGATATCTGACACCGCCGGGTCGGCCATCAGCGACTCCAGCGGCCCGAGGCCAAAGACCTCGTGCTGGATGTCGACGATGAGCCCCTTGCGCTCGTTTTCGTTGATCGCCAGTGTCTCTTCTTGCAGCAAATGCTCAACGGCGGCGGTCACTTCCGCCTTCATCTGCTCACCAGACATCGCCTCCAGCTTGGCGAGATCGACGCGATCCAGCAGCTTGCGGTGGATGCGCGACTTCAGCTCCTGGTAGACCTTGGTCTCGATGTACCCGACCTGATGCTGGCTGCCCTGCGCCGGCGTACGGGCCTTGGACGTGTTTTGCAGGCTTTCACGGAGTGACATGAGCGGGCTCCTCGGCGCGTGATTCGTGGTCGGTGAAACGGGAGGCTGGCGCACGCGCGCGGCAGTCTCGGGCTTGGACACCACCGGTGGGCGGCACTGCGGCGCGGAGCGCATCCGCGCCGACGATCGCTAGCGATTCACCAAGTGCCCGTACCAATGGTCTTTTTTCGTCGCCGGCTTCTCCGTCAGCTCGGCCGCCAGCTCCTGTAGCGCGCGGGTCACCGGGTCATGCGGCGCGATCACGCTGATCGCCACGCCCTGGTTCACCGCCGCCGAGACCGCGTCGTAGCTGTTGGGCACCGCCTTGAAGACCGGTAGGCCGATGGCCTTTTCGATGTCCTCCAGCGTAATATCACTGCGTTTTTCATAGCGATTGACGACCAGCCGCAGCTTGGACTTGGGGTATCCCAGCGTCGTCAGCGCCGCAATCATGCGCTTGGTGTCGCGCAGGAACGGCAACGTCTGTTGCACGACCAGGAAGATCAGGTCCACGGCGTCCAGCGCCTGCACGCTCACGGCGTCGAGGCTGCGTCCGAGGTCAAGCAGCACAAAATCGTACTGACCCGACGCGAGCTCCAGCAGCACGCTGACGTGCTCCGGCCGCACCTCACTCGCTCGCTCAAGCTCATCCGGCGCCGCCAGTACCGCGTAATTCGGCAGGATTTCAACCATCGCCGCCGCCAGGAACGACGCGTCCAGGCGCGCGATATTGGCGCCCGCGACGTCCGCCAGCGTGTTGGCCGGCGGCTTGTCGGAGAGGAACAGCGCGGCGTCACCAAACTGCAGGTTCAGGTCCAGCAGCGCGGTGTTGACGCCGGAGGTCGCGAGCACGTAGCCGAGGTTCGTGGCGATGAAAGTGGCGCCGCTGCCGCCCTTACAGGCGATGAAGGCGATCATCTTGCGCTTCGCCGTCGAACCGCTCACGTTGCCGTGACGTTCCAGTCGCCGAACCGCCGCCCGCAGCGCCGTCGGTTGCAGCGGCAGCTCCAGCACATCGCGCACACCCGCATGCATCGCGCCCAGCAAGAACGACGGCGCGGCGTTGGTCGCCAGCACGATGACCGCCATCGCCGGCGCGTGCTGCAGGGCCCGCTCGATGATCGCCAGATCCGCGTCCACATTGCACACGCTATGCAGGATCGCCACATCCGGGGCCTTTTGTCCCAGCTCGTCGACAAGCGCCAGCGCGCCGTGCATCACGTCCAGCTTGTTGTCGCCGCTGGCGATGGCGCCCAGCGCGCTTTGCACTTCATCGGTGAGGGCTTTGTCAGGGGCCAGGATTGCAATCTTCATGACACGCTCCACGGGGTTCAAGGATCGACAGCAGGCAACACCGCCTGGCTAGCGCGGAATGAAGCCGGCGCCGCCTGCGCCCACGCCGCCCAGCGACGCCGCCGGCGGCTGGTCAAAGCTGCGGTGGTAGCGGTCGACGACGCCGTTTGCCGCCTTGCCATCGAGCCGCGCCGGCGGGGCACTTGCCTCGGAAGCGTCGGGCGACTGGATGGTCTGAGCGGCTGTCGTGGTCCTGACCGCCTCGCCGAACTGCTCGTCCAGCCGCGGGCTCAGCGCGCAACCGGCGAGGCCAATGACCACCAGCAGCACGCCCTTTGTCGATGTCGTCGTCTTGGTACGCATGGAATCCTCCGAGCAATTGTGGTTAGTTGGCGGGCGGCGGTGGCGCCTTGACCTTCGGGTCCGCTTTGGTGTCCGCATCCGGCGGGACGCCCTCGATCATGCCGCCCATCAGGAACCGCGCGCGGCTCGGCTCGATAAATCCGTCCGTCGGCAGCCGCGGCATCTTGCCCAGCGACTGCGCCAGGTGGGGGGTGACGACGATCAGCAGCTCGGTCTTGTTCTTCTGGTAGTCGCTCGAGCGGAACAGGAAACCGAGAATCGGGATGTCGCCGAGAATCGGAAACCGCTTGATGTTGTTGCGGTAACTGTCCTGCAGCAGGCCGCCAATCGCCAGCGATTGGCCCTCGTTCAGCTGCACGGTCGTCGAGACGTTGCGCGTCGTCAGCGTCGGCACCAGTACTGCGCCGCCCAGCGCCGTGTTGGCGACCTGAGAGAAGCCGACCAGCGACGACACCACGGAAGTTACGCGCATGTGAATCGTGCCGTTCTCGAGAACCGTAGGCGTAAAGCGTAGTTCCACGCCAAATTGCTTCGCCTGCATGATCGTCGTACCGCCGCTTTGCGGCACAGGGATCATGATTTCACCGCCTGCCAGGAAGCTCCCCTCCTGGCCGCTGATGGCGACGATGGTCGGCTCGGCGAGGATCTTCACCAAGCCGTCGGTCTTTTGCGCCATGATCAAGAACGTCGAGAGATCCTGGCTGGCCATGTTGGTGTTGGTCGGCATCAGCGAGGACACCGGCGTGTTGATGCCGTCGGCGAACGAGCCGATCTTCTGCGTCGCGTTGTTGTTGGCGGCCAGCGTGCCGTTGGCGCCGCCGAAAATGCCCGAGATGGTGCGCGTCCAGGTGCCGCTCGCGGCGGTCAGCGCGCCGCTGAAGTCGAAGCCCAGCTGCTCGCCCAAGGTGCGGTTGATCTCGGCGACCTTGACCTCCAGCATCACCTGTTGCGGTGTGCCCAGCTGCATGAAATTCAGCACCTTTTTGCCGCTGAACGCCTCTGCCAGCTCCAGCGCCTTGTCCAGCTGCATCGCGCTGGACACTGTGCCGGTCAGCACGAGCGAGTCGCCGGCCATCTGCACGTTGATGTTCCTCTCCCCGGGCATCAGCGCCGCCAGCCGGCTTTGCAACGCCGCGGAATCCATACCGACTTCCACGTCGATCGTCCGCGTCGCGCCCGTGCGCGGCCACAGCACCACGTTCGTGCCGCCGATGGCCTTGGCCACCAGATACAGCTCCACCGGACTCAGCAAAATCACGTCGGCGACAGTGGGGTTGCCGACCGAGACACGCCCGACCGGCATCGGCAGCTTGATGACGACGGACTTGCCCACGGCGAGCGCGACGGCATCGGCGAGGTCCGTCGTCGTCACGCTGCCATCCACGACCACCCGGTGCTCCGGCGGCGCGGTCGGCGGCGTAGTCCGATGCTGCGCAGTCGCCGGTGCCGCGAGCGCGAAGCCGAGGCACAGCAGGCCACCGAAGAGCCAGGCCGAAGCGGTTGAAGAGCGTGGGAAGCTGTTGTGACTGAGTGTGCTGGTCATGGACTGGTCCTCCGCTATCGCGTGGGCACGGACGTCGCCGGTGCGGCTGTGACGTCGCCTAGAAATCTTCGCTGGAACGCTGGGCGCCTTTGATGAGCTCGACTTGCTCCTTTTTCACCGGCGGCGGCGGTGGCGGCGCTGTCGGCTCATCCGGCTTGGCAACGGTGCGCACATGTTTGGTGTGCATCACCCGCGTCGGGGCGGGAGGCGGCGGCGGCAGATCGGGCTGCACGACAACCGGCAGGTCCTCGCACGCCTTGGACGGCAGCGCCGCGATGGGCGTTGCCGCTGGCGGCGGCTCGAGCATCGGAAAGCCGAGCATGTCGGGCTTTGTCGCGCCGGCCGTCTGGAATGCCTGGCTGTCGACCTGGTTGCGCAGCATCAGCGACAGCGTCCCGACGCTGCGCGCCAAATCCAGCCGTTCCGCTTGCTCCGGCGTGACCTCCAACGTCACGGCCTGAACCACCTTGGGCTTGGTGTCATCGCGGCTTGCGACCTGCGCGACCGCCAACACCAGGATGTGCTGCAGCACGATTTTCGAGACGCTGTGGCTCTTGCCCTCGGCCTTGGCCGAGTCGTCGTCGGTGTTCACGACGATATCCACGTAGTTGCCCGGCAGGGCGAAGCCGGCAACACCCACGACGTCATTGACGCGCACCGTCATCGCCCTTTTGCCGCTGGCAATGACTGCCGACAAGCCGCCGATGCTGCCGACCGGCGCGAGCTTGGACTCGAGGATCGGCTCACCGCGCTGCAGGCTCGTGTTCAGCACCCGATCCTCCAGCACCCTGGGCTCGTGGATCGCGCCCGCCAGGACTGTGGCCTTGGGCCAGTCCGCCAGCTTGTACATGAGGGGAGTCAAACGCGTGCCGAGCTCCAAATCGCCGGTGGCAACCAGAATCTGCGTGGTCGGCAGCGGTGCCTGTTGCGAGACCCAGCGCGAGGCGAGAATCACCGCGCCGAGGCCGATCGCAATGGACACGACAATCATCACAATGGCCCTTGGGCTCTTCATCTCGGATTCCCCTTGGTGTCGGAGGTGCGGCACCGCTTCGGGCCCCGTCTGTGTGGCGCGTTTGCCGTTCTGGCGGGACGACTCGGGTGACGGACTGGCTTTCTCCCAACATCGGCCTGTTGGCCCCGGTCGCACCGGTCGTTGGGCTGAAAGAGCGCTGCCTCGTCACACCGCTGCAGGGCGCACCGGCATGCCAAACAGTAAGCAAGAAGCGTGCCAACCCTTGAGAGCGGCAAAAGTCACCAATTATACAGTGGTTTTGCCAGGAGATGATGGCCGCGGTGCGCGCGGATGGGCGTTGAGGAGGAAAGCACCGCACCGGGGTGGGAAAATTTCCCCACCGCTCACCGACGCGGTTGCGGACTGCCCCACAACGCAAACGCGCGCGCGTACCGGAGGGCACGCGCGCGCGAGCGGGCGCAGGCGGGAGCGGCTGCTCACATCGCCAAACGCAGGACTTCACTGGCGATGTCGCTGAAGCAGGAGTTGAGGTCGTCCGCGCTGTCGGCGTGGCAGTAGCGGCCGGTGGGCGTTGCGTCGGAATGCGTGTCGGCGCCGACGTCGTTGGCGAGGCGCTTGAGGATGCTGCCGCCGTATTCGTTGACGCCGTAGCCACAGAACGTGATCTCGGAGCTGTTCAAGCGCGCGCCGAGGCCGATTGTGTAGACGATGATGTTCTGGCCGCGCGCCGTGGCGGCGATGTTCTCGATCATGTTGCGCGCGGCTTTGTTGACGTTGCAGCGGGTGTTTTGGTACGGCGCGCCGGCGGTGAGGGTACGCGCGCCGGTCAAAGCGATGCCTCCCAAGCCGGTGGCAGGGATGTTGGCGATGTCGTCGTACGTGCCGGTGAGGTTGTCGCGCTGGGTGTTGCTGTACAGGCGGTCGGCGGGCGTGGTGGCGGGCGGATCCGTCTCGGAGTACAGGTCGCCCGTCACGTTGGGACCGGCGGCGCCGCGGCGGAAGGTCGCGGAGACGTCGTTGGGGGCACCGTCGCTGAAGAGCAAGATGACGCGCAGGCTGGAGCGGAGCGCGACGGGGACGGCGTTGAGTTCATCGACCGCGCGGCGCATGCCCTCGGCTTGCGCGGTGCTGCCGGAGACGGTGAGGGCGTTGATCCGGTCCTCGACCCCGGTGCCGCCCGCGCCGGTTTTGACGAAGCCGCGGTTGGCGTCCTTGTTGATGGCCACGTCCAGCACGGCGCCGGACGCAAAGCTGACGAGGCCAACACGATCGCCGCCAGGTGCCGCGGCAAATCGCTCAACAAAGCCAGTGATTGCAGCGGCTTTGAGCTTGGTCATGGTGTCTGAAGGGCTGGTCGGCGGCCCGAGCGAGCCGGAGACGTCCAGCACCATCATGAGGTCCACGTCGCGGCGAATGGCCTGACCGCTGGCTGTCACCGTCACGCTCCTGGTGCTCGTGGAGAGGAGCTGCAGAAACGTCGTGGGCATGACCGCGGTGCCGGTGACGGTGACGCGCCAGTAGCCCGTGGCGTCGTGCTGCGCCGTGGTGCTGACCGTGCCGGGGTTGGCGCCCAGATAGCCGCTCGGGAAGTTGATGGTGAAGTAGCGCGTCGCCGCGTCCTGGGCGTTCGCCATGCGGGCAGCGTCGTCAGCGCCCTCCGAAAGCGCGCGGGCGGCGGCGATCGCTGCGGCATCGACGCCGGCATTGAGCTTGGCTTTGACGCCGTACGCACGCCCGGCATCGATCGCCAGGCCGATGAGGGCGATGAATGCAACCAATGAAAGCGCAACGATAACAGCAATTTGTCCGCGTTCGCCGCGACGTGCTTGAGCTCTCATGGTCCCCTCCGTCACCTGCAGGCCGTTCACAGGACGGTCTTGGAGTACAGCGTTTGCGTACCGACCATCACGTAGCCGGCCATCGGCGTGAAGTGGTACGCGGTCTCCACGATGCGCACCTGCTCGCCGTCCTTCAGCGTCATGCCTATGGAAACAAGCGGTTGCGGGCTTGGCACGCTGCAGGCCCCGCTGCCGCCCCAGGACGGACAGCTGTAGACGAGGCTGCTCAACGTGGCGTCACCGCTGGCCGAGCGCGATTGGGCGGTCACGTGGGTCTGCACGGTGCAGTTGCTCGTGCACGTCGGGTCCGTCTTGGTACCGATGACCCAGGTGATGAAGATTCGGCCGGAGGTCGTCATCGCCAATGGCGCCGCGGTCGAGGCCAGCGCGTTGATGATGTACTGCGGGTCCTCCGAGCTGCGGGCCGCGAGGTTGGCCCCCTCACGGCTCATGTTCGCGAGAATATTGCTGAATTGAATGGCGCGACCGAGGTCGATCACGCCCATCACCAGCGTCAACAGGATCGGCAGGATCAGCGCCAGCTCGATGAGGCTCGAGCCGCGCTGGTCGGCGGCAAATTGGCGAAAGCGACCGTGCCTCATTTGTAGGTCTCCGTGCGCATTGTCGCGCTGACGTCGAACTGGTACTTGCCGCCGGCGAAGAATGGCGCCGTGAACGGCGTCAGCGTCGCCGTTGTGCAATGCAGTCCGATGATGAGGATCTCGTTGGGCGCGCCGGCGGAATTGGCCGGCAGGTTGACGATCGCGCCGCCGTCATCGACGATTCGGAACGTCACGACCGGTGAGACGGAGTCCCACAAGCCCATGGAACTTTGCCGCATTTCTTCGATCGCCGCGTCGTACCGGCTCTGGCCAGGATTGCCGGGATCGGGCGACGGGTCGATGTCTGAGCGGCCGGTGACGGCGTAGCGCGCGCCCTCGCGGACCGCGTGCTGCATGGTCAGGTTGACGAACAGCAGGTAGCTGAAGTCGATGACCGAGAAGAAAACCGTGAAGAAAATCATCGCGACGAGCGCGAATTCCACTGTCGCGACGCCACGTTCACTTGTCTTCCGCCCTGGCTTTCGCGACCGCATGATGTTCACCCGTTTGGCCGACGCGCACGTGCGCCCCTACAACCGCCCCGGCGTCGCGCAGTGCTGCCAGGTGAGATAGCCCACCGTCCCCGCGGCAATCGCCAGCGAATACGGCAGCTTGGCCAGAGATTGTGACAGCGGCGCCACTGTCGGCAGCGCGCCCGCCGCAGCCGCTCGCAGCCCGTTCTGGACGATGGCTGCGACGTTGTGCAGGACTGGACCGAGGATCCGCGCGCGCAGCGCGAACGCCAGCGCGAGCACGCCACCCGCGACGAGCGTCGCCACCGTCACGCCGAGCACCGCCTGCGGGCCGACGAACGCGCCAACCATCGCCAGCAGCTTGACGTCGCCGGCGCCCAGCGTGCGCAGTGCATACAGCGGCAAAAACACAGCGAGACCCAGCCCGGCGCCAGCCAGCGCCGGCATCAGACCGAGCACGCCCGGTCGCGCCACCGCTTGGCCAAGCGCCAGCGGCAACAGCGCATTGAGCGCCAGTCCCGTCAAAATGCCGAGAAGTATCAAGCGATTCGGGATGCGGCGCGTGCGGCAATCCTGCCACACGGCCACCGCCAGAAATCCGGCGAGCAGTCCAAGGGCCCCTTGCGGGAGCGCGTTGAGCGCCTCTGGGCTGGTCATGGCATCCTCCGAAAACGCCGGAGCGACCGCCCCGGGCAGGGCCAGCCGCTGGCCAACACGGCCAGCGGCGGCATCTGCCGCGACCTGAACCGACCATCACCCTGAGGCGGCCTGGCGGACCAGACCGCGGGGCGCGGGAGACTCAGGAACTAGGGGACCTTGACGCCGCCCAGCTTGTTGGCGATCGAGGTGAACAGGCTCGCGATATTGGTGCCCAACAGCGCGGCCGCCGTGATGACCGCCACGCCCACGAGCGCCGCGAGCAGGCCATACTCAATCGCGGTCACGCCGTCTTCTTCGTTCACAAAGCGCTGAATGGCCAAGCTCAGGTTCTTCATAATGACTCCTTACTCACTGCGAAACTCGTCGTTGTGCGACTTGCCAACTGTGACGCGCCGTCCCCCGGCGTCGACGCCAGTGCGTCTGCACCAGCGCTCCGAGGTATTGCAAGAGCCATGCCAACCGAGGACGTCGTGAAAAATGTCTTGAAATCAAGTTCTTGCGGTTTCGCCTTCGAGGCTGCAACGCAAGGCGGCGCCGCCGGTGGGTAATTCGCCGCGGCGCTGTGGGGGGAATCCCGCACTCCGCTCACCGCTGCGCTTTGGCGGGCGACCGGGTCCTCAGCGGCTGCCGCGGCGACGCCGCTGGCTGGGCCTGAAGGTGCCGCAAAACGCCAGAAAGCCCCGGTGGTTGGTCAGGCCACCGAGGCTTCCCAGCCGCCAACCGGCGCGGCTACGGCGCCGTCACCGTCACCGCGCAGGCGTTGGTCGACACGAGGTTGCCGAGCTGCGGCTTCACCGCCACGTTACCCGCCAACAGCGCCGTCGCCAAACCAACCGGGTCGATGCTCAGCAACGCCGTCACCGGATGGTCCCAATCGACCGAGCCGCTGACGTCATTTGTCGAGGCGTCGGCCATTGTCGCGATCGCCCGGAGCTGGATGCGGCTGCCGGCGGTCACCACCGTCGCGTCCGGCTGGCAGACAAGCGATACCGGCACGGTGTCGGTCATCGTGATCGCCAGCGGGCCGCTTGAGCTCGTGCCCACCTGCGCGCTCAGGCTCGTCGTGCCCAGCGCGAGCGCGTGCAACACCGCGACCTGGTGGTAGCTGCCGCCGATCGCCACCGACGCCAGCGTCGTGTCGCCGGTCGCCCATGCGAAGTTGCTGCCGCTCCAATACGGACCCGCCTGCGTGCCGCCTGAGAGCTTGAACGTCGCCATGTATTGCTCCGTCAGACCCTTGGGAATCGTCGTCGCCGGCGCGCCCCCCGCGACGTTGGTCACGGTGAGATTGACCAACGTTCCTGAGACGTTGTGGACCGTGAACTCCCGCGTCAGTGTGTCCAGCGTGGCGACGACAACCTGATCGCCGGCGACGCTCGCCGTGGTGTACACGCCGTTGCCGTCAACGCCCGCGTCGGCAAGCACGGTCGGCTTGAGCGACCACGTCACCGACGGGCTGACATCGCCCCATGTGCCATCCGAATAGTGGGCAAGCGCTGACAATTGCAGGTGATAGCCGCCGATCGGATAGGTCGCCGTCGCGATCGTGCCGTTGACCAGGTTGGGCTCCGACAGGACGAACAGCGCGTCCGGTGTCTTGCCGCTGACGGTCAATGACGCGAATTTGCTGGTAATCCCTTGGAACGCGACCGAGATGAGCGCCAAGCCGTCGGTGTTGCCGGCCCGCACCGTGCCGTGGCCGTCGTTCAGCGCCCACGCGATGCTGGGGTTGTTCGACGCGTAGCTGACCATCGACGTCATGTCGTAGGCGCCCGCGCCCGTGCCCGCGGCGAAGTTGCCGCTGGCGGTGAAGACGGCGTTGAGGCCCCGCGCGATCGCCGTCGCGGTCGGCGACAGATCGAGCGAATACAGCACCGCCGAACCCACCGTCACGACCGCCGTACTCTGGACCGGCGCACCGGCACAGCCACCGTGGGACTGCGGGACGGTGGCCCGCAGCGTCGCGGTCTTGCCCGGCGTCGCCCCCAGCGCCACATGGCCGACGCCATTGGCCTGGAAATTGGTCCCCTCATCGATGACGTGGTTCGGGTCATCCGAATAGTAGTCCGGATGGCACGCCATCACGCTGTTGTCCGACGTCGTGCACGCGACCTGCATCGCGAACGGCACGCCGGTCGGCCAAGTCACGTTGCCCGCCGGCACCTTCAGCTGCACGCTCTGAACGCACGCGCCAGAGACCTGCACATTCAAGCTGTTGGAGACGATCGGCCCGGCCTGGGCGAAATACTGTGTCGCGCCGGGCTTCAGGCCCGTGACGGTGCCGTTGTCGATGGAGATCACCGTCGGGTCGAAGATGTTCCACACCAGCGCCGGCGGCGCCATGTTCCAGTGGCCCGAGCCGCCATCGGTGTACTGCGCCGTGACGGCGACGTCGAACTGGCCATTCTTGTACGTGCCCGACGCCGCGTTGATGTAGAGGTGCTCCAGCGTCACCGCCACCACGTTGAGATTCAGCGCGTTGGACAGCACGCCCAGGTAGTACGCCGCGACCTGCACCGTACCCGCCGCCAGCGCCAGCGCCTTGCCGGCCTGGTCACCGCCGCTCGACACCGAGGCGACGGTCGGATCCGACGACGTGAACTGCGCCGTCGCCGTCACGTCAAACAGTCGCTCCGAGCCGCTGGCCGTGCAGCCCGCCGGCGCGCCGTAGAGCGCCGACACCGTGTACTGCCGCGACGCGCCAATTGGCAGCTTGCCACCGCTGTTGCTGGCGATGCTGACCGCGGGCGCGCCGCAATCCTGGACATCCACCAACAAATCCGCGCTCTTGCCGTTCGCCGTCGTCGCCGTCAGGATCGTCAGGCCGACGCCTTGGGCCGACAACAGGCCGCTGTTGGAAACCGTCGCGAACGCCGGCTTCTGCGTGCTCCACGTCGTGCCGGAACCGCTGGAGGCGTCGACGACCTGGCCATCGGTCAGCGTCGCCATCGCGCGGAACTGCACCGCCTGGCCGAGCGGAATGCGCCGCGCGGTCTGGCCAAACGTGGGCTGCGGCAGGATCTGCACTGACACCGCCGTCGCGTCCGTCACGGCGACCGGCGCGGTCGTCGTGAGCGTGTGGTTGGTCAAGCTGCCGCCCGCGCAGACATTTTGGCTGGTGAAGCTGACGGTCAGCGGGCTCGTGCCCTTGGCCAGCGCGCGGTAGCGCCGGGCCGGACCGGCGACGTTGCCGAGGTTCAGCAGCGTCGCGTTGCTCTCCGACCACGCCACGCCCGGGAGCGCCGAGACGTTGACGTCACTGCCGCCGGTGTCCGTCGCCTTGGCGATGAAGTCGACCTGCTGGCCGACCGCCATCGAGCCGACGACCGGCGTCAGGTTGAGCGCCGCGAGGCACGCGCCGGAGACCGCGATGAAGAAGTCGCGGCTGATCGTGTCCTTCATGAACGTGATCTTCACCGGCTGCGTCGTCGTCGCTGAGAACGACGTCAGCGTGACGCCCGTCGCGGCGATCGCCACCTGCACCACCGCGGCGTTGCCGCTGCCCGCCGAGAGGAGCGGCGAGACGTCGAAGCTGCTGCCGTCGCTGTAGACGCCGGTGACGGTCAGCGGCATCACGGCGTTGCGCGGCATTGCGCTCCCGCTCGGCGCGCTGAACTGCAGATTTACAAGCGTCGCTGTCGACACCTTGACCGGCAGCGCCGCGCTCGAGACGCCGTCGTAGGTCGCGGTGACGGTCGGGTCGGTGCCGTTGGACGGCGCCAGCGTGCGCGCGAGGTTACCGGCTTGGAAAGCCAGCTTCGCCGGGTCAGAGCTGAAGAAGCCCAAGCCCGACGGGTTGTCGGCGTACGAACCATCCGACCACGTGACGCGCGCGCGAAACCGCAGGTTCAGGCCGACCGGCACACCGAGCTGCGGCAGCGCCGGCGTCGTCTCCATGATCTCGACCTTGTTGACGGTCGAGCCGCTGACCAGCAAGTTCGCAGTCGCGCTCAAGTTTTTGTACGCCGCGCCGACCATCGTCGCGCCCGACGTGATGCCCTGGTGCTGGAACCGTTCCAGCAGCCCGGCCGCCTGCGCGCCCCAGCTCAGGCCGATCTGCGGCGCCACGCTCCAGCCGCAGTACGCGCTGACGTTGAAAGCGCCGTAGAGCTCATAGGTCGCCGTCGCCGCGAATTCCTGGTACGCGCCTTTGGTGATTTGCGCGCTCGCGGGTGCCAGCGCCAGCGCGGTGGGCAGGGCGGTGGCATCGACGGACACGGTCGTGCTGTCACTGACGGCTTCACTGCACGCGCCGGTCAGCACGGAGAACGTCAGCACGCCCGGGGAGGTGTTGCCGATCGACAACATCCAGTTGCTGGGGTTTACGCTGCTGGACGACCACGCGCCGAGCGCGCCGGGCTGGATCGGCGCCGGCGTCTGCGGCGCGTCGCTGTAATAGCCGACGACCGACAGCGGCACCTGCACCTTCGACGGCCACACCGGGTTGACCTGCTCGATGCGCACCTGCTGCAGGCACGCTGTTGAAACGACCAGCTGCGCCGCGCCGGACGTGAGGCCGAGCATGGCGGTGACCGTCGTCGTGCCAGGCGTCGCCGCGGTGGCGAGACCCTTGGCGCCGGCGGCGTTGCTGATAGGCGCCACCGCTGGGATGCTGCTGGACCAGGTCACAAGCCGCGTGAGGTCGCGCGTTGTTGGCTCGCAGCCGCCGCCGGTGAACAGGCCAGAGGCTTGATATTGCTGGGTGAATCCCTTGGCACGCGTCGTCACCGGCGGGCTGACCGTGATGGCGTTGAGCGTGAGCGCGGCGCCATACACCGTGCTGGCCGGCGAGCTTGCCGAGGCTTTGCCGCCCTGCGCGGCGCTGAGGACGGCGTTGCCGTTGCCGACGATCGTCGTCCAGGCGCGGCCGTCGATGAGGACCGGCGTCGTCGCGACGCCCGTGGCGCTCGATGACCAGGTTGCGGTAGTCGTGACGTCGCCGGTGGTGTTGTCGTCAAAATTGGCCGTGGCGACACAGGAAATCTGGTAGCCGATGCCGCTGGGCAGGCAGCTGAGCGGCGCGTCGCAGGCGACCGTCATGCCCGTGATGACGCTGGCCTTGATGGTCAGCGGCGCGAACGTCGAGACCGCGCCGATGTGCGCCTTGATGTGGACGATGCCGCCGGTGATGTTGGCCGTGGACTGCAGCGCCGCGGCCAAGCCACTGGAAACACTGGCGAAGCCCGCGATGTTGGCGCCGTTGTCGTCGGTGACGTCCCAGATCGCGCTGTCGGTCACGTCAAACGCGCTGCCGTCGCTGTAGTGGCCGGTGGCGACGAACTTTTGCGCCTGGCCAGCGACGAGCGTGGCGCTGGACGGCCACAACGTGATGGACGCGAGCTGGATCGCCGTGTTGATTGTGATCTGCACCGACGGCGCGACAACGTTGCCGGCGGAGCACCACAGCGTCGGCGTGCCTTCCGCCAGCGCCGTGACGACGCCATGGCTGCCGACGGCGTTGGACACTGCGAGCTGGGCGGCGTTGCTCGTCTGCCAGATGACCTGATCGGTGACGTCCTGCGTCGTCTTGTCGCTATAGGTGCCGATGGCGCGGTAAGGCCGCGTCGCGTTGAGCGGCAATGCCGAAGCGACCGCCGGAGCGATCTCCAGGCTCGTCAGCGTCGCCGGCGAGACCGTCAGCGTGGATGTCGCGTACTTGCCGTCCAAGGTTGCCGTCAGCGTCACCGCGCCAGGCGAGAGGCCGGAAGCCACGCCCGTGCCCGACACCGTCGCCAGCGCCAGATTGGACGACTGCCAACTGACCACCACGCTCATGTCCGTCTTGCTGCCGTCGCTGAGCGTGGCCAGCGCCTGAAACGCCTGCGTTGTGCCTTTGGCGATCGTCGCCGCCGGCGGCAGGACTTCCAAGCCGACAACGACCGCGGGGCCCACGGCCAGGTTCGCTGGCGCGGACGCCATGCCCTGGTACGTTGCGACGATCTGCGTCGTGCCGATGGTTAGCGCGGTCGCCCGCCCGGCGCTGCCGATGCTGGCGACCGCCGGGTTGCTGCTCTGCCACGACGACTGCGCGGTGACGTCGGCCGAGGTGAGGTCGCTGAAGCTCGCGGTGGCGACGAACGCGACGATTGGCCCGCCGACAAAGGTGTTGGTCGTGCTCGGGCTGACCTGGACGGACGTGACGATGGCGTTGGTCACGGTCACAGGCGCCATGCCGCTCTTGCCGCCAAAAGCCGCGGTGATGTTCGCCTTGCCGACGCCGACGGCCAGGACGTGGCCGAGCGCATCGACTGTCGCCAGCGCGTCGTTGCTGGAATTCCACGTTGCCTGCGCGGTGACGTCGAGCAGGGTGCCGTCCGTCATCGTCGCCGTGGCCTGGAAGACCTGGCTCTGGCCTTTGGCGAGCGCGATCTGCGCCGGATTCAGGGCGATCGATTCCACCGTCGCCGCGGAGACGACGAGCGACGCCGCGCCTTGCTTGTTCAAGTATTTGGCCTGAATCAAGACGGTCTTGCCGCCGGTGATGCCCTTGGCGTTGCCGTTGTTGTCGACCGTCACCGCGCTGCTGTCCGCGCTCGTCCAGGTGGCGAGCTGCGTGACGTCGAGGTTGGAGCCGTCGTCAAAATTGGCCATCGCCAGAAAGGCTTGCGTGCCGCCGATCGCCACGGTTGCCAGCGCCGGCGTGACCTGCACGGCGACGAGCGACTTGGTCTGCACCACGACCGGCACAAGCGGCGCCGCGACGTCGCCCAGCGTTGCCGCAACGTTGACCGAGCCAGCGGCGAGCGCCAGCGCCAAGCCGTGGCTGCCCGCGGCGTTGGAGACGGTGAGCTTGGCCGCGTCTGAGCATGTCCAGCTGACAAGATCCGTCAGGACTTGCGAGGAGTTGTCGCTGTACGTGCCGAGCGCCGTGAACTGCCGCGTAGCGCCAATCTGCAGCGGCGCGCCCGACGCCGGTGAAATGGCGAGGCTGACAAGGACTGCCGGCGACACCGACAGCGCCGCCTGCGCCGTCTTGCCCTGGAACGTCGCGCTCAGCGTCACGTTGCCCGTCTTGAGCGCGTAGACAACGCCGGCGCCCGTCACCGTCGCCACGGTCAGGTCGGAGGACTGCCACGCCACGAGCGAGGTCATGTCCGCTTTGCTGCCGTCACTCAGCGTGGCCTGGGCCTTGAAAGCCTGATTCGTGCCCTTGGCGATCGTCGCGTTCGCCGGCAGGATTTGCAGCGATGAGACGACCGCGGGGCCGATGGCGACGAGCGCCGCATTGGATGTAACGCCTTGGAATTTAGCGCTAATCTGCGCCGTTCCCTGCGCCAAGGCGCTCGCTTGGCCCAGGCCGTTGACGACGACAACGCTCGGGTCCGAGCTGGACCAGGTCGCCTGCGCGGTGACGTCGGCGTAGGTCGCGTCGCTGTAGCTCGCCTGCGCGGCGAACGGGATCGCGGGGCCGCCGACAAAGCCGGTGGCGACGGACGGGTTGATGAGCACCGAGGTCACCGTCGCGTTTGTCACGGTCAGGCTGGCGCTGCCGGCGACGCCGTTGACGGTCGCGAGGATCGCGCAGCTGCCGGTGGCGACGCCGAGCGCGTGGCCCTGGCTGTTGACGGTGGCGATCGCTGGGTTGTTCGAGGTCCAAGTTGCCTGCAGCGTGACGTCGAGCAGCGTGCCGTCCGTCAGCGTGGCGGTCGCCTGGAAGCCCTGCGTGAGGCCTTTGGCGATGCTGGCGGTCGACGGCGTGAGCGCGACCGAGGCGATGCTCGCCGCCGAGACGATCAAGCTTGCCGTGCCGGTGTGGCCGGCGAAGGTGGCGTGAATTTCGACGGCACTGCCGCCGATGAGGCCCTTGGCGAGGCCGGTGGCGTCGACGCTGACCGCGGCCGGATCGGTCGAGACCCATTGCGCTGTGGCGGTCAGGTCGTTGGTCGTGCCGTCGTCGTAGTTGCCGGTGGCGACGTACGCCTGTGTGCCGCCGATCGCGACCGTCGCCAGCGCTGGCGTCACCTGAATCGCCACGAGCTTGCGGGCGCGCACGTCGACCGTCGCCGACGCCGTGAGGCTGCCGAGCTTCGCATGGATGCCGACGGTGCCCTCGGCGAGGCCGCTGATCTGGCCAGATGTGTTGATTGTCGCCAGCGTGGTGTCGGTCGTCGTCCATGTGACCTGCGTTGTCACGTCCACGCGCGGGCCAAAAGTGTAGATGGCAAACGCGTTGACCTGCACGACGCCGCCGACCGCGACGTCCTGATGCGCCGGCTCCAGTACCAACGACACGATCGTCGCCTGCGTCACCGTAATCGCCATCACGTCATCCAGCGCGCCAAGCGTCGCGGTAATCGCGACCTGGCCGCCGTTGACGCCCGTCACCATGCCGGCGTTGTCGACAGTCGCGAGGTTCGTGTCACCGCTGACCCACTGCGCCTGCGCGGAGACATCGGCGGAAGAACCGTCGTCAAACACAGCCGTGGCGACGAGCTGCTGGTGGCCACCGACCGCCAAGGACGCGACCTTGGGCGTCACATGCAGCGCAACCGCTTGCTTTTGCACGCTCTCCAGCGTGGCGGTCGCCACTTTGCCGTTGATCGACGCGGAGATCGTCGCTGTGCCTGTCTGGAGCGCCGTGGCCTTGCCGTTGCTGTCCACGGTCGCGATGGCGGCATCGCTGCTGGCCCACGCCGCGTCGCTGGCGAGGGCTGTGGACGCGCTGCCATCCGACCAAGTCTGGGCGATGGCAAACGCCTGCTTGTCGCCCGGATGCACGACCGCGTGCTCGGGCGTGAGACGAATGGCGATGACCTCGGTCGCGCTGCCCGCGCTGTTCGAGCCGCAGGACTGCAACCCCAACGGCACGAGCAACGTCAGCGCCAACGCGAGTCGGTGCACAAGTTGCTGACAGGATCCAAACATGGTGGGCCTCCGGACCAAAAGACGACGGGACCTGACCTGCTGATCGACAGCAGGAGAGGGCTCGCCGTAGAACGCCGCGTCGCGCGGTTGGCCCGGCAGCCCGTGCAAAGGCCGTGCCGAGTTGCGGCGCCACGCCAAAAAGCCATGGCGCTGGGCGGAGATGGCGCGTTGGCCGCCCCACCGGCGGCGGGGTCTGCCGCGCCACGCGTGTGGAATCGGCACCGCTGCGCCGCGGAAATCGCCGCAGCCACAGTTGCCGCCGAGGTGCGAGGATCGCTTGGGGATTTCGCCGATCCGCACTGCGCAAAATTCCCCACCCGCGTGGCATGATCCGCGAGCCGATCCACGGAAAGTCGAGGAATACTGGCGAATTCAGAAATTCTGGCAGTTGGCACGAATCGTGGATCGGTGCGGCGTAGCGTTACTTTGGATCGGTGGCGCGGCGGGAGGGGCCATGGGGACGTCACGGCGGCAAGCGGAGAAGATGCCTGATGTCTGGGCGGTCGTTTTGGCCGGCGGTGATGGCACGCGGCTTGCCACGCGCACGCGTCGGGCCAACGGTCAGGTGGTGCCCAAGCAGTATTGCCGGCTCGCGACGGAGCGGACGCTGCTCGAGACGACGCTGGACCGGCTGGAGCCGATCGCCGCGCCGCAGCGCACGGTCGTCGTCGTCGCCGCGCACCACGCGCCGCATTGGCACTCGCAGCGCCATGACGTGCCGGACGCCAACATCCTCGTGCAGCCCGCGAACCGCGGCACGACGATGGGGCTGCTGCTGGCGCTCATGCACATCCGCCTGCGCGATCCGCACGCGCATGTGGTTGTGGTGCCGGCGGATCACGGGGTGATCGACGAGTCGCTGTTCCGCTGGCGGCTGCTGGACAGCATCGATGAGTCGCGCCACGGCTTGGTCATCGTGCTTGGCATGGTCCCCGATGGCGACGACGCGGACTACGGCTGGATCGTCCCCGGTCCGGCGCTGCGGCGCGATGGCAGCCTGCACCGCGTTTCGTGCTTTGTCGAAAAACCGAGCGAGGCGGTGGCCAAGACCCTGCGCGCGAACGGCGGCGTGTGGTCCAGCTTTGTGATGACGGCGCGGCTCGGCGCGCTGCTGGCGCTCGTGGCGGAAGCGCAGCCGGCGCTGTTCTCCTTGGCGATCGCGCAGTTGCACAGCGACCGCGGCTTTGAGCCGGAGTGCTTGGCGCGGTTCTATGATCTGGTGCCAGTCAGCGATTTTTCGCGCGACGTCCTGTCGCAGCTGCCCGACGCGCTGTGGGTGGCGACGGTGGAGCCGTGTGGCTGGTCCGACCTGGGCACGCCGGAGCGGCTGGACCGCTTCTTGCACGCCCGACAGCACGCCACGGTGGTGACGCTGCCGCCAGTGACGCGGACGCCGACGGCGTCAGACCTGACCGCTACTGCGTCGTAATCGGCCGCGCGGGGAGATCCAGTTGAGCCACAGTACCGCCCTCTGCCGGAGAACTGATGCGCACGGTCCCGCCGTGCTGCTCCGCAACGCGTTTGACGATGGCCAAGCCAAGCCCGGTGCCGCGCGCTTTGGTGGTGAAGAACGGTTCAAAGATGCGGTCGCGGATGGCGGCATCGATGCCGGGGCCGTCGTCCTGTACGCTGATTTGGCACGCCTCGCTGCTGCGCTCCGCGTGGAGGCGGATGTGGCCGCGGTTCTTCAAGGCCTGTGCGGCGTTCAGGGCGAGGTTGAACACAGCGCTCCGCACCAGGTCTGGATCGACGTCGCAAGTGACTTCACCGGCGTCGACGTCGACCTCGATGCCGGCGAAGCGCGGGTCAGCGCGCGTGGTGGCGGCGACGTCGCCGAGCAAGGCGTGCAGATCGGTGCGCGTGCGCGTGGCCGGGCGCGGGCGGGCGTAGAGCAAGAGGTCGGTCAAGCTGCCGTTCAAATGCTCCACGCGCTCCAGCACTTCACCCATGATCAGTCGCTCTTCCGAACTTGGCGCCATGCGCTCGTGCAGGATCTGCAGCGCCCCGGCGACACCGGCGAGCGGGTTGCGGACCTCGTGGGCCACGACCGAGGCCATCTCCCCCAGCCGCGCCAGCGAAGCCTGCTCCAGCAGCCGCGCCTCTGCATCCTTGCGGGCTGTCACGTCGGTGCGGATCGCTACGTATTGCTTGGGGAAATTGTCGGCGTCCAGCAACGGCACGACGGTCGAGTCGGCCCACCAGAACTGGCCGTTCTTGTTGCGGTTGCGCACCTCGCCGCGCCACGTTTCGCCGCGAGCCACGGTCTGCCACAGGGTCGCGAAGAACGTTTTGGGGTGCAGTCCGGAGTTGATGAGGCGGTGATCGCGGCCGATCAGCTCCTCGCGTCTGAACCCGCTGATTTCGCAGAATTTGTCGTTGACGTAGACGATGCGCCCCTTGGTGTCGGTTGTCGAAACGATGCTCGACTGGTCCAGGGCCACCTTCATCTCGTGCAGCTCATGCAGCGACAGCTCCAGCCGATGCTCCGACCGCGCCCGTTCGGCTACCGCCACGCGCGCGATCGCCTCTTCTTCCTGCAGCTGCGCCTGATATTGCCGCAGGTGGCGGACGACGGCGACAGTCCCCCACAGCGCCGCAACGCTGATCATGCGGTTGGTCAGGTCGATCGTCGGCAGCGCCTCACCGCGCGGCAGGAACCGGCCAATCACGACAAACAGCGTCGCCAGCAACGCGATCCGATGCGGCAGACGGGCATCGGCGGCGCCAATCGTCGCCAGACAGGCGATCGGGTACAGCAAAGCCGGGGTCAGGTGCGTGGCGTGCAGCGAGTCCGCGATGAACAGCACGGTCAGGGTGGCCAGCGAGATCCACGAAGACTGCAGCCAATCGAAGCGCGGCGCGGTCGGAGTCATCAAGGCGGTCTCGCAGCGGAGGCGGCACGCCTCGCGGCGCATTTGACACCCGGGCCCGCGGTGTGTCACTTGATCGGACCGGGTTGGGAGCAAGGCCGTGTCATGAATCCGTCATCCGCCGATCGGGGCCAGCGCTCTGCGGTGCAATCGCTGCAGACGGTCCTCGTCGTCGAGGACGAATTCCTGATTCGCTGGGCGATCCGGAACCTACTCATCAAAGAGGGGGTTGCCGTAGTGGAGGCGCCGGACGCGGCTTCGGCGCGCGCGGCTTTCGCCCCCGCGGTGGACGTCGCGCTGCTGGACGTTCGGCTGCCCGACGGCAATGGCATGGAATTACTGGCCGAATTCCACGCCAAGCAGCCGGACACGCAGATCATTGTGATGACCGCGCACGGCACGGAAGCCATGGAACGCGAAGCTGTGGCGCTGGGGGCTTTTGCCTTGGTGCACAAGCCCTTCCGGCTCGATGACGCGCTGGCGCTTGTGCGCCGCGCGATGACCGCGGCGACGGCGGCGAAATTGACTCACCCCGACGAGGCACCATGAGGGACGCAAAGATTCTGGTGGTGGACGATGAACGGCTGATTCGCTGGGCGATTGGTGAACGATTGCGAGCAGATGGCCACGAGGTGCTGGAAGCTGCCAGCTTGGCGGAGGCGATGCCGCAGCTGGCGCAGGGTGTCGACGTGCTGCTGCT
>CAIPXZ010000176.1 GCA_903869075.1 uncultured Myxococcales bacterium | reverse complement strand
TGCACGAGCGCGGACGCGTGCGCGGGCGCGCAGTGCGGCGGCCAGGTGACGCGCTGGTTGCAGCAGGTGCCGCTGCCGACCGGGATCGGCGCGTGGGTCGGCGCGGTGCCGCGCAAAGACGGCACGCGGCTGGCGATTGGCTGGCAACAGACTGCGAGCGCGCCGGCGAAGTACCAACTTGTGACGCAGCGGGTGAGCGCGACCGGGGAGACGCTTGGCACGCCGCAGGCAAACACGACGCTGGACAACCTGGTGATCGACGACGTGGCGGTGACCGGCTTTGACGTGCTCATCCACGGCCACACGACCGACAACCTGCTGCCGTGGCAGCCGTGGTATGGCCTGCTGGACGACAACGACCAACTGACGCAATCCGACCTGTATCAGCCGTACACCGACTTTTGGAACAGCGGCACGCCGCGCGCCGCGTTTGGCAAGACCATCACGCCCAGCGGCGGCGGCGCGCCGTTGACGCGCTGGTACACCTCGGTGGACGCCGTCAACACCGGCGCCACCATCAGCCACCAGTTCTACACAATCGACCCGGGCAACAAGCCGATGTTCCACAGCTTGGGCGACGGCAACGAGTCCTGCGCCGCTGTGCTGATCCGCGACGGCGTGCTCATCGGCACCTGCGACACTTTGAACTCCGCCGATTATTTCCGCGCCACCTTCGCCGACTCCGGCGCCATCACCAGCTTTGTCCGCACCTCGCCCGCCGCGCCTTTGCCGTTTGTCGCCCAGTCCGCCGCGCTGCGCGCCGACGGCCACGTCTGGTACCTCGGCCATGCGCCGGGCGATCCAAGCCCCCTGCTCATCGCCACCAGCGCCAGCGGCCAGTTCCTCTACTCCGCGAAGCCCGCCATCGGCGCCAGCAGCCTCGTCTTTGGCGCGCTGCCGGAAGCCGACGGCAGCGGCTGGCTCTTCGGCACCGACGGCAGCCAGGCGACCGTGTGGCGCGTCGACGGCAACATGGGCGTCATCGCCGCGCGCAGCTACGGCACCGGCAGCTGGTTGCACGGTTACCGCGACGCCCAGGGCCTCTGGCTCGCCGGCGCCAGCAGCCCGCTGACGACGCCGTGGCCGTCGAGCCCGCCCAGCGGCATCCTCGCCCGCACCGACCGCTGGGGCGCCGCCAGCTGCGACCCTACCGACGCTTGCGCAACCCTGGACAGCTGCAACGACGGCGCGCCGTGCACGAACGACTGGTGCCTCGGCGGCAGCTGCAGCCACACGCCATCGATGGTCTGCGACGACGGCAACGCCTGCACCCTCGGCGATGCGTGCTTTGGCAGCAGCTGCCAGGCGACCGCGCTGCTCGGCTGCGACGACGGGAATGTCTGCACGCTGGACGCCTGCGGTGCGAGCGGCTGCACCCACGCCCCGACCGGCGAGTACAGCAAGTGCGACGACGGCGACAGCTGCACGAACAACGACACGTGCATCGGCGGCGTGTGCACCCACCTGTTGGCCCTCGAGCCCACCGGCGTCAGCTGCGGCACCAGCGGCGTCTGCCTCGCGGACGGCCGATGCGTGCAGCCGTGGGCCAGCGCCGTCGTCGCCGGCAACAACCACACCTGCGCCGTCACAAGCACAGGCCGCGTACACTGCTGGGGCGACAATGCCAACCACGAGTTGGGCAACGCCAACGTCGCCGCGTCCTGGGTGCCGATGCGCGCCATGGTCACAAGCGACGCCGCCGGGGCGACGAACGTGCTCATGGGCGCGGGCAACGGCTTCAACGTCGCCTGGGTGGACAGCAGCGTCGGCGCCGTCGGCTGGGGCCGCAGCGAGTGGCTGCAGGCGGACGTCGACCTCGGCGGCAAGCAACTCACGGCGACGCCGCTCGCGGTTGTGGACGGGCTGAACAAATTCAAGGCCATCGGCCTCGGCGAGAACCACGGCTGCGCGCTGGAAGTTGGCGGCACGCTGAAGTGCTGGGGCACTTCGGAATTCGGCCAGACAAGCGGCGTCATGGCCATCGGTCAGGCAGCAATCGCCAGACCCGGCATCGGCACGGTGACGGGCTTGGGCGTCGGCGGCAACAACTCCTGCGCGGTGATCAGCGACGGCACGGTCAGGTGCTGGGGCGAGTGGGCTGGCGCGTGGCACAGCGGGGTCGCCGCCGATGGGCAATCGCCAGGCGCCATGAAAGTCCTCGGCGTCAGCGGCGCCAGCCAAATCGCCATCGGCAAGCGCCACGGCTGCGCCCTCATCCCGTCGTACCCGATGCGCTGTTGGGGCGCCAACGATCTCGGGCAGCTCGGCAACGGCACGCCCGGCGTACCGGCTTTTGCCGGCGGCACAGCGACTGGCAGCGGCTTGGTGACGCAGATCGCCGCCGGCGACGACTTCACCTGCGAACTGACAATCGGCGGCTCCGTCAACTGCTGGGGCGACGGCTCGGCTGGCCAGATGGGCAACAACACCAAAGCCGGCAACGCGGCGCCTTTGGTCGTGCCCACCCTGGAACAGGGCATTGTCCAGATCACCGCCCGTGGCCAGCACGCGTGCGCGCTGCGCTTTGACGGCGCGGTTTTTTGCTGGGGCACTGGTGGCATTCCCGGCATGCTGTCAAGCTTGGTCCCCGTTGCGGTCCCGGACTCCTTGCCCTAGGTCAAAAAGCCTTGCCCACGCCGTCACTTTCGCTTGTCTACCTGTGCTTGAACGAGCAGGCGGCGTTGCCGCGCACGCTCGACGAGGCGCTGGCGTTTTGCCGGGCACAGCTGGCGGACTGGGAGATTCTGGTCGTCGACGACGGATCCACCGACAAAAGCGCGGAAATCGTCCGGAGTTACGCCGCGACGGAGCCGCGCGTGCGCCTGCTGCAGCACGCGCGCAACCTCGGCATGGGCGCGGGGCTGAAGACCGGCATCACCGCGTCCAGCAAGGACTATTTCTGTATGCTGGCCGCCGACGGGCAAATTCCCGCCGCCGAGATCGCCAAGATGCTGCCGCTGCTGGCGCAGGCGCCGATCGTGCTGTCGACCTACGGCAACCGGCCGAACAACGCGATTCGCACTGTGATTTCGCGCGGTTTCCGCTTGTTCATGCGCGCCGCCATCGGCGTCGACTTCGCGCTGGAGGGCACGTACCTGTTTCCGGTGCGAGTTGCCCGCGACGA
>CAIPXZ010000175.1 GCA_903869075.1 uncultured Myxococcales bacterium | reverse complement strand
TGGCGGGCGCGGCGCTGGCGACGGCGATCCTCGAAACTTTTGGCCTGGCGGGCACTTACGGCGCGGCGACGACGCACTTTGAAGCGCTCAAGCTGCTGCCGCTGCGCGATCCGGCGTTCCAAAATGCCGCGCTCCAGCTGGACCCGGGGACGCTGGCGCCGACGTACCGGCTGGCGCTGGGCGAATTCGGCTCGTCCAACCCGCTGGCGCTGGCGGCGCGGGTCGGCCTGGCGCCGGTGATTGTCGAGCGGGCGCGCGAACTTGCCGGCGGCGCGGGCGGCGAGTCGGCGCAGCTTGTGGACAAGCTGCGGGCGGAGCGGGCGCTGGTGCACAACCAGCTGGCAGAGCTGGAGGACCAGCGGCGGCAGCTGGACCGGCAGCGGGCGATGCTGGAGGACCAGCGGCAGCGCGAAAAAGCCGCGGCGGATCGGCGGATTGAGCGCGCGGCGGCGGACGCGCTGGCGCAGGTCGCGGAGGTGCAAAAGCAGCTGGACGAGGCGCGGCGCGCGCTGAAGGAGCAGGACCGCGAGGCGTTGGCGCTGGCGCAGAAGGCGCTGAGTCAGGGCCAGGCGGAGCTGACGCAGCTGCGCCACGGCGTGGCCCAGCCGCCAGCGGGTCCGACGCGCAAGCCCTGGACGCCGCAGCACAATCGGCCGGACGGGCTGGTGTGGCACCAAGGCCTCGGGCGCGTCGTGCAGATCCTCGAGCTGGACGCAGTGCGGCAAAAAGCCAAGGTGCAGGCGGGGCCGCTGTCGACGAGCGTGGGTTTTGCCGAGCTGCGCGTCGCCCTGCCCGCCGACCTCCCGCGGCAGCAGCAAAAAGTCGCGCAGTCGAGCCTGCCGGCGCCGGTGCCGGAGCCGGTCGACGACGAGACGATGGCGCTGCGGATCCCGGAGCGGACGATCGACTTGCGCGGCATGCGCGTCGAGGAAGGCCTTGAAAAGCTTGCAGTTGCCCTGGACCAGGCGGTGCTGCACGGCACGCCGGGGCTGTGCATCGTCCACGGCATGGGCACCGGCGCGATGCGCGAGGCGGCGCGCAAGGCCATTCGCTTTACCAAGAATGTCAAGCGGTTTCGCGCCGGACGCCAGGGCGAAGGCGGCGACGGCGCGACTTTTGTGTGGTTTGCCTGAGCGTGCCGCGGCAGCGGGCTGGCAAACGGGTGAAACTGCCTGAATTCATTTCAGGCAGTTCGTGCCCGTTTGACCCAGGACGACAAGCTGCTACGGCCGGGCGAAACCGGCGAGGCACTGTCCCGCGGTCAGCGGCCCATCGGCACCCGGCCAGCGCACAAGCCGCGTGTTGACGACCTCGCCGCGGGCGTCCCGCACGAGCTCCGGCCGCGTCGGGTCAACCGCCAGCCGCCGCACTTTGCCGGCGCGCTGGGCGATGAGCACGACGCGCGAGCCGTCCAGCCGCTCGACAACGCCGACGAGCGTCACGCCGTCATCGGGCCGGCCATTGCTGTTGAGATCCTCTGTATTCTTGAAGAAAATCAAGTCGCCCGGCAGCACCGCGGCGGGCGCCACAAGCAGCCCTTTGTGCTGCAGCAGCTCGTAGAGCGCCGGCGCGTACGGCCGATTGCGATCGACCTCGAGGTCCTGCCCCGCGGCGCGCAGCACGTGCGCTACGAACGCGCGATCCTGCAGTCCCGGCGTCCCCAGCAGCGCCGCGGCCGACTCGACGCGCTGGACGCCGCGCAGATCGGCCTCGGTCCGCGTCGTCGCCACCAGCGGCGGCGCCTGTTCACGCGGCGTCTCGAGCATCGGCTTGGGCGTGTCCAGCGGCGCCTTGGGCGCCTCGACGATCGGCGCGGCGACGACGCGCGGCGGCGGCGGCTCAGCGCGGGCGCTCTCGCGGTGTTCCGGCGGCG
>CAIPXZ010000174.1 GCA_903869075.1 uncultured Myxococcales bacterium | reverse complement strand
GGCTTCGAAAACTTCCTGTCGTGCGTGAAACAGCCGTGATTTCACGGTATTCACGCCAATGTCCAGCGTCGTCGCGATCTCTTCCAGGGACATCCCTTCCAGCTCGTACAGCGCGAAGACCACGTACTTTTTCTCGGAAATCGTGCCGAGCACGTCGTACAGCGCGCGACACGTGTCCCGCGCTTCGATCCGCGATTCCGTTTGCGTGGAGCGGCTTTGCGACTCCATCACGCTGTCCAGCCCGACCCAGCGCAGCCAGCCTTTGCGGCGTCCACGGCGCAGGTACTGCAGCGCGACGTTGACGGTGATGCGGTGCAGCCAGGTCGTGAAGCGGGAGTCGCCGCGGAAGCGGTAGAGCGCCCGCTGCAGCTCGATGAACACGTCCTGAACGACGTCCTCCAGCTCGCTCGAGGCGCCCAGGAGGTTGCGCGCCACCGATTCCACGCGCCGGGCATGGCGGCGGTACAGCTCGCTCAGCGCGTGACCATTGCCGCGCTGGTACGCCAGCACGAGCGCCTGGTCCTGGGCGTCCGATTCCAGACGTTCGTCGCGTTCCGGTGCGATGGCCATGCTGAGTCCCTTCATCTGGTCGCGCGTCCCGCCGCCAGGCACCTCGCCCGGACTTCACACACTCAGTTGCCGGCACGGCGCAAAAGGATCAATCGGCTGCGTGACGGTGCGGCGCATTGCGACCCGCAAGAATCTCCGCTACTTTGCCGGCCGCCGACCCGCCACGAGGGCGCGCCGCCATTCTGTAACGCGAGGGGACTTCCCATGCAAGTTCAAAATGTTGTCGCAGCCGCGGCGCTGGCGTTGGCGCTGGTTGCCTGTGGCGAGGATCCGCCGGCGCAGGGCAGCGCGGACGCCGGCGCCGTTGGCCAAAACGGTGACGCGCAACTGAATTCCGCGGCGGACACCCCGGTTTTTCTGGCGGTTGGTGGCACAGCGACAACCGGCGCGGTGGCGATCAGCGGATCCTGGACGGACACGCAGCGGGTGCACATCGAGGTGGCGATCAACGACTTCGCCGATCTGTTCGGCATCGCCGGGCACCTGCACTATGACCCGGCGGTGCTGCAGCTGGCGTCCCTGCAGGCGAACGGCGTGCCGCTGGGCGCCGACAACAACACGACGGACTACCTGCCGCGCGCCGTCGCCAAGGAGTCGCCGACCGGGCGGATCCTGCTGGGCGGCGCCCGGTTTTCCAAGCTGCCGTCGCCGTTCGACACGCCGACGGGCGCCAAGGTGAGCCATGAAGTCTGGCTGATTCTGGAGTTCACGGTGCTGCAAAAGACCGCGACAACGCTGGATTTTGACCCGAACTCGCTCGTCGCCCGCAACGGCGCGTACACCGACGTGCCGACCGACTGGGGTCGCCTGCAGATCAGCTGGGGGCAGCCATGAGCCGCGCGTTGCCGCTGTTTCTCGTCGCCACCGCGCTGCTGGCTTTGCCGGCGATCGCGGCGCCGCAGCCGGGCGTGCCGGCGTTCTTTTCCGGTGCGGATCTGCCGCCGCAGCCAGGCACGGCTTTTGCCCGCCGCCGCGCGTGGCAGGAGCGCGAAGCGGCGCAGGCGCGCGTGCCGCTGCCGGGGCTGGGTGACGCCGCGGCCTATCTCGTGGCGGCGAATTTCGCCAACCTCGGCGCGACGGCGTGGACGGTGCTGGACCAGGACATCACGGTTGACCTCGACGCGACGGCGAGCGTGGTGACGACCGATGCGGTGCTGAGCATCCACGTGACCGACGGCGGCGTGAACGCGCTGATGTTCTACGGCGACGTCGGCGAGACCTGGACGGTGACGACGCCCGACGGGGCGCCGCTTGTCACCAGCGTCGGCAGCCTCGGCAGCGCCAATTCCTCGTACACCGTCGGGTTGCCTGCCCCGGCGACGCCGGACAGCGACCTGCAGCTCAAGCTGCACCGCGTCGTCAAGCTGACGTGCGGCCAAGGATTTCAGGGCTTCTTGCAGTGCAACACGTCCGGCACGTACCGCTGGATGGCGGGCTCCGTCGGCGCGTTGCCGTACAACAACAGCCACACGCCGTTCACCTGCAAGCTGCACATCAAGACAGCCGCGACCGACGTTGCGGCGGCGACGGGCTTGCCCAAAGGCGTCGACACGCTGCCGGACGGTCGCCTGCTGTGGCATTTCACCCAGCCCGAGCGCAGTGAGCACAACGACGCGTTTGCGGTGGCACCCTACAAAATGTTCGTCGGCGCCAGCCAGGACAACGACCCGATCCGCGTCTTTACCACCAACGCGTACTCCGGCAACGCCGCGACGATCGGCAAATTCGTCAGCGATGTCTTGGCGTTCTATGGCGGCCACATGGCCAAATTCCCGTGGACGGACCTCAACCTCATCCAGTTGGCGGACACGTTCGGCGGCGGCGAGTCGTTCCTGATGGGCGTCTTCGCCATCGAGAGCGTGTTTGACGGCGCGCCGGACAACCAAGGCTGGGAAGAGACAAACTCCTTGCTTTCACACGAGATTGCTCACCAGTGGTGGGGCAACTTTGTGGCACCGCAGGGCGCGGGTGACGTCTGCCTGTCCGAGTCGATGGCCGAGTTCTCCAGCTGCTGGTACACCGAGACGGCGCTGGCCAACCGCAGCCAAATCCTCACGAATAACCTGAGCTTTGCCTACACCGTGGCGATCACCGACGACAAGCCGGTGAATTCCGCGGCGGTGTACGCGGCGGCCAAGTACGTGGACATCATTTACCACAAAGGTTCCGTGGTGTTGGACATGCTGCGGCGGGAAGTGGGCGACGCCGTCATGAGCCAGGCGTTGGCCGCCTATGCCGCGCAATACGGCCGCGATTACGCGACGTTGGCGCAGCTGCGCGCGGTTGTGGAAAAGGCGGCCGGTCAGGACCTCAGCTGGTTCTTCACCCAGTGGTTCAGCCGCGTCGGCTTGATCCACGCGCACGTCGCGGCGCGGCCGATCCAGCACGCCGATGGCACCTGGAGCGTGCGCGTGCAGGTCGTGCAGCCGACCGACCCGAAGATCAAGCCGTACCGCTTCCACCTGCCGGTGCACATCGAGACCATCGGCAATGCGCCGATCGACGTGGTGATGGCGATCGACGCTCTCGCGGATACCCCGCAAATTCAGGAGTTTGCCGTGCCCTCGGCGCCGCTGCGCGTCAAGTGCGATTGGCAGCGGCAGCTGCTGCGCAAGTTCGTCGTCGGCACGCCGGGCGACGTGAATTTGAGTGGTTTGGTCGACGGCGCCGACCTCATCGACATGGCGTACCGCCAAGGCCGCGGCGTGGTACACAGCTACGGCAATGGCAAATCGTTCTTTTTTCCAGACACGGCGTGGAACGAGCTTTACGATCTGACCGTCGATGGCCTTGTCAAAGGCGACGACGCGGACGCCCTCAACGATTGGTTCGGCACGCAAGCCGAGGAGTTCTAAGACCAAAGTGACGATTCAAGCTCTGCCAAAACGCGTACACATGGTGTCCTTGGGCTGTCCGAAAAACCGCGTGGACAGCGAGATCATGCTCGGCCAGGCCGAAGCGGCGGGTTATGAGCTGACCGGCGAGGCGGGCCACGCGGACCTGCTGATCGTCAATACCTGTGCTTTCATTGAGGATTCGAAAAAAGAGAGCGTCGGCGCGATCCTCGATCTGGCCGAGATCAAGGCGCTGCGGCCGGGCACGCGGCTTGTCGTCGCCGGCTGCCTGGCGCAGCGGCACGCCGAAGAGCTGGCGGCGGAACTGCCTGAAGTCGATGTGTTTTTGGGCACCGGCGAGTACGATCACCTGGCGCAGCGGCTGGGTCTCGAGACCGGCGTGGCGCTGGCGCAGACGGCGAAGAAGCCGCGGCCGGAGTACATCGCCGACCATCTGGAGCCGCGCTGGATTGCCCCGGAGAGCTTTTCCACCTACCTGAAAATCGCCGAAGGCTGCGATCAGGCTTGCAGTTTTTGCATCATTCCCAAGCTGCGCGGCGTGCAGCGCTCGCGGACGGTGGCGGATTGCGTGGCGGAAGCGCGGCAGCTCGTGGCGCGCGGCGTGGTGGAAATCAACCTGGTGGCGCAGGATTTGACGCACTACGGCGAGGACATCCACGACCCGGAGGCGCTGACCAAGCTGATCCGCGCGCTGGGCCACGTCGACGGCCTGCGCTGGGTGCGGCTGATGTACGCGTACCCGCACAACGTCTCGGACGCGCTGCTGGACGCCATCGCCGAGACCGATAACTGCGTGAAATACGTGGACATGCCGCTGCAGCACGCCAGCGATCGCGTGCTGGCGGCGATGAAGCGCAAGACGACGCGCAAGGAGATCGAGGCGCTGCTGGCGAAAATGCGTCAGCGCATCCCGGGGCTGACGCTGCGCACGACGTTCCTTGTCGGCCATCCGGGCGAGGGCGAGGCGGATTTTCAGCAACTGCTTGATTTCGTAAAAGAACAGCGCTTTCACCGCGCCGGCTGCTTTGCCTACAGCCGCGAAGAGGGCACGCTGAGCGCGCGGCTGGAAAACCAGGTGCCGACGGCGGTCAAAAAGTCGCGGGTGGCCAAAATGATGCGGCTGCAAGCGGGAATTTCCAAGCAGCTGCTCAAGGCGATGATCGGCCAAGAGTACGACGTGCTGGTGGAAGGCCTGAGCGACGAGACCGACCTGCTGCTGCAGGGCCGGCTGGCGGGGCAGGCGCCGGAGATCGACGGCGTCGTCTACATCAACGATGCGCCGCGGGACGTCGGTCGCGGGCAGATCCGTCGCGTGCACATCACCCAGGCGCATGAGCACGATCTGGTGGGCCACGTGGTTTGACAGCGCCGCGATCGCCGCACAGACTGGGGGCGGCCGCTGCGCATTCGGAGTCGCGTGAAAGTCAACCTCTTGCATCCACTGCTGCTTGCCGTCCTCGTCGGCGCCTGTTCGACGCCGGCGACCAACACGCTGCCGCCGCCGGTGGCGGGGCTGTGGCATCCGGCGGCGGTGCGGGTCGGTCAACAAGTGGTTTTTGACGCCAGCACGACCGCTGCGGCGTCCGCGCCAGCCAGTGACCCAGGCGCACCGGGCGCGCGTGTTACCGGTTTTCGCTTTGAGATCGCGACGTTTCCTGCCATCGATCAGGCGCTGCCGACGCTCGCCTGGACGTTTGGCGCGGCTGGCCACTACGCGCTGCGGCTGGTTGTGACTGACGACCTCGGCCGGCAGAGCAGCGCCGACTCGGCGATCGACGTGGTGCCGGACCTCGCGGACGCCTGCACGGGCACGACCGCGCCCGCCTGTGCGTCAGGCGCGTGCGCGAGCGGGCAATGCGCAAATTTTGCCTGCGCCGGCGATCCGGCGTGCCCAGCGCTGGGTGGCCAGAGCCTGACCTGCGATCGCGGGGTCTGTGACATGTCCGGTGCCGTTACGACCAGCGTTGACGCGTATGGCGGCGAGGACGTGCCGACCGTCAACGCGGCCGACGCCGGTTCACCTTGACGTCACGCGCAAAAGACGCTAAGTTTTCGGCCCCGCGTGTGCGCTTTGTCGCCCAAGCGGCCAGACCCAATCGGCCGATTCGTCAGTGAATTGACCGCCTTATGTGAGCGAGGAACCTGTGGCCAACCATCCGTCCGCTGAAAAGCGCGCCAAGCAGAACATCAAGCGCCGCGAGCGCAACCGTGCCGGCCGTGCCGCCAACCGCACCGCCGTCAAGAAGCTGACCGTGGCGATCGGCGAAGGCAAGGGCGCCGAGCTGTTCTCCGCCACCGCCGCGCAGCTCGCCGGCAGCGCCGCCAAGGGCGTCATCCCCAAGAAGCGCGCCGCCCGCAAAATCGGTCGCCTCGCCAAGGCGTTGCACGCCGCCAAGTAGGGCCGGGACCCGTCCCGCGACCGGCGCGCCGCCCCTTGACGCGGCCGCGCGTCGTGCCGTTCCTCAGGAATTTCGCCATGTCTGCCGTCGTCACAGCGGTGCCTGCCGGGCTTGAAGTGCTCGAGCACCTCTGTCGCGTTGCCGCTGCGGCCTCGCCGGCGGCGCGCGGCCTGCTCAGCACCGCGACCTCTGGCCTGATCGGCCGCGGCTGGCTGCCTTCGCTCGATTCCCTCATCGAAACAACAAGTCACACGCTGGACATCCCGACCGCGGACCTGCGCGCCGAGCTGCCGTGGCTGCAGGCGAGCGGTCTGCTCGAGATCGCTGATTCCAAGGTAATTTCATTGGGTTGTTTGTTCACAACCCGCAAGACGGCGCTGACTTTGGTGCTCGACGATCGCCACGCGATCCACCTGCTGGGGCCGCTCGCGGCGTTGGCGGCGCCGATCGCGCTGGCGCACGCGGGCGAGGTGCGTGGGAAGTGCGCGCTGGCGGTGCCGCTGCGGCTGCTGGCGGACGCCGAGGGCGTGCACACCCGCGATCCCGACGGCCTGGCGCTGTTCCTGCCGGCGCAGCAGCCGGGACAGACGCTGCCGGAAGTGATGGCGGCGGGCGTGTTCCTCGCCGACGACGACGCGCTGGCGGCCTGGCAGGCGCAGCACGGCGAACCGGCGGGAATGCCGGTGCTGGCGATGTTTTTCGCGATGGCGGCGGGCGATCTCGGCGGCAAGCTCGGGCGGGCGCTGGCGCCGCTGTTTAGTCACTTGCCGGACTTCGACTAACCGGCGCTATTCGCTCTCGAACGGTGGGAACGGCGCCCACCACGGACTTGCATCCCGCGGCTCGGGCGGCACCTCCTCCCGCCGCTGCCACTCCGCCACCAGCGCCGGCGGCACCGCGCTCTCCGCCACCAGCCGCGTCAGCAGCGGCACATCGCGTGCATCCGCATCGACGACATGCCGCCACATCACCTGCCGCGCCGTTTCCCGCGCGGAGTACGGCGACTCCGCCAGCAGCTGCGGCAGCGCCGCGTTGAGCATCGCCAGCGCCCGCTGCGGCTCCAGCACCAGCAACCGCCGCGCCCACACCGCCTGCACGACCGGATCCTGCGGCAGCGCGAGCCACAGCCGCTCCAGCACCGCGTCCGCGCCGCCCGGCACCGGGTGCGCGCCGGTCAGCCACAGCGTCGTCAGCGCCTCGCGCGCCTGCGGCAGCCGCGCCAGGTGCAGCTTGACCTCCAGCGTCCGCAGCATCCCTTCCGCCAGCGGCAGGCCGAGCAGCCGCCGCCAGATCACCTCCGCCTGCGCCACCTGGCCTTGACGCCACAGCAAATCGCCGCGCGCCGCGTCCACTGCCGCCCGCAGCAGCGGGTGCAGCGCCAGCGCGCCTTGCCGCGCCGCCAGCGCCGTCAGCTCCGCGTCCGCCTGAGCCAGCTCCCCCGCCTGCGCCAAGTCGTCGGCCAGCGCGACGTGCAGCTCCGGGTCGTCCTGGTCCACCGCCACCCACGCGTCAATCGCCGTGAGCAGCTTGCGCCGCACCGCCACCGCCCGCGCCGGCTTGTCCCGCGCCGCCAGGCGGTCCGCCTTCTGGCACGCCCGCCCGGTCTCCAGCGCGCACGGCTTCTCAAACAGCCCCGGCCGCGCGAACCGCCACTGCGCCCGCGCCAAATCGGCGTCGGTCAGCGGATGCAGCTGCGGATTGTCGACGAATTCGCCCCATTGCGCCGTCAGCGTCGCCAGCGACTGGCCCGTCACCGTCTCCAGCGGCTCGCCGGCATACACGCGCCGCACCACCGGCCAGCCCCGCGTCTCGCCGAGCCAGCGCAGGAATGAGCCAGCCACCGTGTACGCGCGGTCGCTCTGCTGGCCCAAAAAGCCAGTCAGGGACCAGAGTTGCTCGATGCGCGGCGCCAGCTTGGCCTGCCGCATCGCGCGCGTCCATTGGTGCGGATCGAGGTTGGCGCGGATCGGCCACTCCAGCGCCACGGCCAAGCCTTCCACCGCCACCGCGTCCGGAATCACGCCGTAGCGCAGGGGAATTCCCAGCGGCGAGTGCGCCCACTGCGCGGCCAGAACGTGCGCCAGCTCGTGCGTCAGCGTCGTTGAACCGATCTCCGGCAGCACCATGTGCACCTGACCGAGCCACGGCTTGGCCATGTCCACGCGGTTGGCGCCCATCAGCCGCTGTTTTTGCCCGGCGCTGGCGTAGAAAAACAGCTCAATCGGCTGCGGCGGCCGCATGCCAAAAGCCCGCGTCAGCTCGGCGTAGCGAAACGCGACGTCGTTGCGCAACAGATTCACGTTCGCGTCCACCGCCAACGTGTCCGGCAGGTGCAGCACGAACTTGTCGTCCGCCGCGACGTCCCGCGTCAGCACCTGGCGGATGCTGGAAATCCGCCAGCCCAGCGCGTCCCCGGCCAGCAGCAGCGTCACCGCCAGCGCGCCTTGCGCCAGCGCCAGCGGCAAGGTCCAGCGCTGCCGCGCAAAGGCAATCACCGGCAGCCACAGCAGCAAGTCAAACAGCCGCCAGGTCAAATACGGCGTGTGCACCGCGACGGCGTCCTCGTACAGCGCGCCGGCGATGTAGCCGATGAGGCCGTGGTAGGCAAAAACCTGAGGCATTGTCAGGAAGTGCCACGCCGGCAGCCCCGCCGACAGCAGCGCGCCCGCCCACGCCACCTTGCGCGCGTGCGCCGGCATCAGCAGCTGCCCCAGCCGTGCCCAGCCGACGCCTACCCACGCCGAACAGACGGGGCCCAGCGCGTAAAATTGCAGCCCATACAGCCGGTTGCAGTTCGGCACGACAAGACTGCCGAGCAGCAGCACCACCAGCGGCAGCGTCACCAGCGCCAGCAAACGCCGCGGCAACGGTAGCGGCTGCAGCGCCAGCACCAGCGCGCACAGCCCGACCAACGGCGCCAGCGCCAGCGACGCGTGGTAGTCCAGCGCGCCCCACGTCGGCGACAGCAGCAGCAGCGCCGCGACGAGCGCCGGCAGCACGACGGGCAGGTGGGGTGTCACACGCGGCAGTCGGTCCATAGCGGCAAGCGTGGCGCAGGTCGGCCGGGATGTCACGCGACGCCCCACTGGTCAGCCCGGCTGCAGCAGTGTACGCTCGCTCGGCGGCGGGTTTGCGCACAGTGCGTGAGCGTGCGACCGCGAGGTGAGGCGGCGATGCGCCCCTGCAAGCTTGTCCGCGTGAGCACTGGCAACAGCGAGCAGGAAATCCTGCTGGCCGACATCACGACGATTGGCCGCCAGCCCACCAACACGCTGCAAATTGTCGACCGGCTCGTCTCCAAGGAACACGCTGTTATCCAACGGCGGCCGGGCACCAGCACCTACATGCTGTCGGACTTGGACAGCCGCAACGGCACGTACTGCAACGACCGCCTTGTCGAGAACACGCAAGCGCTGCGCCACGGCGACATCGTGCGCATCGGCAGCACAAGCTGGCGGTTCGTGACGCCGGAAGACATCCCCGCGCCGCCGCCGGGGCCGCCGCCGGGCCTGAATCCGCTGCACATTCCGCCGCCGCCGGACTTTCCGGCGCCGGACGACACGCCCGCTGAGGACCAGGGCGCGGCGAGCATCCACGCGACGATGCGCGTCGACCTGGCGACCGACTTCATGCGCGCCGATTTGGTGCTGGACGACCGCGTCGTGCGCGCCGATTACGAAAAGCTGCGGCTGGCCTACACGCTGTCGCGCGACCTGCATGCAGCGCTGGACGTCGAGACGCTGCTGGACATTTTGCTCAAGCGGATCTTCGAGTGGCTGCAGATTGACCGCGGCGTTGTGCTGCTCGTCGACGAGAAAAAGCCGGGGCTGCCGGCGGATAACCTCGTCCAGGCGGCGATGCGCATCCGCGCTGGCGCGCCGATTGGCCCGGACGAGAAAGAGGTCAAGGTCCCGCGCTCCATCATCAACCAGGTGCTGCTGCGCCGCGAGGCGGTGCTGTCAACCGACGCGCGGCTGGACGCGCGGTTTGGCAACGCGCAGTCGGTCGTGCTGCAGGGCATCAAGTCGTCGATGACGGTGCCGCTGCTGACCCAGGACCGGACGTTGGGCATTTTGCACGTCGATTCGCTGATCAGCTCCGGGCTGTACACGGAGAAAGACCTGGCGGTGCTCGTCGCCGTGTCGCGCCAAGCCTCTATTTCCATGGACAATGTGCTGCTGCAGCGGCGCGTGCTGGAGGAGGCGGCGCTGCGCTCGTCCTTGTCGCGGATGCTGTCGCCCAACCTGGTGGACCGCATCGTCGCCGGCGATTTGGCGATTGAAAAAGGCGGCGCGACAAAGCGCGTGACCGTGATGTTCGCCGACATCCGTGGCTTTACGTCGCTGACCGAGCGGCTGGCGCCGACCGACATGGTCGCGCTGATGAACGAGTATTTCGAGCGCGTCTCCAACATCATTTTTGCCCACGACGGCACGCTGGACAAGTACATCGGCGACGCGGTGATGGCGCTGTGGGGCGCGCCGCTGGGCACCGATGACGACGAGGCGCTCGCGGTCAAGGCGGCGTACGAGATGCAGCTGGCGGTGCGCGAGTTCAACCGCGAGCGCGTGCTGGCGGGGCACGAGCAGATTGGCGTCGGCATCGGCGTCGCGACGGCACAGGTCATCGCCGGCTACGTCGGCTCGTCGCGGACCATGAGCTACACGGTGTTCGGCCGCGGCGTGAACCTGGCGGCGCGGCTGTGCTCGGCGGCCAAGGCGGGCGAAGTGGTGCTGGCGCCGTCGACCTGGGAGGCCGTCCAGCACCTTGTCGTCGCCGATGAGATGGAAGAGATGCGCCTCAAAGGCATGGCCGATCCGGTCCGCCCGTGGCGGCTGCGGCGGATGAAGTAGCCCGCGGCGCTAAGGCGCCGTCAGCTCGCCGGCGGTCGCAGTCAACGACGTCTTCAGGAAATGCGCATACATTTTCGCGAGTTTGGGCTCGTCGAAGATGATGAAGTGGTCGTCGCTCTTGCCGCCCCACTGCGTCAGCGCCGCCGTCACGTTGAAGCCGTTGGCCGCGTGGTTGCCGACGATCGGTCCCGGCAGCAGCTGCGACTTGCCCAGCTGCAGCGCCTCGTCCAAGTGCACCGACGGCGCCAGAATGTCCAGACCCAGCGACGCCGCCAGCGCCTCGGCGGTCAGGTGCGGCGTGTCCTGGTCGTACAGCCCGGCCGTCAGCATCACGTCCGGCGGCCGCACGCCCGCGGCGCGCACCCACGTCAGGTTGGCGTAGGCCAGCGGATCGGTGAAGTCGGCCATCATCTGCACGAGCGACACCGCCGGGTGGAATTCCGACAGTTCGTCGGGATCCAGCGACAGCAGGCCGGTCAACAGTGTCGGAAAATCAACGGGATAGACGCGCTCGACGACCGTCAGCGACAGCCCCGCGCCGGCGCCCGAGAGCACGAAACCGCGGATATTGGGCTCCACCGCCGCCGCCAGCGCGCCGGACAGACCGCCCTGGCTGTGACCGATAAAGCCGATGACGTCGGTTGTAAACGCCATCGCGCCGCCGTTCGGACCGACGCCCGCCGGCACGTCCAGCTTGCCCTCGCGCAGCAGCCGCGTCAGGAACACGGTGTCGAGCGCCGACTGGCGAAAGCCGGACAAGCCTGCGGTAATGTTGAAGAAATTGAATGTGTCGATGTCCAGCGCGTCCACCGTCAGCGTCACCGGCGCGCAGCGGATGCCGTGCATCGGCTGGTCCAGGCTGACGACCGCCAGGCCCTGCTGCGCCAGCAACGTTGCGATGCGCTGCGGCCCGCCATCAACGACGCTCATCCAATCGCCGCCCGTGCCATGCGCCGACTCGACGACCGGCACCTTGCCGTTGATCAGCAGCGGCTGCTTCGGCAAAATCATCGAAACCCGCATGATTTCAGTGCGCTGCACCGTCGGCGAGCCGTCCGCCGCCAGCTCAAAACCGCCTTCGCCCTTTGTCGTGTACGGGCAGGTGCCCTGCTGGAAATTCGGCGCGTAATAGTGGCCTTCCGCCAGCACGTAATCCGGGTTCTTGTCGTCCAAGCGGTCGATGCCAAACGCCGGCGCCGTGTCCGCCTTGTCGCGCACCCACGCCGCCATTTTCTGCAGCTCATCCGTGGGGTTACCAGTCGTGAACACGGTCGCCGCGGCGATGTCCTTGGGCGGCACGGTGATTTTGCCTGCCTTCATCGCGGCGAAGAGCGGCTGGAGCGACTTCGCCAATGGCTCCGCGGCGCCCCAATCCAGGTCGCCAGCCGGGGGCGTAAAGACAACATCGATGACGAACGCCAGCTTCTCCGGCCGCCCCAGCGGCTTGCCGGCCTTGTCCTTGACGCCGCGCCGCATAACGAACGCGTAGGTCGTCTTGGGCAGCAGCGGCCGGCCCCAAATCGGCTGTGCCATCAGCAGGTTCGGCGCGAGGAACTGCCCGGCGGTCGGCCCGGAAACGCGCGTCGTCAGCGGAATCAGCGTGCCGTATTCCGGGCTCTCGGGCGTCACGTCCATCAGGAACACGGTGTCCTGGGTCGGCTGCGCCGTCGGCGGGCCAAACGCTGCGTCGTCCAGCGGCGCGTCAAACTGCACGTAAATGGTCGGCTGGATGCTCCAGCCGCGCAGGTGGCTGCCGGCGTAAGTCAAGTAATCCGTGAGCAAATCCGGCGGCGCACCGTCACGCGCGGCGGGAAAGCCGGTGAGATCGACCGAGCGGTCGCTGCCCAGCCGCGTGTTGGTCGGGAACGGCGTCGCGTGCCAGTCCGTCGCCGTGAGCTCATAGCGCGCCGTCGCGCCGGTCGCTTGACCCGCCCACGGATCGATGGACGCATCCGCTGTGTCGTCTGCGGCGGAGGCGTCGGCGCCACCGCTCGCTGTTGAGCTGCCACAGCCCGCCAGCGCCGCAGTCAGCAAGATCACGGGCAACGCCAGCAACCGCTTCATGGCAACCTCAATAGCCGCCGATGCGGCGCACGTTCTTGTTTTCCGGGGCTTTTGCCGGGGTGCCGCGGACGATTGCCACGGACGCGGAGGCGCCGATGCGGGTCGCGCCCGCCTGAATCATCCGGTCTGCGTCTTCCGTGGTGCGGACGCCGCCGGACGCCTTGACCTCCACGCCGTCGCCGACGACTTCCTTCATCAACGCGACGTCTTCTGCGGTCGCGCCGCCGGGGCCAAAGCCCGTGGAAGTCTTGACAAAAGCCGCGCCGGCGATCTTGGACAGCACGCAGGCGATGATCTTCTCGTCGCGGTTCAGCTCGCCCGTTTCCAGGATGACCTTGACCTTGTGGCTGCCGGCGGCTTGCACCACGGCCTGAATGTCCGCCTGTACCAGCGCGTAATCCTTGGACTTCAGCGCGCCGATGTTCAGCACCATGTCAATTTCTTCGGCGCCGTCGCGCAGCGCTTCCTTGGTCTCGAACGCCTTGGCAGCTGGCGTCGTCGCGCCCAGCGGAAAGCCAACGACAGCCACGACTGGCACGCCAGAACCGCGCAATTCCCGAGCGCAATAGCTGACATTGGCGGCATTGACGCATACCGACGCGAACTTGTACTGCCGCGCTTCCTCGCACAGCTTCTTCAACTCATCGCGCGTAACGTTGGCCTTGAGCAGCGTGTGATCGATGAAGTGTGCCAGATCCGCGCGCACCGCGCCGTCCATCACGCCGGGCGAGGCCGACACGCGATTGGCACCCATGTCCATGATTTTCTTGACGTCGTCCGGACGCCGCGCGATCGACCAGCCGCAGCCGGTGCACTCGCCCTTGCCGGCTTTGCACGGCTGACCCGGATGCGGCGCGTGGGCGTGCGGTTCCGCCGCCGCCGGCGTCTGGCGCGACAGCTCCTGGCGCACGCGGTCGGCGATGGTCTGGACAAGCTGCTCAAACTGCGGATCGTGGGCCATGTGCGTCTCTCCGGGCTGTAGCTTAGCCCAAGGCACCGTTCAGCGCGAGCGACGCCGCAGCAGCACGCCGACGGCCGCCAGCGCGAACAGCAAGCTCGCCCAGGGCAACGCGCGCGGCCCGCCGTAGACGGAGCAGCCGCAGCCCTTGTCCTCGGCCGGCGCGGCCTGAACTGGCGGACTTTTCAAGGTAATCTTGATTCCCTCGCGGCCGGACGGGTCATACTCGATCTTCACGAGCGTCCCCGCCGTCAGGTCTTCCGGCTTGCCGTTTTGCACAACACTGGCCCACGCCGTCGGCCCACCGTCAATTGAAAACGCCCGCGTCGCCTTGTCCGCCGTGACGACGAACAGCTTGGCGCCGGCGCGGTCGACGATCTTGGCGTCGTCCAGCACTTCGATGGCTGGCGTCGAATTGATAATAATTTCAGGGCGAACCACGCCGCGCGGGTCGTAGCGCGCCGTCACAATCGCGCCGTGCACGAGATCCTCGACCTTGCCGCCCGCGAGGCACTCGCCCAGCAGCGCGCGGTTCTTCGGCACCGGCACGGCGACGGTCGTCTGCGCGTCCTTGTTGGCTTTGACGTAGAGCAGCGTCTCGCTCAGCTCATCGACGATCGCATCGCGGATGATCGTGTACGCAAAACCGTTCGGCTTGGCGGCGGTGGCGATCGTGTCGGCGGTCAGCGGCTGGCCACTCGGCGTGACTTCCACTGCGATCTTCACAGGTTCGCCTTGCGCTTGGGCCTGCTGCGCGGCGCTTGGCGGCATGGCGCGAAACACCGCGGCGCGCACGGCTTGCATTCCGGGCTGATCGGGGCGGAACCGCGCCGGCATCCCGGCTTCGCCCGCGGGGGCATCGATCGGCGCGCTGCCGGGCGCGACGGCGAGCGCCGGCAGGCTGCAAAAAACGGTGGCGGCAAGGGTGATGCGGGTCAGCATGGCGGGCTCGTCCTCGGCGGTCGGCGCAGCATCACGCCGCGCGCGGGCAGGGTACACGCGCGCGGAAGCGGTCGCAACCGACGAAACCACGGCCTTTCGCCCTTGCGCATGTCGCCGCGGCGGCATACCGTGAGGGCGTGAGTCCGCCGCGCCGCACAATCCGCGTCCGAATGCTGACCGCCGCGCTGGCGCTGCCGCTCGCGCTGCAGCTGCTGGGCCTCAATGTCCTGTGTTTTTGCGGGGGTTGCCCGGCAAGCGCGATCCTCTGGCCGGTCGCGGCTGCGGCGCAGGCCGAGGTCCACCCCTGCTGTCGCCACGCCGCGGAGCTTGCCGCCCAGTTGCCGGCGGTCCAGGCGCAGTCCTGCTGCGGTGACGACCATGCTTGGCGCGTGCCCACTGCGGTGACGCCGGACGAGCTTGTGCCGACGCCGCTGTTGCACGCCTGCGCGCTGCCGTTCGCCGTGCCGCCCGTGCCGTTCCAGCGCCAGCCGTCGCTTCGGCTGCCGCGGCAGTCGCTTGCCCGCGGGCCGCCGCCGGTGCCGCTGTATCTTCAGCATCTTTCCCTGCAAATCTAGCAGCTTGTGCTGCGTCGGCCGATCGGCCGGCGCCGTTTGCGGTGGCTGACGCGCGTCCATGGGGCCGCGCAGTCGGCCGCGCGGTTGCGTTTGCGGGAGCGGGTCATGCACACACAACAAGCGGGAATGCCGCCGCCGTCACGGCCGGAGCGGGCGATGGCGGTGGTGCGCTGGCTGCTGGTCGCCGCGGTGGCGGTGCTGGCAGCGTGGGCGTGGTGGCCGCGGCTCGTGCACAGCCACGAAGCGGCGCCGCCAACGGGCGCGCGGCAGCAATATGTCTGTCCGATGCACCCGCAGATCGTCGCGGATCGACCGGGGCAGTGTCCGATTTGCCAAATGGATCTGGTTGTGTACGACCGCAAGAGCCCGCGCGCGGAGCCGCTCGATAACACGCCGCCGGAGACCGAGCCGGTGCAGTTGGCGCTGGACCGCGTCCAGGCGATCGGCGTGCGGACGGCCGTGGCGCTGAGCCGCGCGGTGACGCCGACGCTGCAGGTGACCGCGGTGGCGCAGGCGCCGGAGGCGGGGCGATCGGAGGTGCACGTGCGGGCGCCGTCGTTCATCGAGCAGGTGCTGGTGGCGGAGACGGGGCAGTTCGTGCGCAAGGGCGAGCCGCTGGCGCTGGTGTATAGCCCTGAAATTATTGCGATGCAGGGCGAGGTGCTGGCGGCCGGGCAGTGGGCAGATCGCACGGCGCGCGCGGCCGTGCGGCAGCGGCTTGCGCTGTACGGGCTGAGCGACGCGGAGATGGACGCGCTGTTTCGCGAGGGCAAGCCACGGCGGTTGCTGACGCTGCGGGCGCCGCAGGACGGCGTGGTGGTGGCGCGCGTGGCGGTGCCGGGTGGCTACGCGATGCCGGACGTGGCGCTTTACGTGCTGCAGGACCTGCGGACGCTGTGGCTGGAGCTGGCGGTGCCGCAGGCGCTGGCGCCGCAACTGCCGCCGGGGTTGGTCGTGAACGCGCAGCTCGACGGCGTGACGTCACCCGTTGTGGCGGTGCTGGACCGGGTGCTGCCGGAGATTGACGCCGAGCGCCGCACCGCGCGCGTGCGCTTTCGCGTGGCGACGCCGCCGCCGGCGCTGCTGCCGGGCGCGTGGCTGCGGGTGGGCCTGCCGAGCGGTCCGCCGCACGCCGCGGTGCTCGTGCCGCGCGACGCGGTCATCGACACCGGTCACGCGCAGTACGTCTACCTGGCCGTGGCGGGCGGCTGGTACCTGCCGCGCACGGTTGAAGTTGGTGAGTTGTATGGCGAAAGCCGCGAGATTCGCAGCGGTGTCAGCGTCGGCGAGATGGTCGTCGCATCCGGCGCGTTCCTCATCGACGCCGAGAGCCGCATGCAGGCGTCGGTCCGCGCGCTCAGCGCCGCCACCACGCCGAGCAGCGGAGGCCAGCCGTGATCGCGCAGGTCATCGCCTGGTCGGCGCGCAACCGTGTGTTTGTGCTGCTGTTTTACGCGGCGCTGACGGTGTACGCCGTGCAGGCCGTCGCGCATCTGCAGCTGGACGCGATCCCGGACCTCAGCGATCCGCAAGTCATTGTTTTTACCGAGTATCCCGGCCGATCGCCGACGCTTGTCGAGGACCAGGTGACCTATCCGCTGGCCAGTTCGCTGCTGGCGGCGCCGCATGTGCACGCGGTGCGCGGCTGGTCGATGTTCGGCATGTCGTTTTTGTACGTGCTTTTTGCCGAGGGCACCGACCTCGCGCAGGCGCGGGCGCGCGTGACCGAGGCGCTGGCGGGCGTGCGCGGCAAGCTGCCTGAAGGCGTGGCGCCGACGCTGGGACCGGATGCCAGCGGCGTCGGCTGGGTCTACGAGTACGCGCTGCGTGCCAAGGGCGGCCAGCAGGATCTCGGGCAACTGCGGGCGCTGCAAGACTTTTCGCTGAAGCTGGCGCTGGAGAGCGTGCCGGGCGTGGCGCAGGTCGCGAGCGTCGGTGGCCAGCAGCAGCAGTTCCGCGTCGTGCTGCAGCCCGAGCGCATGCAGGCGCTGGGCGTGACGGTCCAGGACGTCGCCGATGTGGTGCGCAAGGCCAACGGCGAGGTCGGCGGGCGGCTACTGGAGATGTCCGGGCGCGAGTCATTCGTGCGCGGTCGTGGGCTGATTGGCGACCCGCACGCGCTGGAACAGGCGGCGCTGCGGCCGGCGGCGGACGGCAACCCGCTGCGGCTGGGCGACGTGGCGCGCGTCGAGGTTGGCGGCGATTTGCGCCGTGGAATTGCGGAGTTGGACGGCGATGGCGAGACCGTCGGCGGCATCGTGATTGCCCGCAACGGCGAGAACGCGCTGGCTGTCATCGATCGCGTCCGCGCGCGCCTGGACGAGCTGAAGGCGACGCTGCCGGACGGCGTGGAGATCGTCGAGACCTACAACCGCGCGACGCTGATCCGCCGCGCCATCGGCACGCTGCAGCACGCGCTGGGCGAGGAGATGTTGACCGTCGCACTGGTCATCGCTCTGTTTTTGCTGCACTTTCGCTCAGCGCTGCTGCCGATTCTCAGCCTGCCGTTGGCGGTGCTTTTCAGCTTTTTGCCGCTTGTGGCGCTGAACGTGCCGGCGACAATCATGAGCCTGGGCGGCATCGCGATTGCGATTGGCGCGACCGTCGACGCCGAGATCGTGATGATCGAGGCATGCCACAAGAAGCTGGAGCACGCGCCGCCGGGGCTTTCCCTGAAAGATCGCGCGAATTTGCTGCACGAGGCCGCCGCCGAGGTGACGCCGGCGATCGTCGCGTCGCTGCTGATTGTCGCGGTGTCGTTCCTGCCGGTGTTCGCGCTGAACGGCCAGGCGGGGCGGCTGTTCCGGCCGCTGGCGCTGGCCAAGACGTTCGTGATGCTGTCGGCGGCGGTGCTGTCCGTGACGCTGGCGCCGGCGCTGCGCGACCTGCTGCTGCGCGGCAAAATGCGACCGGAGAGCGAGCACCCCGTGTCGCGCGCCATCATCGCGGTGTACCGGCCGTTCGTGCACGTGGCGCTGCGCAACCCCAAGACAACGCTGCTGATTGGCCTCTTGGCGATCCTCTCGGCGATCCCGCCGGCGCTGGACCTCGGCCAGGAATTCATGCCGACGCTGAACGAGGGCGACCTGCTGTTCATGCCCACGACGCTGCCGAACCTGGCGACGACCGAGGCGCTGCGGCAGCTGCAGCGGCAGGACGCGGCGATCCGCGCGTTTCCCGAGGTCAAGCGCGTGTTTGGCAAGATTGGCCGCGCCGACACGCCGACGGATCCGGCGCCGCTGGCGATGGTCGAGACGATCGTGCAGCTGCAGCCGCGCGACCAGTGGCCAAAAGTGCAGCACAAACGATGGCATACCGGCCGGCTGCCGCGCTGGCTGGCCGGGCTGGCGCAGCGGCTGTGGCCGGAGCGCGAGGCCGAGACGCAGGACGAGCTTGTGGCGAAGCTGAATGCCGCGGTGCAGTTGCCGGGCTGGACAAATGCCTGGACGATGCCGATCAAGACGCGGATCGACATGCTGACCACCGGCGTGCGGACGCCAATTGGCGTGCAAATTCATGGGCCTGACCTGGCGAGCATCGAGCGCGCCGGCGGCGAGTTGGCGGTGCTGCTGCGGGCGCTGCCGGGGACGCGCAGCGCGTTCTACGAGCGGCTGGAGGGCGGCAGCTACCTCGACATCGTGCCGGACCGCGCGCGGCTGGCGCAGCTGGGGCTGCAGGCGGGCGACGTGCTGGACGTTGTGGCGCTGGCGCTGGGCGCAGAACCGCTGACGACGGTGCTCGATGGCCGGCGGCGGTTTCCGATTGTGCTGACGCTGCCGCAGGACCAGCGCAGCCATGTGGAAGAGCTCAAACAGCTGCTGATTCCGCTGCCGCCGGGCACCGACGGCAAGCCGCGGGCGCTGCGGCTGGGGGAGCTGGCGGCGGTGCAGCTGGCGAGCGGTCCGCCGATGCTGCGGGAGGAAGGTGGCCAGCTTGTGGGGACCGTGTACGTCGACCTGGAGCCGCAGGCGGATCTGAGCCAGTACGTCGTCACGGCGCAGGCGGCGGTCGAGCGCGCGCGCGCGGACGGGCGGGTGCACGTGGCCAAGGGCGCGTACATCGCCTGGACCGGCCAGTACGAGCTGCTGGCGGAGATGAAGGCGCGGATGGCGGTGCTTGTGCCGCTGGCGCTGCTGCTCATCGCGCTGCTGCTGTACCTGCAGTTCCGCCATGTGACCGAAGTGGCGATCGTGTTCCTGTCGATCCCGTTCGCGCTCGTCGGCTCGGTGTGGCTGCTATGGGCGCTGGATTACCGGCTGTCGACGGCGGTGCTGGTGGGCGTGATTGCGCTGTGCGGGCTGGCGGCGCAGACGGGCGTCGTGATGATTGTCTACATCGACCAGGCGTTCCTGCGGCGGCTGCGGGCGGACCAGATTCACAGTCTCGCGGACATCATCGAGGCGCACACGGAAGGCACTGTCCAGCGGGTCCGCCCCAAGCTGATGACGGTGGCGACGATGCTGCTGGGCCTTGTGCCGCTGCTGTGGGCGGACGGCGCCGGCGCGGACGTGATGAAGCGCATCGCCGCGCCGATGGTGGGCGGGTTGTTGAGCAGCGCGTTCTTGACGCTGGAGCTGATTCCGGTTGTGTACACGTATTGGCGGTATGCGCAGCTGCAGCGGGCGCAGAAGAGCGGGCGAGCGCTGGCGGAAGTCTGCGGGCTGGCGGTTTGACGGCCGCTTGACCGGGCGCGCCACGGACCGTGGGATCGACCCGTGGCGCATCGGCGACCGACTTTTGGTGCCCGGGCCTTAGCCCCGTTCGGTCGGTACGGAGCGGCGCGCGGTGATGATGACGCTCTCCAGCCCGTTGTCGACGGCTTTTTGCTGCAACAGGTCGATGTGGCTCAGGCCATGGTCGGTCAACAGGCGCGCGATTTTGTCCTGGCGGCCATCGCGGTTGTGCGTTTCCATGACGACCTGCTGCACCCGCGGCCAGGTTTCGGCATCGAGGCCGAGCAGGACGTCGAGTTCGGCGCCCTCGACGTCAATCTTGAGCAAATCCACACGCTGGACGTCCTCGCGGCGGAGCATTTCACCCAAAGTCGCGACCTGCGCTTGCACGACCTCCAGGCCCATCACCTGCCGCATGACCCACCAGATGCTGGTTCGCCACACCGCGCTCGTCAGGAAGCGCTCGAGCGCACGTCCAACCGACGCGACGGGGCCCAGCTGGACCGTGAGGCGGTGCGCGCGATCTTCGAAGAAGATTTCGAATTCGCGGCGCTTGCCGGCGACGTCGAACGTGCTGTTGGTCTCAAACCGCGAAAAGCTGTAGAAATTCAAGGTCTTGCCTGCATACTCCGGCGACGAGAGGCCAAGCGGAAACAGCTGGTGGCGGGTCTGCTTCAGCCGCTCGACCTGGCCGAAGTTGGTCTGCAGCGCGGAAAACGTCGCGGGCGCCGGCTCAAAGCACAGGATGCGCACGTCGCCTTTGCAGAGCTCGGCCACCTTGAGCGCAAACGCGCCGATGTTGGCGCCGACGTCGACAACGGTTTGGCCGGGCAGGACTTCGGCGCCAGAGGCGAAGTACTCGTCGACCTCGCGCACGAGGGACTCGGCTGTCACACGACTGCCTTGAGGGGATGTAAGCGGGGAAGACAAGGCGCAAACTCCTCGGAAATAACCGGCGGGCGGTGCGGCCGCACGCGAACCGATCGCTCACGCCGCGTGCCAAGTCCCGCCGGCGCCACAGCATCACGCGATCGTCCTCCCGAGTCTGCACGGCGACCGTAGCAGCGTCAAGCCGCGCCGCGTGCGTCCGGTGGCCGGCGGACGCTTCGCTTGTGCCGGACAGCCGCGTTCTTCCCGACTTGACGCTCCGCTGACTGCGGGTGTACACGCTCGACCATCGTTCGATTCGGTCGCTTGAGCCGGGTCGACACCGCGGGCGGCGTCGCCTGCTGGACGCGCCCGCGCTTCCTCGCTCGATGGAGGCGTCCGATGATTCTGCGCATTTTGACGGGCTCGCGCGCTCGGCTGGCGGCGCTGGTTGCGCTGGCGCTGACCGTGGCGGGCTGCCATACGAAGGCGGCGAGCAGCGGCGGTCCCGGCGGGCTGCAGGCGGACCAGACGGGCACTGTGCTCGGCGCTACCGACCCGCTGCCGGCGCCGGAGCCGGGCGCCATCCCGGCCAATGATTTCACGCCGCCGCTCACCGGCGCGCTGTCGCTCGGACAAGCCGGCACGGCGCAGCCCGTCGTCGTCGCCGCAGCTGGCGGCACGGTCAGCACAACCGGCCTCAGCGTCGTCTTCCCGCCCAGCGCCGTCACCACCGACGTCGCCGGCACCGTCACCACCACGCCCATCGGCGCCGTCCCCGCGGGCGCGTACGGCGGCGCCATCACGCCGATCACCGACCTCTACACCATCGACGCCGGCAACGGCGCGCTCGCGTCGCCCGCGACCGTCACGCTCAGCATCGCCGCCACCGCGCCAAGTGTGCCCGGCGCCGTGGCCATGGCGTTCTACTACGACGCCAAGACCGGCGCGATCTGGCCGCTCGCCACCGCCGGCAGCGACGCCCAGTCGATTGTCGCGCTGGCGCCGCACTTTTCGTCCATCTTTGGCGCGCTCGTCGACCTCACCAAGCTACCGACAACCGTCGACTCCGGCTTTCGCCCCGGCGCTGACGACTGGCAGTTCACAAACTACGGCTCGTACGTCGCGCCGCACGGCCACTGCGAAGGCCAGGTCGTCTCGGAGGCGTGGTACTACACGAGCCAGCGGCAGCACGCCGGCGCCTCGGGCTTGTATGGCCTGTACGACAACAACGGCGC
>CAIPXZ010000173.1 GCA_903869075.1 uncultured Myxococcales bacterium | reverse complement strand
CGCATGACGCAAGGCGACATCGTTCGGTTCGTTCCCCACCTCACGGCCCAGCGCGCGGCCCGGATGACCCAGCCGATGTCGGGTGCGGAGGCCGACGACCTCCACGGCGCGCTGCTTTTCGCGGACATCTCGGGGTTCTCGCGCATGACGGAGGCGCTGGCGAGCCGCTCCGACGGCGCTGAGCAGATCGGCCACCACCTGAACCAGTACCTCGGCCGCTTGGTCGACCTCATCGAGGCCCACGGCGGGGACGTGCTCAAGTTCGCGGGGGACGCGGTCATCGCGTTCTGGCCCGGCACCCCGCAAGACGCAGGTGTCGCACGGGCTGCGGCTGCATGTGCCCTGCGTGCCCAGCGCGACCTCGCAGGCTTTCGCGCCGGCGACGTCACTTTGTCGATGCGAATCTGCATCAGCTCCGGCGCGGTTCGCCTGCTGCACGTCGGTGGCGTGCTGAACCGGTGGGAGACCGTGCCAAGCGGCACGCCGGTCACGGACCTCGCCGCGCTCAAGCCGCTGACACCGATCGGTGCGGTCGTTGTGAGCGCGGAAACGTGGGTGCTACTGGGCGACGGGTTCGCCGGTGCGCCCGCCCAACACGATGCCAACGCCGCGTCGTCGGGGATCCTCTCCAGCGTGCCGGATCCGAGCCCGAACGTCGCTCCGGTGGCCGCCGGACCGGCGCCGATGCAGTTGCGTTGGTCCGAAGCGCTCCCCGCGGGTGTGCCGCTGCACCGCGAGCCGGGAACGAGCGAGGCGGAAGAGCGGTTCCGTGCGTGGGTGCCCGGGGTGCTGCTGTCGATCGCGGCGAACGGCGTGTCTGAGTGGCTCTCCGAACTGCGGCGTGTGTCCGTGGTGTTTGTGCAGCTCCCGCTCGTGACCGCGGAGGGTGTGGATCTCGCGCGGCTGCATGGCCTCGTGGCGGCCCTGCAGCGCTCTGTGTACCGCTACGATGGCGGCATCGACAAGATCAGCGTCGACGAGAAAGGCGCTGTCCTCATCGCGGCTTTTGGCCTGCCCCCGCTCTCGCATGAAGATGACCCGGCGCGCTCGCTTCATGCCGCGATGGCGATGCGCAAGGTCATCGCCGACCATGGCGTGCCGGCGAATATCGGCGTCGCGACCGGGCAGGTGTTCTGTGGCACCGTGGGGACGACCAGCCGCTGCGAGTACACCGTCATCGGCCACACGGTGAATCTGGCGGCGCGCTTGATGGAAGCCAGCCACGGTCGGCTGCTGTGCGACGAGGCCACCCAGCGTCTGGCCACGTCGCAGCTGGAGGTGCTGCCGGTCGAGACGATGGCCGTGCGCGGGCGGCAGGAGCCTGTGCGCGTGTTTTCGCCGTCCGGGCTGGTGCGTGCGGCCGTGCGCGCGAAGCATGCATTGGTCGGCCGGGCGACGGAGCGCGACGCGCTGTCGCGGGCGATGCAGTCGGTGCTGCGTGCACACCAATCGGCCGACGTCGTGGTGGAAGGCGAGGCGGGGATCGGCAAGTCGCGCCTGCTGAACGAACTCGAGCAGCAGGCGGTCGCCTTCGGGATGCGGGTGCTGCGGGGCGCGGGCGACGCGGTCGATCGCAACGTGCCGTACCTGCCGTGGCGCACTGTGTTCGCAGAGCTGTTCGGGATTGGCCCGGCGGATTCCGCGCACGACCGTTCGGCAAAGGTCGACGCCGCTGTCGCGCTCCTGCCGGCGGACCTGCGCGCCTTGTCCCCGCTCGTCGAGTCGGTCATCGCGCTGGAGCACGGTCACGACGACGCCGTGGACGCGTTTTCGGGTGCCGCCCGTCAAGCGCAGACCCACCGCGTCCTGATTGGGCTTCTGGAGCAAGCTGTGCAGAGCGGTCAGCTGTGCATCATTCTGGAAGATTGCCACTGGATGGACTCCGCGTCATGGGCGCTGCTGCGCGAACTGCGGGTGACGGTCAAGCCGCTCCTCATCGTGCTGGCGACCCGCCCGTTGGAGCAGCCGATCCCTGAGTACGACGCGCACTTGGCGGACGCGTCGGTGCAGCGGCTGCGCCTGGTGCCGCTGGGGAGTGACGACTGCGGTGCCCTTGCGGCGCAGCGATTGGGCGTGCGGACCGTGCCGCCGGAGGTCATTGACTTCATCGCCCAGCGCGCCGGCGGCAATGCGCTGTATGTCGAGGAACTGGCGGCGGTGCTGCATGAGAAAGGGAGCCTGATCGTCAACGGGGACCAAGCGCAGCTCGCGGTCACGGTGCAGGAACTCTCGCGAACCCCTCTGCCAGCGACCGTGGAAGGCCTCATCGTGAGCCGCCTCGACGCGCTGGAGGCGGGTCAGCAGTTGGCCCTCAAGGTGGCCAGCGTGGTAGGGCGCCAGTTTCCAGTGGATGTCGTGCGGGACGTCTACCCGTTGCCGGAGCGCCAACCCGAAGTGATCGCGATGCTGCCAATGCTCGTCGACCAGGACTTGCTGCGGTTCGCGGAACTGCCCGCGCACTTTCTCTTCAAGCATGTGCTGACCCAGGAAGCCGTGTACGGGCTGATGCTATTTGGCCAGCGTCGGGGGCTGCATCGCGCTGTCGCGGAGTGGTACGAGAAGGCGACTGCGGAGGACCCGCTGCACGTGCTGCCGGTCCTCGCGCACCACTGGCACAGCGCGGAGGAGTGGGCGCGCGCAGTGACGTGCCTCGAGCGATCCGCGGAGCAGAATTTGGAGCGCTTCGCGAACCGGGAGGCGGTCGAACTGCTCAACCAGGCGATGGCGCTGGACCGCGACCACCCGGGGTTGTCCACCCCCGCGCGGCAGGCGACCTGGCAGCGGCAATTGGCAGAGGCCTAGTTTCGCCTCGGCGACTTGGCCAAGACCACGCTGCACGGGCGCGAGGCGCTCAAGCTGCTCGGTTTTCCGGTTCCAGCGACGGCGCTCGGGCTGATTCCCTCACTTCTGGGCCAAATTGGTTTGCGCATGCTGCAGCGTTGGCTGCCGCACCGGTTTGCCGTGACCGATGCCGCTGAGCGCGATCGCCGCGTGTGGGCGACGCAGGTGCTCAATCGGCTGACGGAGATTCACATCTATAGCGCCAACGCGCTGGGGTGCCTGGACTCGGGATTTCGCGAATTGAATACCGTCGAACCGGTCGGGCCCACCGCCGAGCTCGGCAAGGCCTACGCCGTGATGGCGGTTGTGCTGGGAACCGTGCCGCCGCTCAAGGCGTTGGCGCGGACGTGGGGTACGCGGGCCATCGCGGTCACCGAGGCGGTGCCGAACGCGCAGGCAGCCCTCTCCTACGTTCTGTGCCGGGTGGGCGTCGCCGAGTTGTACGACGCGAGCTGGGAATCCGCGATCGACAAGCTCAAGCGCTCAGCCACCGCGGCGCGCGCGGCAGGCGATCGGCGGTTGCACGAGGAAGCGGAGGACGTCCTTGGCAACGTCTACGCCTACGCCGGTCGATTTGCCGAGGCGCGTGAACGCTACGCGCTGCTCAGGCCCATGGCGAAGATTTCGGGCAACCAGCAGATCCACGGCTGGGGGCACCTGGGTCTGTCGCTGATCGACCTGCAACAGGGTCTCACGGAGAGCGCGCGGGACGAAATGTTGGCGATCGAAGCGTGGCTCGGCAACGGCGCGAGTGCGTCTGAAATCCTGCAAGCACGGGGGCAGCTGGCGCTCGCGTACCTGCGGCTGGGCGATCTGCAGCGCGCGTCCGAGGTCGCGGATCTGGTGCTTGGCAACCTCGAGAAGCCGGCCGTGGCCTACTGGGCCCAGCCGCCGCTGATGGCGCTGTCTCAGGTGTACCTGGCACTGTGGGCGCACGCTCCCGCGGATCCGGCGCGCCAAGCCGAGGCGCAGCGCAAGGCAAAGATCGCGTGTACTGCCTTCGCCAATTTCGGGAAGATCTTCCCGTTCGGGCAGCCCGGCGCGCTCGTCTGGGGCGGCAAGTTCGCGGCACAGTCCGGCAAGGTCGACCAGGCGCGCAAGCTGTGGACGCGGGCGATCGACCTGGCCGATCAGTTGCAAATGCCGATGGAGGCCGCGCAGGCCCGTCGCGAGTACGGGCTGAGTTTGGCGGCAACAGACCCGGAACGTGCCGTGCTTTTGGCCGAAGCGGTCAGCCGCTTTGAGGCGTTGGGCGCGCGCTGGGACCGAGATCAGGCTGCCGCAGCGTGATCCGTCGCTGACCGTTGACCTCGATGGGGCGGGCGCGCGGCGACTTGCCGCGGGGCGCTGTTCGATCGTTCGGTGCTGGATACGGATCGCTCGGTCCCGCCGCTGCGAAAACGCTGGATGAAGCCCGACGACGTCCAGTGTTTTTTGAGGTCTTGTCGTGGCTGCCTGGCAGGGGAAAACTTCGGGCAAGCGCCGCTCAGCATCTGCCGCGCCGCCCTTGCTCCGCCTCCAGGTATTCGGCGGCGGGCGGCTTGCCGGTCCGAGGTTGCGGAGGCGGTCAATGTGGACGGGAAGTTCAGCAGGCGGATGGCATTGGACGCCTTGCGCACTGTTCATGGAGTTGCCGCCGGGACGTGCGGCGGCACCATACGGTAAAGGCGTAGGGACGCGTGCGCCGGATGCTCGAACTGGGACAGGTTCCAAAATACCCGCTGCACTACAGGGCCGGAAGCGACCAACTGGCCGCCGAGCGCGCGCTGGAACACACCGCACAGGTGTTGAAACTGTTTGAGATCTGAAATGAAGTCGGGCCGGACCCAGTCCGGATGCGGCAACGTGGCGGGGTCAAAGGAGCAAAGCGCCGATTCGTAGTAGTAATCGCATATGGGCGTGCCGCCAGTGACCTGCTCCGCGCGTTGGAGCGGCACTTGGGTGATAGGCCAGCCCTCGTAGCGACTTTTCCCCTCGCCGAGCGCCAGCGCCGCGTCCAGGTCGTGATGCGGACCGGGCAACGTCATCGGCATCTGCACATCGGCATAGCAGAGCCGGGCGCGCGCCGGTAGGTGCGGTAGCTGGGCTTGGAGGAACCGCTGCTCCTGCTGGTAGGTGTATTCGTCGGCCGGCGTGAAGACGTTGTGCACCTCCGCGATGAAGATCGCCAACAGCACGGCTACCGCTGGCACCGCCAAGGCGCGGTGTCTCCGCCACGGCAAGGCGAGCAGACCGCTGGCGATGAGCAGAGCCAACCAGCAGGTCACAGGCAGCATGTAGCGCAGCACGACCCGTTGTAGATCGACCCCTTGGCCAGCAGACACGGGGTCGCCAGCAGCGTAAAGGCCAGATGCGTCTGAACAAAGAGGCGACGATGAGCGGCAAACAGCGTGCGTCCACCCAGCGCGGCGAGTCCAAGCAGAAGCGCATACGCCAAGCCCGTGTGTGTCAGACTGTAGAGCGCCTCCGCCGGCCACAGCAGCAGATCCGGGAGATTCAGCAGCAGCTTCCAGCGGAGCTGGGGCCCGTTCACGCGCGCGAGCGCGAGCGCCGACAGCGTGCCAACGACGCCGAGCGCCGCGACGCGCAACGCGATGCGTTCGTGTCGCTGTGGCGGCACCAGGACGAACCAGGCGAACGTCCAGACGGCGGTTTCCACGCGCACCGCAGGCAGCATACCCACCGCGAGCAGGAAGCCGGGGATCGCCAACCGCTGGCCGCGAACGGCGTCTGTCCACATCAGCAAGCCGAACAACCAAACCAATTGCGCGATGACGTGCTGGCAATCCGTGGTGCCCATGAACCACAGCACCGGCAGCAGCGCCAGCACGAGCGCGCTGGTTCGCAGCAACGTTGGCGGCCAGACATCGGCGACCAGGGGCCGAAACGCGAGGAAGAAGAGCGGCGCGGTCAACGCTGCGGCGACGCGCACGAGCGCATGGATGATATCGGTCGGCGCCCAGCCCGCAGGCAGAACGCGCAATAACACGGCCTGGAGATGCCAGAGCGCCGGTGCGACAGTCTGGTAGCGATCGTCGGGATAAATGACCTCCGCCCAGTTCACCGGCACGGCGGCGAACGGCAGACGCGCAAGAAGCGCGACGCCAAAAAGCCGCAGCAATTCCCAGCGCACACCGCGGGAGCGCAGAACCACGGTAATCGTCGCGCCAAGCAAGGTGGTCAAGAGCGCGGCTGTCCAGAGAATTTCCGTCATGCGGGCATCCTCGTTGCCAGACCGCCGGGGGGAGGGCAACGGCATCGTTCCGTTGCACCAAGACGGTGCGTGGAAATGCCCACGGTGCAGTCACGGTGGCGCCTGACGGTCGTGGCGATGCGGTCGATTGACCGCGCCGCGGCTGAGCTTGGCATGCTTGGTTGTGAAGAGGAACCGCACGCCCCGGTCGTGGCGGGTTTTGTAAAATAGCGCGTTCGTGTTTCCGGTCCCACTCCGACCGCGCGCCACCGCTCGTTCACGCGCACGACGGCGGTGCTGAGGCCACAATTCGGATCGTTTCGCCCATCCCACCCACGACTGGCGCGTCCATGTCGCTTTTGACGACGGCGTGGCGGGCGAGGTCGACGTGCGCGCGGTCGTGCCCTTCGACGGCGTCTTTGCCGCGCTGAATGACCCCGCGGTGTTTCGCCAGCTCTACGTCGACGCGACGTGGGGCACGCTGAATTGGCCGGGAAATCTGGACCTCGCGCCCGAGGCGCTGTGGGAAGGCGTGACGGGGCGGCGCCGGGACGACGATCCAGGGCAGGGTGTCTGACCGGAGGCCATTCGCGGTCAGCGCATCGTCAGCATTGCATCCCGACTGGCCGTTGCCTGCGTCGCGCCGAGCGTGGTCTGCGGCACGCCACGCGCAGCCCGCCGACCCCGCGAAAGCCCTCAAGCCACCGCGCCCTCACTCGCCACCGCCGGTGCCACGTAACTCGCCAGCGGCGCCAGCAGCTTGCCCGCCAGGGCGTGGGCCGCCGCGCCCTCTTCCCCCCGCATCACCAGTTCTTGGGCGCGTGGTTCTGACCGTGGCAGGTGCCGTTGCAGCTGACCCGCCCCGTGGTGGCGTTGCGCGAGGGCACGACGCTGCCGGTGTAGGAAGTGCTGCTGCAGGTCGCGTTGACGTCGCGCAAGCCGTTCAAGTGCGTGGCGGTGGCCGCGCCGGGGTGGCAGCCGGTGCAGCCGACGTTGTTGGAAGACTTTGTGTGCGTCGAGTGCGTGCCGGACGTGGGCGTGGCGGCGTGGCACATCGCGCAGCTCGCGACCGTCCATGCCGTCGTGCCGGTGCCCGCCCAGTACGGCGTGACAAGCGGCGCCTGGACCGCGGCGGTGCCGGTGCGCCCGCTCGAGTGGCAGTTGCCGAGGCAGGTGCCGCGCCCGGTCGGTCCGGTGCCGGTGGTGGCGTTGACGTCCCAGGCCATCGCGCTGGTTGTCGCGCCCAGCACGACCGGCGGCGCCGGGATCGTCACATCGCCGTGGTGCCCCGCCGTCGTCAGGTCCGCGGAATAGACGTACTGCGCAATGTGCGCAATGTCGCCCGCGCCGGGGATCACGTGACAGTTGATGCAGGTAAACGCGACGTGCGTGGCGCTCGCTGCCAAATGCTGCGCGTGTTTGCCCACGCCCAGCGTCGTGTTTGCGGTCTCGTTGGCCACGCCCGTCGGCGGGTTGTTCTGCGTCGCGCTGCCGTGGCAGAAATTGCACGCCTTCCAGTCACCGCCGGTGCCATTGGCGGGCGAATTGGCGCCGTGGCACGCGACCGTCGCGTTGTTGCAGCTCACGTTGACGGTGCCGCCGTTGTAGTCGGCGCCGTGGCAGGTCGTGCACGCGATGTTGTGTTCGTCGCGCATCTGGTTGCGGATGAAATAGACGCTGCCGTGGTGGTTGGGATTGGCCGGCGTGCCAAACTTCGGCGTCGTCCAATTCGGCAAGTTATGGTATTTGTTCGACTGCACGACGCCATCGATGTGCAGCGTCCGATCCTTCCACGTCGTCGCCTTGGTCGCTGGGTCAAACGTCGCGACGACGGCGCTGTGGCAGATGCTGCAATCCGTGTGCGCGACGTGCGTGCCGCCGACGGGGATGCTGTGGCACGCCTGGCCGCAGGTGTCGAAGCTGCCGTCCACCGTCGTCCAAATCGGCGTTTGCTTGATTGTGCCGCTGGCATTGGCGCCGGGTAGCGTGGTGCCGTGGCAGTACACAGCGTTGCAGCTCACGTCGCTGGCGCTGAAGACGGGCGCAGCGCCACCGCTTGTGGCGACGGTGCCAAAGTTGATGTCGTCGACGCCGTTGGCGTGCAGCGGCTGCGCGGGCACTGTGTGGCAATCGACGCACTGGCCGTCGCGGTGCCACGTACTCGTGTTCAAGTGCTGCTGGTGCGCGCCCACCGCGGCTTGCGTCGTCAGCGTCTCGCCCTTGGTGCCCTTGGGCGGCGCCGGATTGTTGCTCGGCGCATCGCCGTGGCAAGCCGTGCACGTCAACGTCGGCGCGTCGATGATGCCGTCGATATGGCGCGTCGCGTCGTTCCACACCACCGTCGGCGGGTTGTTGCCCACGCCCGGCGCGAACGCCGCAATGACCGCACCGTGGCAGTCCTGGCAGTTGTTGTTCTGCACGTGCGGCAGCCCCGGCGGCGTGGTGTGGCAGCTTTGCCCGCAGGAATCGTAGGTGCCATCCACTTTTGTCCACACCGGTGACAGCTTCAGCGTCCCCGTCGCGTTGGCGCCAAACGGCAGCGTGTTGCCGTGACAGTACACGCCGCTGCAGGTGGCGCTGGCGGTGTCGAACGCCGGGGTCGCGCCATTGACGGCCGCGGGGCCGCCCCAGGCAAAGTCGAACACGCCGTTGCTGTGTGACGTTGACGCCGGCACGACGTGGCAATCTGCGCACTCGACCTGCCGGTGCCACGTGCTCGCGCTCAAATGCTGCTGGTGCGCACCGACGGCGGCCTGGCTTGTCAGCGTCTCGCCCTGGGTGCCCGTCGGCGGCGCGGGATTGTTGCTCGCCGCATCGCCGTGGCAGCTCGTGCAGGTCAGCGGCTTCACCTGCGTGACGCCATCGACATGCAGCGACTTGTCGGCCCACACAGCGGTCTTAGTCGCCGGGTCGTAGCTGGCGATGACCTGGCCGTGGCAGCTCGCGCACGCCGTGCTCTGCGGGTGCGTGCCGCCGGGCGGGTTTGTATGGCAGCTCGCGCCGCACGCCTGGTAGGTGCCGTTCACCGTCGTCCAGACCGGGGATTTCTGCGTGGCACCGCCGGCATTGGCCGCTGGCAGCGTCGTGCCGTGGCAGTAGACGGCGTTGCAGGTCAGCGTCGCGCTGTCAAAGGTTGGCGCCGCGCCGGATGCCGTCGCGACCGTACCCCAGACGATGTCCAAGATGCCGTTTGTGTGCGTCATGCTGGTCGGCACCGTGTGGCAGTCGTTGCACAGCACGTCGCGGTGCCAGCCGCTGGCCGCCAGGTGATTCTGGTGCGCGCCCACGGCCGCCTGGCTCGTCAGCGTCTCGCCGTTGGTGCCAAGCGGCGGCGCCGGGTCTGCTGTCGCCGCGTTGCCGTGGCAGCTTGTGCAGGTCAGCGCCTTGACCTCGACTTTGCCGTCGATGTGCAGCGCGCGATCGTTCCAAACCGCTGTCTTTTGGTTGGGGTCGTAGCTCTGGATGACGTCCGTGTGGCAGTTGGCGCACGCCGTGCTCGCCGGATGCGTGCCGCCGGGCGGATTGGTGTGGCAGCTGGCGCCGCAGGAGTCGAACGTGCCGTTGACCGTCGTCCACACCGGCGACTTCTTTGTGGTGCCGCCGGCGTTGGCCGCCGGCAGCGTGGCGCCGTGGCAGTACACAGCGTTGCACGTGACGGCAGTGCTGTCCCACGCTGGAGTCGTGCCGCCGGTCGCGGCGATTGCGCCAAAATCCACATCATCGACGCCATTTGAATGCAGCGACGAGGCAGGCACCACGTGGCAATCCGAACATTGCACGTCGCGGTGCCACGTGCTGGACGCCAGATGCTGCTGGTGCGCGCCCACCGCGGGCTGCGTTGTCAGCGTCTCGCCCTTGGTCCCTTTGGGCGGCGCAGGATCGTTGGTCGCCGCCGTGCCGTGACAAGCGGTGCAACTCAGCGTCGGCGCGTCGATAATGCCGTCGATGTGCCGGGTAAAGTCGTTCCACACAACCGTCGGCGGCGCGCCGCTCACGCCCGGCGTGAACTTGCTGATGACCGCGCCGTGGCACTGTTCGCAGTTGTTGTTCTGCACGTGCGGCGTGGCCGGCGGCGTGGTGTGGCAGCTCTGACCGCAGGAGTCGTAGGTGCCGTCGACGGTTGTCCACACGGGCGACAGCTTGAGCGTGCCACCAGGCGCGGCGCCAAACGGCAACGTGTTGCCGTGGCAGTAGACGCTGGAGCAGGTGACCGTCGCGGCGTCAAAGCTCGGTTTGGCGCCATTGACCGCGGACGGTCCAGCCCAGCCAAAGTCAAACACGCCATTGCTGTGGTTCGTCGATGTCGGCACCACATGGCAATCTTCGCACTGGACCTGCCGGTGCCAAGTGCTCGTGTTCAGGTGCTGCCCATGTGCGCCAACCGCGGCCTGGCTTGTCAGCGTCTCGCCTTTGGTCCCCAGCGGCGGCGCCGGGTTGTTGCTCGCCGCGTCGCCGTGACACGTCGTACACGTCAGCGTCTTCACCTCCAGAATCCCGTTGACGTGCAGGGACTTGTCCTGCCACACCGCCGTGCTCGTCGCCGGATCGTAGCTCTGAATCACCGCCGTGTGGCACGTCGCGCAATTTGTGCTCTGCGGGTGCGAGCCGCCCGGCGGATTTGTGTGACAGCTGGCGCCGCACGCCTCGTAGCTGCCGTTGACGGCCGTCCACACCGGCGTCGTCGCGATGGTCCCGCCGGCCTTGGCGCCGGCCAGCGTCGTGCCGTGGCAGTAGACGGTGGCGCAGGTGACCGTGTTGGCGTCAAAGCTCGGGGTTGCGCCCGCGGCTTTGGCGACGCTGCCCCAGGTCATGTCCACCGTGCCGTTGCTGTGCGCGGTGCTCTGCGGCACGGTGTGGCAATCGATGCACGCGCCGTCGCGATGCCACGTGCTCGCCGCCAAGTGCTTCTGGTGCGCGCCTACCGCCGCCTGGCTGGTCAGCGTCTCGCCCTGGGTGCCCAGCGGCGGGGACGGGTCGTCGTTGGCCGCATTGCCGTGACACGTCGTGCAAGTCAGCGTTTTCACTTCCACCACGCCGTCGATGTGCTTGGCTTTGTCCACCCAAACCGCCGTCTTCGTCGCGGCGTCGTAGCTCTGGATCACCTCGGTGTGGCACATCTGGCACTGGGTGCTGTTTTGCGGGTGCGTGCCGCCCGGCGGATTTGTGTGACAGCTCGCGCCGCAGGAATTGAAGGTGCCGTCGACCTGCGTCCACACCGGCGACTTGTGCGTCGTGCCGCCGACGTTCGCGGCGGGCAGGGTGGCGCCATGGCAGTACACCGCGTTGCAGGTCACCGTCGCGGAATCAAACTGCGGCAACGTGCCGCCCGTCGCCGCGATCGCGCCAAAATCAATGTCGTCCACGCCGTTGGAGTGCAGCGTCTGGGCTGGCACCTTATGGCAGTCCGTGCACTGCACGTCGCGGTGCCACGCGCTCGCGCCCAGGTGGTTGGCGTGCGCGCCGACCGCCGGCTCTGACGTCGCCGTCTCGCCCTTGGTCCCGAGCGGCGGCGCCGGATTGTTGCTCGCCGCATCGCCATGGCACGCCGTGCAAGTCAGCGCCGGCGCGTCGATGATGCCGTTGACGTGGCGACTCGCGTCTTTCCACACAACCGTCGGCGCCGCGCCGTTCGCGCCCGGCACAAACGACTGGATCACTTCACCGTGACACTGTTCACAATGCGCGCTCTGCACGTGTGGCCCGCCCGGCGGCGTCGAGTGGCAGCTGGCGCCGCACGCGTCGTACGTGCCATCGACCTGATTCCACACCGGCTGCTGTTTGAGCGTCACGCCCGGCTTGGGGCCAAAGAGCGTGGTGCCGTGGCAATAAACGCTGCTGCAGGTGACGCTGCTCGCGTCAAAGCTGGGCTGCGCGCCGCCCGACGTGCTCGGACCGGCAAAGTTCAGATCCGTCGCGCCGTTGCTGTGTGTGACGGACGTGGGCACGGTGTGGCAGTCGGTGCACTGTCCCTGACGATGCCACTGGCTCGCCTGCAAGTGGTTCTGGTGCGCGCCCACCGCGGCGGACGTCGTCAGCTGCTCGCCATGCGTCCCCAGCGGCGGCGCCGGATCGTTCGTGCCCGCATCGCCGTGGCAGGTCGTACACGTCAGCGTCTTCACTTGCACCTGCCCGTCGATATGCAGCCCCGGGCTGTTCCACGTCGCCTGCTTTGTCGCCGGGTTGTAGTTGGCGATCACCTCCGTGTGGCACATCTCGCACGCGGTGCTGACCGGATGGTTGCCGCCCGGCGGGTTGGTGTGGCAGCTCGCGCCGCAAGAATCGAACGTGCCGTCGGCCTGGGTCCACACCGGCGTGCGCTTTGTCGTCCCGCCCAAATTTGCCGCGGGCAGCGTGTTGCCGTGGCAGTACACGGCGTTGCACGTCACCGTGCTGACATCAAAGCTCGGCGTGCTATTTGCCGCGGTCGCCACCGCGCCCCAGGTCAGTTCCACAAGCCCATCGGTGTGCGTTGTCGACGTCGGCACCGTGTGACAGTCCGCGCACTCCCCGCCGCGATGCCACGTGCTCGCGCCCAGGTGCTGCGCGTGGCTGCCCACCGCCGGCTGCGTCGTCAGCGTCTCGCCTTGCGTCCCCTTGGGCGGCGCGGGGGTATTGGTCGCGGCATCGCCGTGGCAGGTCGTGCACGTCAGCACCGCCATCTCCACCGTGCCGTCGATGTGCAGGGCCGGCGCCGCCCAAGTGGCAGTCTGCGTATTCGCGTCAAATGCGCTGATCACCGGCGTGTGGCAGAGCGCGCAGTTGGCGTTCTGCGGGTGCGTGCCGCCGGGCGGATTTGTGTGACAGCTCGCGCCACAGGAATCAAACGTGCCGTCGACCTGCGTCCAGACCGGCTGCTTTTTGGTTTGGCCACCCGTTTTGGCGGCTGGCAAGGTCTCGCCGTGGCAGTACACGCTCGCGCAGGTCGTCGTCGCCAGATCAAAGACCGGCAGGGACCCGCCGGTTGTCGCCACGTCGCCCCAGGAAAAGTCGATCTGGCCGTTCGCGTGGCCGACCGAAGCCGGCACCGTGTGGCAATCCGTGCATTGCCCGTCGCGGTGCCACGCGCTCGGCGTCAAGTGCTGGGCGTGCGCGCCGACCGCCGGTTGCGTCGTCAGCGTCTCGCCTTTGCTGCCTTTGGGCGGCGCCGGGTTGTTGCTCGCCGCATCGCCATGGCAGCTTGTGCAGCTCAGGCCAAACACGTCGACGTTGCCGTTGATGTGCATCGCAGCGTTTTTCCACACAGCGACAAACGTCGCGGTGTCGTAACTGGCGATGACCTCCGAGTGGCACTGCTCGCACTTGTCGTTGACCGGATGCTTGCCGCCCGGCGGATTTGTGTGACAGCTCGCGCCGCACGACTCAAAAGTGCCGTCGTTCTGGGTCCATACCGGCGTCTGCTTCAGCGTCCCACCAGCTTTCGCGCCTTGCTTGAGCGTCGGGCCATGGCAGTACGCAGTCGCACACGTCAGGCTTTGGCTGTCAAAGCTCGGCTGCGCGCCATCGGCCGAGGCCACCGCGCCAAAGTTGAAGTCCACTTGGCCATTGGTGTGCGAAGTCGACTGCGGCACCGTGTGGCAGTCCGCGCATTCGCCTTGCCGGTGCCAGTCGCTGCCCTTCAAGTGCTTCTGGTGCGCGCCCACCGCGGCTTGCGTCGGCAGCATTTCGCCCTTTGTGCCGCGCGGCGGCGCCGGGTCGTTGGCCAGCGCATCGCCGTGACAGCTCGTGCAGGTCAAGCCGATCACCTCGATTTTGCCGTCGATGTGCAGCGCGGCGTTGGCCCACGTCGCTGTCGACTGCGCGCCGTCGTAAGACGCAATGACTTCGCCATGGCACTGCGCGCAGTTGTCGCTTTGGGCATGCGGCTCGGCCGGCGGATTGGTGTGGCAGCTCGCGCCGCACTTGGCAAAGCTGCCGTCCACCTGGTTCCAGATCGGCTCGTGTTTGACAACGCCGCCCACTTTGGGATTGCCCAGCGTCACGCCGTGGCAGTACGTGTTGGAGCAGGTGATGGTTCCGGGATCGAACTGCGGATTGGCGCCGCTGGCGGACGCGAGCGCGCTGAACGTAAGGTCCAAGACCCCATTGGCATGCGCCGTGGAATCCGGCAGCACGTGGCAGTCCGTGCACAAGACCTGCTGGTGCCACGCGCCGCCGGCCAAGTGCGCCGTGTGGGCGCCGACCGCTGCCTCGTTCGTCAGCGTCTCGCCTTTGCTGCCCTTGGGCGGCGCAGGGTTGTTGGCTGCGGCATCGCCGTGGCAGCTCGTGCAGTTCAGGTTGCCGACTTCCAGCAAGCCGTCGATGTGCAAGTTCTTGTTTTTCCAAGTGGCCTTCTGCGTCGCCGGGTCAAAGCTGGCGATCACTTCGCCGTGGCAGTTCTGGCAAGCCGAGTCGCCGGGGTGCTTGCCGCCCGGGGGAACGGCATGGCACGCCACACCGCACGCCTCCTGGGAGCCGTCCACGACATTCCAAGTTGGCGTCTTGTTGGACGTCACGCCAACCGGGTCCGCGGCGGTCAGCGTGCCGCCGTGGCAGTACGAGCCCGAGCACTGCAGCGTGGTCTTGTCAAACGTCCCCTGCTTGGCGATCGGCCCCCAGGCAAAATCCACCTGGTTGTTGTGATGCGTCGGCGCGTACGGATTCGGGACCGGGTGGCACTCGTCGCAGGTGATGTCGTGGCGCCAGGTCGCCGGCTGGAGGTGCGACTGGTGCGCGCCCACACCCGGGAACTGCGTGTCGGTGTGCATCTCCAGATCGTACGGCGGCGCCGGATCGTCGCGAGACTCGTCGCCGTGGCAGACAAAACATGTCTTCAGCCAAGGGCTTATGTATGTATCCACGTCCGCCGTGTCCACGCCCGTATCCAGAGGCGTGTCGTCCGCGAGGACATCGGTTGCTGCCACGTCCTCAATCTGCAGATCCGCGATGGCCGCATCCGTTCCCTCCGCATCGTCCAGGATCCCATCCGGAATCACCGCCGTGTCGTCGGGCACCGCGCTATCGGGCACAATCGCGTCGAAGGTATCCACCAGATCCGTCGCGTCCACCCCGTCATCGGGCGTCACGACGTCGTCTGGCGGCGTCACGACATCGTCCGGCGGGATCACGACGTCCGTACCCGGCTGCAGGTCCGCCACCAGGTCACCCGTCGCGTCCAAGCCCGCGTCGGGCGCGACATCTGGTGCCACGTCGGCAAGGACCTCGGGACCTGCATCGCTGCCGGCGTCCGACTGCGCGTCCCCGGAATTCTCGCCGTCACCCAGCAACGGCACATCCGGCGCGGCATCGCCTTGTGGCAGCAGATCGAGCGTGGCGGCGTCGTCCGTCTGCGCGTCGTCGGTCTCGGCGGTATCCGCATCGCCCTTGGCGTCCGCGTCCTGGGCAGCATCGCTCCCAGCGACAACGTCGTGGGCGTCCGCACCGGCCGTATCGTTGCCCGGCGCCACGCCATCCAGCGCCCCCGCGTCCGCGTCCGCCTGCGTATCCGCCTCGCTCGTCGCTGCTGCCGGTGGCCGGCTCGCACACGCTACGAGCACGAGCAGCCCGGTGGACAAAACAAAGCGTGCGGCAAGTCGAAATGCTGGATGCTGCATGGACCCCTCCTGACCGAACGATGCGGTCGGAACGCACAGCACTGAGTCGGGGAGTGCCGTGCAAAAACGAGTCTGGCCCTCCTTTCCTATCCAACAAGGGGCGAAAAAGGTCCGAATTGGGGCGGATCAAGCCCTGACTTGACGCCGGTCAATTTTGCCGACGCAACAGGTCCTGTGACAGTTTTCCGCGCCACGACCGCACGCCGATTCCCCGCGGCACGGCGCAGGAATCGCGCCGGCCAGGGCGCTTGCGCTCACCGGGTTCCATGCCGGAACTGTTGCGCTTTCTTGGCCTGACGCCGGCCCGCGGCTGGCTGGACGAGCCGGCGACTGCCCCGCGGGCGCGGGCAAGGGCGGCGCGTGCGTGACGCCGTGACGGCGAGCCGCCGTTTACCTGACGAATCTGTGACATGTGCGTCATCCGCCTCTTGACGCAGCGCGTTGAAAGTCGGATCGTGACGGCGCGGTGACAGGTCTCGTCCCCGCCTGCGCCTGCCGCCGATTCCGCGTCCGCGAACTCCCATCGAGGTGACTTCCATGAGCGACAATTTTTACACAGATAACAGCGACTTGAAGTTCTGGATCGAACAGGCCGTGGACTGGGACATGCTCGTTGAGCTGGCCGAGCGCGGCGCATCGGCGGAAGACCGGCCGGCGAGCGTGCGGGAAGCGCGCGATACGTTCGAGGACGTGCTGAAAGAGCTGGGCAAATTCGTCGCCAAGAACATCGACCCGGTGGCGCGGCAGATCGACACGGAAGGCACGCGCGTCGAGAACGGCGAAGTCGTGATGTCGCCGGCGTTCGACAAGGTCTTCAAGGGTATGAAAAAGCTCGGCTTGTACGGCCTGCCGGTGCCGCGTGAGCTGGGCGGCGTCAATGCGCCTGCGGTCGTGTACCTGGCCGGTTCCGAGCTGATTGCGCGGGGCGACACGTCCTGTATGACGCATTTTGGCTTCCACGCCGGCATCGCGCTGTCGCTCATCACCTACGCGCTACGCGATCCGCGCTCGGTCATCAAGAACGGCCGGCTGATTTCGACGCCGTATGATGAGGCGATCGCGGACATGATCAGCGGCAACACCTGGGGCTGCATGGTGCTGACGGAGCCGGGCGCGGGCTCGGATCTGGCGCAGATCAAGACGACGGCGGTGGAGCAGGCGGACGGCACGTGGAAGCTGAACGGCGAGAAGATCTTCATCACGTCGGGCAACGGCCAGTACCAGCTGGTGCTGGCGCGCAGCGAGGACACGACGACGATGCCGGGCTTGAAAGGCCTGTCGCTGTACCTGTGCAAGCGCAAAATCGGCGACAAGACCAACGTGCGCATCGCCAAGGTGGAGCACAAGATCGGCCACCACGGCTCGCCGACGTGCGTGCTTGTGTACGAGGACTCGGTGGGCGAGCTGATCGGCCGGCGCGGCGACGGTTTTGAGCAGATGCTGCTGCTGATGAACTTCGCGCGCGTGGCCGTCGGCTTCGAGTCGCTGGGCCTCATCGAGGCGTCGTACCGCTGCGCCAAGGAATTCGCTGAAGGCCGCGTGACGATGGGCAAGACCATCGATCGCCATGAGATGATTGCGGATTTCCTGGAGGACATGCACCTGACGATCATCGGCCTCCGCGCGATGTGCTTCGAGACGGCGCAGAAGGTCGAGCGCGCCAACCGCTTGGAGCAGATCCTCAAGTTTGACCCGCCGACCGACGAGCACGAGAAGGCCGAGCTGGAGCGCAAGGTGTCGCGCGCCAAGCGCCAAGCCCGTGATTTGACTCCGCTTGTCAAGTATTACGGCTCGGAGAAGTCGGTCGAGATGAGCCGGCTGGCGATGCAGATCCTGGGCGGCGTGGGCTACACGCAGGAATACGCGCCGGAGAAGCTGCTGCGCGACGCCCTGGTGCTGCCGATTTGGGAAGGCACGAGCCAGATCCAGTCGCTGATGGTGCTGAAGGACCAGCTGATGCAGGGGCTGCGCGACCCGCGCCGCTTCATCGTCAAGATGGCGCGGGCGAACTGGAAGCGCGTTGCGGAGCAGGATCCGCTGGAGAAGCAGCTGTCCCGGCTGTTCAGCTACAAGTACAAGGCGCTGCAGACGATTTTGGTGAAGATCGCCAAGAACAAGCTGAAGCACACGTACGACCTGCCGATTGGCGCCTGGACCGACGCGCTGTTCACGCAGTGGGACCCGAAGCTGGACTTCGCGCCGGGCATGCTGCACGCCGAGCGGCTGACCAAGATCCTCGCGGAAGTGGCGATCGCCCGCATCCTCGTCAAGTACGCGGTCAAGTTCCCGGATCGCCGGCTCGACGCGCAGAAGTTCATGGCGCGCGCGGACTTGCGCTGCCGGCACTGGCTGGCGGAGATCGAGGAGCACGGCGACGAGCTGCTGGCGGCGCTGGCGGAGAAGAACGCCGGCGACGTCAAGACCGCGGCTTAACCGCCCGTCGCGGTAACGTCCGCCGGGAAGAAGAACGCCGACACACCGGTGAACTGCAGCGCCGCCGACATCTGGTCGCAGGCGCCGGTTGTCGCGTTCTTGGCCAGGTCGCCCTTGCCGTTCACCAAGCTCTCGACGATCGGCAGGATATCCCCCTGATCTTCCGCGCCTTTTTTGGCGATCGCCATGACGCTGGAGATCGTGATGCCGGCGCCGAGGACGCCTTGGTCGATGCGCTCGCCGTCGACGATGTGGAAGCGGACCATCGTGCCGCGCGCTTCCAGCGTGTAATCCTTGCCAAAAACCTGCACTGGCAGGTCGATGTCGAACGGTCCGGCGGTCAGCCAGCCGTCCTTGATGACGGCGTTGCCGCCCTTGACGTCCGGGTCGCGCGGGCTGACGTGGAAGGTCTGGTCCGTCAGCAGCCTGCCGTCGGTGCCCAGCAGCGGCGCGCCGAACGCCGCGCGGACGCGCAGGCTCACCTGCGGGTCGTTCACGAGGTCGTCCAGGTCATCCAGCTCAAAAAGCAAGAGAATTCCGCCGCTTTCGATGCTCGCCTGCAGCAGCTTCTCCACCGCCGAGATGCCCGTCGCCTCGATCAGCGGCACCAGCGTCGCGAACTGGTTGTCGATGCCCGGCGTGCCGTCCGGCGAAGTGAAGTCCGCCTGGTCACACGTCGCGTCGTCGCTGCCGTCGCTGACCTTGTTGTCCAGGTTGAAGCCCGGGGCAAAGCCGTTCTGGTCCAAGCGGGTGAAGCCGATTGTGTCAAAAACGTAGATTTTATGCGTGCTTTTGATTGGCGTCGTCGCCAAGTCATCGCCGCCGACGCCGGCGTCCGCGTCCTTGACCGCCGCCGCTTCGCAGCCAGCCAGCGCCAGTACGGCGAGGCATGCCCATGCGCTCCAAGTCTTCATGCTGCACCTCACGCTTCAATCGCCGTCATGCCGTCTTTGGCCAAGCCACCCTCTGAACCGAACGACGCCAGGTCGGCGCCCACCGCGCGGCAGACCGACAGCAGCGCTTTGCTCGTATTTTCGCCACCTTCCGCGCGATAGTGCAGCCCGACCTTGAGCTTGCCGCCAGCGCTGCCCGCCAGCACAATCGGCATCTCCTCCATCGAGTGCGTCTTCGCCAAGCCCGTCTCCGAGCAGCCCAGCACGACCATGTGGTCGAGCAGGGTGCCCGCGCCCTCTTGCACAGCGTCCAGCGCGGCGATCTGCGCCGCCAAGGCCGCGACGATTTGCACCGTAATGTCATGGACTTGCGGCTGCGGATCCGGCTCGTTATGCGTCAACTCGTGGTGGCCGGTTGTCGCGTTCTGGAACAGCAGGTTGTTGACCGGGTGGGTGAACCAGTTGCTGAACACGCGCGTCTGGTCGCACGCCAGCGCGTAGGCCATCATCTCCGAGAAAACCTGATTCTTCAGCTGCAGTTGCGGCCGCCCCTCGATGTCCGGATAGTCCGCCAGCGGCGTCGTCGGCACCTTGCACGCATCCAGCTTCGGCGGCGAGGATTGCAGCATCACGAGCCGCTTTTCAAGCTGCCGCACGCCCTCGAAGTGCGCGTCCAGCCGCTGCTTGTCCGCTGCGCCGACGTCCAGCTGCAGCCGCTTGATGTCCGCGCTCACCGCGTCCAGCACGCTCTGCCGCAGCCCGAGCGTCGGGTCCAGCTTGGGCGTGGCGCCGGGCATGGTGAAGCCGTCGCCAAAAATCCGCTGGAACAGCGCCAGCGGCGACGGCTCCGGCGGGTTGAGGCTGTTCGGACCGTTGTACGAGTAGCCCGAGTCCGGCGCCGCGCCGAATTCAAGCGAGCGAAAGCGCGTGTCGTTGCCGATCGCCGTGGCGATCAGCTGGTCGATGCTCGGACCGCCAAACGTCGCGTTGTTGCCGGTCAGTACAAGCGGCATGCCCGAGAGCACGCCCGCCGCGCCGGCGCCGTGCGGCTGACTGTTCGGCACGCCGAGCTTGGTGCCGGTGACGACGGTGACCTTGTTCTTGACCGCGGCGAGCGGCGCCAGCTGGTCGGAGAGCTGCCACGTGGCGCCGGTGCCGACCGGTGTCCAGCGCACCGGCAAGATGCCGTTGCCCCAGAAGAACAGGCCAAAGCGCCGCGGAAAGCCGTCGTCGCCGCTGGCAGCGTAGGCGGTGCCGTTGGCGTTGAGGAAGCGCTCCAGCGGCGGCAAGCCGATGGCGACGACAGCGCCGCCGAGCAAGCCGCGCAAGAGGGTGCGACGGCTGAGGCCGTCCCTGCCGTACGAACGTCCAGTTTTCATGGTGTTGCCCCCGTGACCGTGTCGTTGCGCGCGCCGATGCGGCGAAAACCCTGGGCCAGCGCGATGGCCCGCATCAGGCCCTTCAGGCGCACGCCGTTGCTGACAAAATCGCTATTGAGCGCGTCCACTTGCGCCGCTTCGCCGTCCGTCACCGGCCGACCGACGGCGTAGGCGTACAGCTTTTGCGTGACGCAGTGCGGGTACTTCGCGCTCTGGGCGATGTCCTCGGCGAGCGTCGCCAAATCGGCGAACGGCACGTCGTCCAGCGCGCCGGTCGTGTCGATCGGCGTGCCGTTTTCAACCGTGCGAAACCGGCCGATGCCGTCAAAGTGCTCAAAACCCAAGCCAATCGGGTCGATGAACTTGTGGCACGCGGCGCAGCTCGGCTGGGCGACGTGCTCGGCCAGGCGCTCGCGCATGGTCGCCGCGGCGGTCGTCTGCTCCGGCAGCGCCACGTTCAGCCCCGCCGGCGGGTTCGGCACCGTGTCGCACAGCAGCATCTGCCGCACATACTTGCCGCGAATCGTCGGCGACGACGACACCGGGTGCGCCCGCGCCGCGAGGAAGCTGACCTGGCCGAGGATGCCCAGGCGCTCGCCCGGCGGCAGCTCGACCTTGGCCACGCCGGTGTCACTGACCGCGGCGATGTCGTAAATCGCCGCCAGCCGCCGGTCGACAAACGTCGTGCGGCTCAGCAGCAGCTGGCGAAAGTCCGCGTCCTGATCCAGCGCCAGGTACTCGACCAGCGACAGCGTCTCCTCGCGCGCCGAGCCGCCGAGATCCGAGCTGAAGTGCTTGTACACATTGGGATCTTTGGTCAGGTCCAGCAGATCCCGCAGCTGCAGCCACTCGTCGGCGAAGTTGCGCACCGAGCGGTGCACTTTCGGGTCGGCCATCAGCCGGTCCACCTGCGCCGCCAGGCCGTCGTCGGTGTCCAGCGCGCCGCTCGCCGCCGCGTCCAGCAGCGCGTCGTCCGGCGGACCATTCCACAGGAAATAGCTCAGCCGCGTCGCCAGCTCAAACGCCGTCAGGCGCTGGCCACCGTACACCGGATCCACCTCGCCGAGCTCGGGCCGGTACAGGAACCGCGGCGACTGCAGCAGCCCGACAAGCGCGTACTCCACGCCGTGCTGGAAGCCGCCGAGCGCGCTCGCCGCCTGCAGACCGGTCGCCACCAGCGTGCCGCGCTCATCGGCGGTCAGCGGCCGCCGCCACAGCTTGCGGCCGACCTTGGCGACGAACGTGTCGAGGCAGGCGCCGTCGGTCGTCGAGGTCGCCGTGCACGGCAGCAGCGCCGCCAAAATCGCAGGCTTGGCGAGGATTTGCGTCGCCAGCTTGCGCGCGCCGTCCTCGTACAGCTCAATGCCGCGCGGCGACACCGAGGCGACGCT
>CAIPXZ010000172.1 GCA_903869075.1 uncultured Myxococcales bacterium | reverse complement strand
GCAGCCTCCCCCCGCGTCGCGGCATACGGTCGATGCGCTGGCCAAGCTGTCGGCGGGGCAGCTGCCGCTCGCGCCCGTGCACGTCTCCGCGACGTCGCAAGTGCCGGCAGCGGTGCGGCAAACCGTCGTGGCCGGCAAGAACGCGTCGGCGGGGCAGGCGGCGCTGGAGCCGGTGCAAGATTCAGCGCTGTCGCAGGTGCCCGTCGCGCTGCGACAGACGGTGATTGCAGGCAGGAAGCTGTCGGCAGGGCACGCGGAAGCGGCGCCGTCACAGGCTTCGGCCGTGTCGCATGGACCAGCGGCGGCCCGGCACGTCGTGCCAGACGCGACTTTGGTGTCGGCGGGGCAGCTATCGCCGGAGCCATCGCAGGTTTCAGTGATGTCGCACGCCCCGCCAGCGGCGCGGCAGACCGTCGTCGCCGGGAGTTTGGCGTCGCTTGGGCACGCAACCGCCGAGCCGTCGCACACTTCGGCTGCATCGCACGCACCGGCCGCGGCGCGGCAAGTTGTGCCCGCGCTCTGCACGGCGTCCGCCGGACAGGCGTTGGTGGCACCATCGCACGCTTCAGCGACGTCGCACACGCCCTGCGCGCCACGGCAGACGGTGCCGCTGGCGATTTTGCCGTCCGCCGGACACGTTGCGCCGTTGCCGGTGCAGGACTCCGCGGTATCGCACGGGCCGGCAGCCAGGCGACAAAGGGTCGCGCTCGACAGGAATTGGTCGGCGGGGCAGGCGTCGGCGGAGCCGTCGCAGGTTTCCGCAACGTCACAGGCGCCAGCCGCGGCGCGGCAGGTCGTGCCGGCGGCGGTCTTGCTGTCAGCGGGACACGCATTGCTGCTGCCGGTGCAGGTTTCCACAGCATCGCACACGCCGGCAGTGGCGCGGCACACAGTTCCGGCTGAGGCAAAGCTATCGGTTGGGCACGTGGCGGCGCTGCCGCTGCACGTCTCTGCGGCGTCGCAGGGGCCGACGGACGCGCGGCAGGTGGTTCCGCCGCTCTGGAAGCTATCCGCTGGGCAAGCTGCCGTGGCGCCCGAACAGGTTTCGGCGACGTCGCACGGTCCGGCTGCGGCACGGCAAGTGGTTCCGGAGGCGGTGAAGCTGTCCGCTGGGCACGCGTCGGCGGCGCCGTCGCACGTTTCGGCGAGGTCGCAGACGCCAGCCGTGGCGCGGCAGACGGTGCCGGACGCCTGCTTGACGTCAGCAGGGCAGGTCGCGCTCGCGCCGGTGCACACTTCCGCGGAATCGCAGACGCCGGCCGCGCCGCGACAGACGGTAGCTGCCGGCTGGAACGCGTCGGCGGGGCAGCCGCTGGCGCTGCCGTCGCAGACTTCGGGCGCGTCGCAGGCGCCGGCGGCGGCGCGGCACACGGTGCCGATGGCCTTCGCCGGGTTGCTGCACTGGCCGGTCGCGCTGTCGCACGTGCCGGCGTCGTGGCAGACATTGGACGCCGTGCAGACCACCGGGTTGGAGCCCACGCACTCGCCGGCGGCGCACTTGTCGGTCTGCGTGCAAGCGTTGCCGTCGCTGCACACGGCGCCGTTGTTGGCGGCGGTGTAGACGCAGCCGGTGCCGTTCACGCAGGTGTCGTTGGTGCAGACGTTGTTGTCGTCGCAGACCGTCGCGGTGCCGACGCAGGCGCCGGCGACGCAGGTGTCGCTTGTCGTGCAGCTGTTGCCGTCGGTGCAGCTGCCGCCGCTGGTGCCGGTGTGGACGCAGCCGCCGCCGCTGCAGCTGTCGGTGGTGCAGGCGTTGCCGTCGTCGCAGCTGGGTGCCGCGCCGCCGACGCAGGTGCCGCCCGCGCAGGTGTCGTTTGTCGTGCACGCATCGCCGTCGCTGCAGGAGGCGCCGGTGTTGCCGGCGACGTTCTTGCAGCCCACGACCACGTCACACGAGTCCACGGTGCACGGGTTGCCGTCGTCGCAGGTGGCGGCGACGCCGTGGCACGCGATGCCGGCGCACACGTCGCTGACCGTGCAGGCGTTGCCGTCGTCGCAGCTGGCGCCGGCGCTGAGCGCGGTGTGGACGCACGCCGAGCCGCTGCAGCTGTCGGTCGTGCACGTGTTGCCGTCGTCGCAGTTCGGCGCGCCGGTGCCCACGCACACGCCGCCGGCGCAAGCGTCGACCAAGGTGCAGAACTGGCCGTCGTCGCAGCTGCCCGGGACGCCGTTGTGCTGGCAATCCAGGGTGGCGCTGCAGGTGTCCGCCGTGCAGACGTTGCTGTCGTTGCAGGCGCTGTCGACCGTCGTGTGGCTGCAGCCGGTGGTGGCGCTGCACGCGTCCGTCGTGCAGCCGATGCTGTCGTCGCAGTTCAGCAGCTGGCCGGCAGCGCATTCGCCCGCCGAGCAGTGGTCGTTCAGCGTGCACGCGCTGCCGTCGTTGCAGGTCACGCTCGTCGCCGCCGCCGAGTACACGCAGCCCGCGCCGTTCACGCACAGGTCGTTGGTGCAGACGTTGCTGTCGTCGCAGGACGTCAAGGTGCCCGAGCACGTTCCCGCCACGCAGACATCGCTCGTCGTGCAGGTGTTGCCGTCGGTGCAGCTGCCGCCGCTGGTGCCGGTGTGGACGCAGCCGCCGCCGCTGCAGCTGTCGGTCGTGCAGACATTGCCGTCGTCGCAGCTGGGCGCCACGCCGCCGACGCACGCGCCGCCCGCGCACGCGTCGTTGGTCGTGCACGCGTCGCCGTCGCTGCACGCCGCGCCGTTGTTGCCGGCGACGTTCTTGCAGCCCGTCACCACGTCACACGAGTCGACGGTGCAGACCTGGCCGTCGTCACAGCTCGCCGCGACGCCGTGGCACGCGGTGCCGAGGCACGCGTCGTTCACGGTGCAGGCGTTGCCGTCGTCGCAGCTGGCGCCCGCGCTGAGCGTCACGTGCTGGCAACCCGCCGCGCTGCAGCTGTCCGTGGTGCAGGTGTTGCCGTCATCGCAGTTCGGCCCGCCGGTGCCGAGGCACAGGCCACCGGCGCAGAGGTCCACGAGCGTGCAGAACTGACCGTCGTCGCAGCTGCCGCTGACCGGCGTGAAGACGCAGACGGCGCTCGTTGCGTCGCACGAGTCGCTTGTGCACACGTTGGCGTCGTTGCAGAGGCGCGCGGTGCCACCGCATTCGCCGACGGTGCAGGTGTCGCCCACGGTGCAGTAGTTGCCGTCGTCGCAGGTGACCTTGTCGAGCGCCGTGTTCACACAGCCCGTCGCACCGCACACGTCCGCCGTGCACGGATTGGTGTCCGCGCAGTCGCTGTCCGTCGCCGTGCCCACGCACTTGCCATTGCCGCACGTGTCGCTGTGGGTGCAGCCGATCCCGTCGTCGCAGCTCACGGTGTTGTTGGCGTGCGCGCAGCCGGTCTTGGCGGCGCAGGTGTCGGTGGTGCACAGGTTGCTGTCGTCGCAGTTCGTCGCCGGGCCCTGGCACACGCTCACGCTGTCGGCGCTGCAGGTCTCGCCGGTGGTGCAGGCGTCGCCGTCGTCGCACGTCGCGCCGGCCTGGACATTGGTGAACTTGCAGCCGTTCACCAGGTCGCACGTGTCGATCGTGCACGGGTTGTTGTCATTGCACTGCTGGCCGACGCCCTTGCACACCGCGCCGACGCAGACGTCGCCGGTGGTGCACGGGTTGGCGTCGTCGCAGGTCGTCGCCTGGGTCACGGCCGTGTGGCCGCAGCCGTCCGTCTTGGAGCAGGCGTCCACCGTGCACACGTTGCCGTCGTCGCAGTTGACCGCGACCGGACCGGCGCACGCGCTGTTGCCGCAGATGTCGCCGCTGGTGCAGGCATCGCCGTCGTCGCACGGCTTGGTGTTCGCCGTGAAGTTGCAGCCCGCGGGCTTGATGCCCGCCGACGCGGAGTGAACGCACACGTCATCCGTGCACAAATTGCCGTCGTCGCAGACATGCGCCGCGCCGCTGCAGACTGTGCCGGTGCAGGTGTCGTTGTCGGTGCAGACGTCGCTGTCGTTGCAGCTTGCGCCGGCGGTGAGCGTCGCGTGCGTGCAGCCCGAGGTGCTGCACGTGTCGGCCGTGCAGGTGTTGCTGTCATCGCAGTCGCTGTCGGTCGCCGTGCCTTTGCAGGCGCCGTTGCCGCAGACATCGCCGTGCGTGCACGCAATGCCGTCGTCGCAGCCGGCGGTGTTGTTGGCAAAGACGCAGCCGGTCTTGGCCGTGCAGGTGTCGGTGGTGCAGAAGTTGCCGTCGTCACACGCAATTGTCGTGCCGTTGCAGCCGCCGTTGGCGCAGGCGTCCTGGCCGGTGCACTGGTTGCCGTCGTCGCACGGCGCGCCGTCATTGCCGGGCTTGGAGAAACAGCCGCCGGCCGGGTCGCAGCCGTCCGCCGTGCACGGATCGCCGTCGTTGCAGATCTCCGCTGTGCCTTTGCACGCGGTGCCGACGCAGCTGTCGCCGGCGGTGCACGCGTTGCCATCGTCGCACGCGGTCACGTCCACAACCGCCACGTGGCTGCAACCGCTCTGGCTGTCGCAGCTGTCCAGCGTGCACGGATTGGTGTCCGCGCAATTCGTCGTTTCGCCGACGCACTGGCCGCTGCTGCAGGTATCGCCGCTCGTGCATGCGTTGCCGTCGTTGCACGCGCCGACCAAGTTCTTGTGGCCGCAGCCCGACTTCGGATCGCAGAAATCGCCGGTGCAGACAAGGCCGTCGTCGCAGTCCGGCGCCACGCCGGCGTTGCACTTGCTGCCGCCGCACGCGTCGCCCAAGGTGCAGGCGTTGCCGTCGTCGCACGTCACCGCGTTGGCCAAGTGGACGCAGCCGGTGCCGTCGGCGCAGCTGTCGTCGGTGCAGAGGTTGCCGTCGTCACAGTTCGGCGCGATGCCGTTGCAGGTGCCGTGCAGGCACGCGTCCTGGACGCTGCACTTTTGGCCGTCGTCGCACGGCGCGCCGTCGGCGTTGGCGTTCACGCAGCCAATCGTCGGATCGCAGCTGTCCTTGGTGCAGATGTTGCCGTCGTCGCAGTTCGGCGCCGCGCCAAAGACGCACTTGCCGGACGCGCACGCGTCGCCCAGCGTGCAGGCGTTGCCGTCGCTGCAGACGTTGGTGTCGTCGTTGGTGAAGATGCAGCCCTTGGCCGCGTCGCACACGTCGTTGGTGCACGGATTTTGGTCGTCGCAGACCACCGTCGCGCCCGCCGCGCACTGGCCCGAGGCGCATGCGTCGCCCTGGGTGCACGCGCTGCCGTCGTCGCACGCGTTCTCGATGGCATCGTGGGTGCAGCCCGCCAGCGCGTTGCAGCCGTCCGCCGTGCAGACGTTGCCGTCTTCGCAGTCGATCGCCTTGCCCACGCAGGTGCCTTCCTGGCACGTGTCGCTGGCCGTACAGGCGTCACCGTCGCTGCAGGTCACGAAATTCAGCGCCACGTGCTGGCAGCCCACGTCCGCGGCGCAGCTGTCCTTGGTGCAAGGGTTGCTGTCGTCACAGTTCAGCGCGTCGCCCGGCGCGCACTTGTTCGCTTTGCAGGCGTCGCCCACGGTGCACGCCGTGCCGTCGTCGCACGTCACCGCGTTGGGCAAGTGTACGCAGCCCGCCGTGTCGGTGCAGGTGTCGTCGCTGCAGAGGTTGCCGTCGTTGCAGTCCGGCACAACGCCCTGGCAGGTCGCGTGCAGGCACACGTCGTTTGTCGAGCACTTTTGGCCGTCGTCGCACGGCACGCCGTCCGCGTCCGTGTACGTGCAGCCGCTGTCAAACGAGCAGCCGTCCTTGGTGCACACCTTGCCGTCGTCGCACGGCAGGTTGCCGCCGGGGACGCACTGGCCAGCCACGCACGCGTCGCCGGTGGTGCAGGCGTTGCCGTCGGTGCACGCGGCGTCTTGCGCCGTGAACACGCAGCCCAGGAGCGAGTCGCAGCTGTCCGCCGTGCACGCGTTGCCGTCGTTGCAGACGACCGCCACACCCGCCGTGCACTTGCCGTTCACGCACTGGTCGCTCGCCGTGCAGGCGTCGCCGTCCGCGCAGGCGATTGTCAGCGCCGCGTGCTGGCAGCCCTTGGTCGAGTCGCAGCTGTCCGCGGTGCACGCGTTGCCGTCGTCGCAGTCGATCGCCTGGCCCACGCACGCGCCGCTGACGCAGGTGTCGCTCGCTGTGCACGCGTCGCCATCGCTGCAATTGCCCGTGATTTCAAGGTTTTGGCAGCCGGCCGTCACGCTGCAGCTGTCCTGGGTACACGGCTTGCCGTCGTCGCAGTTCAGCGTCGCGCCCGCCACGCACTTGCCGCTTGTGCAGGTGTCGCCGTTGCTGCAGGCGTTGCCGTCGTCGCACGGAATCGTGTTGGCGTTGTGGACGCAGCCCGCGGCGTCCGAGCAGGTGTCGTCGGTGCACGGGTTGTTGTCGGCGCACTCCGGCACGATGCCGGCGCACTTGCCGTGCAAGCACGCGTCGTTCGTCGAGCACTTCTGGCCATCGTCGCACGGCGTCGCGTCGGCGTCGGTGTGCGTGCAGCCAACTTGCAGGTCGCAGGCGTCCTTTGTGCAGATTTGGCCGTCGTCGCAGTTCACGGACGCGCCCGGCACGCACTGGCCCAGCTTGCACACGTCGCCGGTTGTGCACGCGTTGCCGTCGTCGCAGGTGCCGTCCAGCGCCACGTGCAAGCAGCCGCTCGTCGGGTCGCAACTGTCGGTCGTGCAGGCGTTGCCGTCGTCACAGCCGGGCGCGGTGCCGGCCACGCAGGTGCCGCTGTCGCAGGCGTCGCCCGCGGTGCACGGGTTGTTGTCGGTGCATGCGCCGGTGCTGTTTTCATGCACGCAGCCCTTGACGATGTCGCAGCTGTCGGTGGTGCAGGCGTTGTTGTCGTCGCAGTCAAGCGTCGCGCCGATGCACAAACCGACGATGCACGAATCGCCCGCGGTGCACGCGTTGCCGTCGGTGCAGTAGCCGTCGCTCGTCACGTTGGTGCAGCCCGTGGCGAGGCTGCAGCTGTCGATCGTGCACGGGTCGTTGTCGTCGCAGGTCAGCAGCGTCCCCGGCACGCATTTGCCGCCCGCGCAGGCGTCGCCGCCGGTGCAGAGGTTGCCGTCGTCGCAGGTGGCAGCGCTGGCGAGGTGTACGCAGCCGGTGCCGTCCGCGCAGGTGTCGTCGGTGCAGGGGTTGCTGTCCGCGCAATCCGGAACGACGCCCAGGCACTTGCCGTTCTTGCACAGGTCCGTGACGCTGCATTTTTGGCCGTCGTCGCACACGACGCCATCGGCAAACGGGTGGGTGCAGCCTTTCTTGATGTCGCACAAGTCCTTGGTGCACAGGTCATTGTCGTCGCAGTCCAGGCTGCCGCCGGGCACGCACTTGCCCGCCGCGCATGTATCGCCGGTCGTGCAGGCGTTGCCGTCTTCGCAGGTGCCGCCGTCCAGCGGCTTGCTCGTGCATTTGCCGGCGCTGCAGCTGTCGCCCGTGCACGGGTCCTTGTCGTCGCAGTCGCTGTCCTGGGTGCAGCCGCTCGGCACGTCGACGGTGTCGATGTCGGCGGCGATGTCGGGGGAAATGTCCGGCGCAATGTCCGGCGCAATATCTGGCGCAATGTCCTTGCCGCCCACGTCCGCCACGTCCGCGCCGATGGTGTCCGATTTCGTGGTGTCCTGACCGAGCGTATCGCCGCCCGTGTCGTCGGAGACTTGCGCGTCGTCCGCATCCGCCCCGGGAATTGACACGTCGTCCGTCGGTGTTGTCGCCTTGGTGCCGCAAGCGCCGGCAGTCAACGCCAAAATGGCCCCCAACAGCGGCAAAGCCGACGTCAGCAGCGAACGCTTACAGCCATCGTTCTGGTCCGCATCGTTCAAACGCTTCATCATGTACCTCAAAAATTCGGATCGGGCGGAAAATAAAACCGTGCCTGGCACGGAAGTGTGCTCGCGTCGACCGCCGATTTCAACCCGCCGCCAGCAAGTCTACGCAACAATTCTTAGCGTCCACATCGCCGCGGACGTCGTTGGCGCGCCAGGGGACGCAGTAAATGCCCAAATGGCTTGGGCTATCCTGGGGAGCGCACCGCCAGCCGGGACGCAAAATGTGCTGATCGGGCGACACAATCGGCGCGGCTTGTGTTCGTTTCGCTGTGCTTGCCCGCGCGGCACGGCGCACCTCCGCCTCGCGCCGCGCCCAACGCAACAGGCCGGTCGCCGGGCGATGGGAAAAATGCGCTGCCAGGGCCGATCGCGGCAGCCGCGAATTGCCGGCGCTTCGCGGATATGGTTCGCGAAACTGCAAAGAAAACGCCAATAATGACGCAGTGGCGCATTGTCTGGCGCTGCTGGGCCGGTCGCCAACTGCGCCGGCGGGGCTCTCTGGACGCCAGTGCCAAGGCAAGACAGGCGTTCGCCACTGCGCCGTGGGAGCCGCTTGGCGGCCGTCGCGTGACACGCTTGACCGCCATGGCGAAGCCGCCGGTGACTGCCCGGACCGCGAATTCACTCCACAACGCGCCACAGCGGCATCGCCTCACACCGTCGCAGCGCGCCGTATTGCGCCTGGACTTCTGGCCCAGCCGCCCGCAGCAGCCGCAGACCGCGCTCGCCGGCAAATACGGCTTTGATGCGCGCCAACGCGTCCAGCCGGTCTTGCAGCGCCAGCACCTGCGACTGCGCGTTGTCGCCGCTCGTGCGCCAGGTCGCCACTTGCCCGTGGCGCGCCCGCAGCTGCGGCGTCACGGCGTCCTGGTAGATGCGGCTCGCCACGTCCATCAGCTCACCCAAGCTGCGCGGGCCGGCCGGCGTCTGGATCTCGGCCCCCAGGTCAAGAAACAGCGCGTCGAAAGCCGCCGCCCGCCCACGGCGCGAACGCAGCCGTGCAAATGCTGTGCTGTGCGCAACGAACGTATTGAATGCACGCATAAAAGACGCGACGGTCGCCGGCCCCCATTCACCGCGCAGGTACGGCACCACGGCCTGCAGCTGCCCGCGCGTCTGCGCTGTGGCGCGCATCGGGATTGCGCGGCGCGCATGCGCCAACGCCGCCTGGGTCTGCTGGAATTCGGCGGCGACTGTTCGCGGTGCATAATCTGCCGGCTGTCTGTCCAAGACGTCGTCCGCGAAGAGTTGCGCGCCAACGCGCGTTGCGGCGCGACGCCCGGCATCGTCGTCCGGTCGCACCTCGGCGTCGGCGTCTTTGGCGCCACGCCCGCGCTGCGTCTGGGCGGGCGCTGCGAGCTTGCCCTCCGCCAGCAAGCGCAGGAACACGTCCGAAGTGAGCGTTGCCGTCGCCCGCTGCCTGTCCAGATTGCGCACGTGGCGCGCGAGCTCCGCGGGCGAAATCAGCCCGTCGCCATTCGCGTCCACCTCGCGGGCGTGTTGGGCGTCCTTGGCGAGTTCTGCCAGCTCTGCCATCAACAATTGCACGACGAGCGCGCTTTCGTCCGGACCCGCGACCGCGAGCCCGCACGTCCCCGGCAGGGGCGTGACCTTGCCACGCTGATGCAGCGCCGGCACGAACAGCGCTTGCAACCCGCCGGCGCCAAAACAGACGTCCAGCAGCAGGATCAGCGGCGCTTCGGGCAGCCTGATGCGCACGTCCATCAGCTTCCGCTGCAGCTCCGTCCGCGCGACCATGCTGTCCCACAAGGTGAGCGCGAAGTCGAGCTCGTCGGCAGCGGACCACCGACCGTGCGCCGAAAAATGCAGCAGAAACGGGTCCTTGCCGCCGCTCGCTGCCAAGGCCAGGGTCGCCGCATCGATCGCGGCGAACACCGCTTCGTGCCGGGCGCCGGCCTCGACGCCCGTCGCTGGAAGATGGCGAACCAACGGCGGTTCTCGCCCGGCCTCGTCCGGCGCGAAATCGGTGCAACTCACCGCGTTTGGCGGTCCCTCGCGGTCGGCGCTGTCGCCACTGAAGCTGTGGGTCTCGAAGCGCCATCCGAGGAACCGCACGGCCTGCTCGATCGCCAGGACCGAGCCGCAGTAATTGACCCGCGCCGGTGCGCTGCCATTGACCAGAATGGCTTGTGGTCGGGCTAGCGCGAGGCTGCCGTAGGTCAAGCTCAGCCCGACGCACAGCGAGGCGATGCGGGTGAGCGTGGCCGTTCCGGCTGGCCAACGCCGCCGCTCTGACCACGCGCATTGCAGGAGGTTGCGCACGCCGGTCAAGGCTGGGATGTCAGGCAGCAGCGGGCGTCCATCGCAGCTTGCGTGGGATGCCGCCGCTGGTCCCGGCGATTGCGCCGACGCTGCAGCCTGCGCCCAGACCAAGGACGGCGGTCGCCGCGAACGGGAAAGCCGACTGAATTTGCGGTGGACGGGCATGCGCGCTCCCACTTCCTATCCTCGCGGATCCAGCGCCAGGGGGCAAACGTGGACCGCCGGCCCCGGATCGTCCCGAGCCGCGCCTGACCACCGGGTCCTTGCGCGCGTTCCAGCAGCCTGCCGAACCCCCGGCGCCGGGCGCCCCTACGGCGTTGCCGCCCCTGTTCCTGCAGCCGCTACGCCCTCACACACGTACCGGCCGTTGCGCACCCCGGAGGTTGGATGATCTGGCGCGCAACTGCGTGACGCCGCGTTGATGTGTCACGAGGGAATATTCAACAACGATTGGGCCTTTCTGACCGGCACGTTCGTCACGCCGTAGCCGCGCCCGCTCTGGATCTGAGCGAATCTACGCCGGCACCGCTGCGTCGGGCGCCTTGTCCGTGATCAGCTTGCGCAACAGCGGAATCAGCACGACAAGGACCACGCCGACGACGACGCTGCCCCAGCCGAGGCGCGAAAAGAGCGTGGCGTACGCCGGATTGGTGGCGACGGCGGTCGTGCCCGCCGGCTCGGGGACCATGCCGGAAAAGTCGCCGGCGAAGATGGAGGCGAGGCCGGTGACGAGCATCCAGCTGCCCATCATGATGCCCTGGTAGCGCTGCGGGGCGAGCTTGCCGATCATCGCGTAGCCGACGGGCGAGATGAGCAACTCGCCGATGCTCTGCAACACGTAGCTGATGAACAGCCAGACGAACGCGCTTTTGCCGTCGGTGCCGGCCATGGAGATGCCGACGGGCAGAACGAGGAAGCCGGCGCCCATCAACAGGAGCGAGACCGAGAATTGCTGCGGCACGTCGATCTTCCAGCCGCGGCTGCGCAGGCGCACAAACAGCGCGGACATCAGCGGTCCGCCGACCACGATGACGACGGTGTTGATGTTCTGAATCCACTGCGGCTGCACGTGAATGCCCTGGACGATGAGGTCGACGTTGTGGTCGGCAAATAGCTGCAGGCCGCTCGGCGCCATTTGGTAGAGCGACCAGAAAGCCAGCGAGCCAAGCGTCAAGATGAGATACGCCGCCATGTTGCGGCGTTCGCGGCGATCCGGATGGCGCACCGTCAGCACGATGAGCGCGGTCGCGACGAGCGCACAGATGAGCTTGACGATGAGCGCGGTCGATTCGGGCCGCTGGAGCATGTACCAGACGACCGGCACCAGGCCGACGAGGATCGCGATGCCGACGAGAAAGCGCAGCTTGAACTGCGACTGGGTGACCTCGCGCAAGGTCGACGCGAGATCGGCGAGCGTCTGCCAGTTGGCGGCGGCGAGCACGATGGCCAGAAAGTTGCCGAGCGTGGCGAAGATGAACAGGCTTGTGTAGTTTTCACTGCCTTGAAAATAGCCGGCGACGGAAAAGCCGATGAAAAATCCGATGTTCATGCCGGCGTAGTTCCACAAAAACGCGCCTTCGCGGCGTGGGTCGTCGGGCGTGAAGCGCTGGGTGAGCATCATGTTGATGCAGGTGACGTTCAGGCCGCTGCCGGTGAGAAACAGCGCCAAGCCCCAGTAAAAGAGGTTGGCACTGCCAGCGGCGATGAGCCCGCAGCCGATGACTTGCAGGACCATGCCGCCGACGAAGAGGTTGCGGTTGCTCAGGAAGCGGCCGCCGAGGTAGCCGCCAAAAAGGTGCAGGCCGTAGTTGAAGGCGCCGAAAACGCCCATCAGCGCGGTCGCTTCCTTGGCGGAGAGGTGCAGGTGCTTGGTCGCGTAGAGCACGAGCGTCGAGTAGAGGACCGCGAAGCCCAACGTGGCAAAAGTCTGGATGAAGAACAGCGCGCCGGTGCCTTCCGGGATCGCCGACAGTTTTTGCTTGAGCGATGCCAGCTTGCTCGTTTGGTCGGCCACGTGGAACTCCTGATGCGCGGGTTGGACCCGTTTGGCGTGAAGCCCTGCCGGTTGGCCGACTTGCGCGGGCACCGCAACGTGACCCGGAGTTTGCCGGCTTGGCAGCGGGCGTCAAGGTCGCGCAGGCGCGTGTGCCCGCGCGTGACCGCGCCGCCCGTCAGCACCCGGCGCCGCGCGGCGGCGTGGGGAAGGCCGGAGCCGCCAGCGGCGTCACGCGTTCACGCGGTGAGCGAAATTGACGCTGCCGTGCTGCGCGAACACCTTCAGCTGCTTCAGCGTCTTCTTGGCGCGGTGACAAAACCGCGACACTTCGCGCACACGACGTAGCCGCCGCCTCCTACCTTGAACGAACCGCCCGCTGCTCGCGCGGGATCGGAGGTTCCGTGCGCGCTTCTTCATTCCACCGACGTGTCGCCGGCTTGGCCACGCTCCTGTTCTTCACGGTCCTTGGCTGCGGCAGCAGCAACAACACGTCGCCCGGTCCCAACGACAACGACGGCTACGGCAACGACCAGAAGTACCCGGTTTTGCGCAAGAACATTGGCTTGGACCTCGCCAAGGTCAGCTCGTTCGCCGTCGTCAACGGCGGCTCCGGCGCGCAGCCCATCTGGAGCGGCGGCGGCACCGGGATACTCTTCGGCGCGCTGCAGAGCCCCGGCCTGTTCGCGCTGATGCAAAACGGCGACGTCACGCAGGTCACGCTCGTCGAAATGTCAGACGGCACGACAGCGACAAACAACCAGGCCGCCATCGCCGCGCTGTACGCCACGCCACAGTGGGTGCTCATCACCGCCGGCGGCTGGAACATTCAGGCGCCCGGCGCCGACGGCAAACCGGTCCAGGTCAACTGCGCGACAATCGCCGTGCACCGCCCCGACGGCGCGATGTACTGCGCGCCCATCGGCATCCGCAGCGTGTCCGGCAACGGCGACGACCAACAATTCCCCGTTCGCGCCAACCAATCCGGCGGCGTCGTGTTCCTGATGTCCGCGGACTCGCTCAACCGCAACATCCTTTACAAGCTCGTCGCCAGCCCGACCGGCGAGCCCGTCGCCACGCTCGTCGACGCCAAGCTCCACCCGAACTGGTTCGTGGTCAACGCCAGCGGCGACCTCCTCGTGCAGAGCACGCCCGCGGAGAGCACGCAGAGCACAAGCCTCGCGCAAATCCTGCCCGTCGACGGCTCCGACGCCGTCACCATCACCGGCGCGCACAACGAATTCGCCATCGCCAGCCCCGCGACCGGCACGGATGCCGACACGTTCTTCGTCGTCAGCGGCGGCGGCGGTGGCTACCCGTTTGACGGCAATATCCGCGTCCTGAAAAAAACCGGCGGAAAGTTCCAAGAAACCGACGAGAAAATCACGCTTGTGGACTCCAATTGTTCTTGGCTCTTCCCACTCACCGACGGCGAATACATGATCTGCGGCAGCAACGGGATTCCCAGCCTCGCGCGCGCGCTCGTGGACGGGCAAGTGCAGGCGACGCCTGTCGTACGCGCGTTCACGGGCGTGACGAGCCCGATTTCCGTCGGCGGCGGCGCCATTCGCACGGGCGGCGGCGTCGTGTACCTCTTTGCCCAAGGCGCGAACGGGCATTTTCTGGCGCGGCATAACGGGCTGAAACAGGACAATATCGCCGTGGACCCGGCGTTGGAACTGCTGTCGATGGTCGCGACGAACGCCGGCGGGCTGGATGTGGTCGCGGTCGATAATGGCACGAACCAGAAAGTGCGGGCGACGGTCAAGCCGGGGGAAACCGCGCTGACGGTGCTCTCGGCGGAGGGGCTGAGCTTGGCGGAGGTTGTGGTGTTTGTGCGGATGCAGTGACCGGGGCGTGCTTCGTGTCCGTTGCGGTGTTGTGCCGTGGGGACCGCCCCGGCGTGAACGCTCGGCGCTTGTTCAGGATGCAACTGACGTCGCCAGCGTGAGCCCGCGGATTGCGGCGCGGTCGCGTCGCCGCACGCCGTTGCCAAGACCGCCAGCGCCTGTGCAGTGGGTACGCTGATTCCAGCGCCGGTCGCGCGGCGCTGTGTTCGCGCGCAAAGTGTGCGCGGCCACGGAGTCTGCTATCCAGCGACGCGTAACGACGCTAGGTTCGTTGCGTGGGGAACCGGTGCAGTGGAGGGGTTCGCAGGAAAAGCCGAAATGTGGCGGAATGTGGGAGCCGGCAACCGGCACAAAGCAGAAGCGCTGAATTCGCGCGTCCGCCACTGCCTGATTCACGGCTACATTCTTTGGCCCAAGGCGCGCGTGCGGCCGATTCGGTTTCACGATTTGTGGTATACGACCGCATCTTTGCTGACGTTGGCGGGCGCGAATCCGGCGGCGGTGCAGAAGATTTTGCGGCATTCGGATCCGCGGATCACGATGGCGGTTCATGCGCATTTGGCGCCAAACTACCTGAAAGATGAGGTGAATCGGCTGTCGTTCTTTTTTTTTGGCGGAACGGAGGGTGTTGTGGCGGCGATTGGGACAGATCCGTTGGACGGGACAGCGGTGGGGCAACCGCCCCCGGACACCTCGATGCGCGCCGCTTTAGCGCCTGGTATGGCGTTGCGTTAGCCGTTCACGGTGTGGTCGAACCTGTTTCTTGAGTCGGACTTGACATTGTTCGATTGCTTTGAGTCGATTGTCATGGCAAGGGCCGTGCGCAACGGAAACCTAGGGCCGCGCTGTTGGTCGTTGGGTCAAGCGGTAGGCGCGCGCCTGCGCGGATGCCGGTGTCTGCATCTGCGTATCCCCCGCCACGGACCACGCGCAACGTGCCTGTCGCCGGTCCGGTGGGATTGCTCGCGCTCGCCGACGTGTACGCGTTCGTGTCGTACCAATCGCCGGTCCATTCGCGCACGTTGCCTGCCAGGTCCTTCAACCCGTCAGCGGAGTTGCCGGACGGAAAACTGCCGTCAGGACGGGCCGAGCCGAAGCAGGTGCCGGCCGCAGGCGTGAAATTCGCGAGCGAACAATCCGGCGCACTGCTGCCCCACGGGTACAAACGGCCATCGGTCGAGCGCGCCGCCCGTTCCCACTCGCTTTCAGTCGGCAACCTCGCGCCCGTCGCGGTCCAGGAGCAGAACGCGCTCGCCTGCGCCCACGTGACACAGTTGATCGGATAGCTGTCCTTACCAGTCTTGCCCCACAGGCACGAGGACGAGGAATTCGCCGGAGCGGTGCATGTCCCCGCGTCGTAACACGCTTTGTATTGGGCGACCGTGACCTCGGCGGTGTCGATGGCGAAAGTCGAGAGCGAAACGTTGTGCTGCGGGCTCTCGTCGCTCGCGCAAGAAGCGTCGGTCGGCGTGCAGCCCATGGCGAACGAGGTGGCGGGGATGCTCGCCATCGAACAGCCTGGTTGCTTGGCCGCAGTGCCAGTGCAAGTGCCGCCGGAGCACTTGTCGGAGTAGGTGCAGGGATTGGCGTCGTTGCAGGAATTCGAATTGTTGCTCAACTTGCACAACGTCGCCGCGGAGCATGAGGGACTTACGCACGGAGAACCCGAGCCGCACATCGCGTTGGTCACGGAGACGCAGTTTCCAGACGCTGCGCAGGTCAAATTGGCCCACCGGTCTTGCCGGTGCAGCGTTGTTGCCGCCACTCCAAAACCGCGGCGTTTCGCCAAAACGCGCACCCTCCGTCACACCGCGCGCAACGCTCGAAAACTGATCCACCCACCATCGCCGCGGTTGTCGGCGCAGGCGAAGCCGCGCAATGGTCGCGGGCTGCAAGCCCGGCGTTTGCCCTGCAGGAATGGGTGCAGCGAGCCTGGCGAGCAAGGCCATTCCGGAGGGGCAAACGCGCCGCCGCCCGCCTGAAAATCGGCAAACGAGAGTCCTCTCGCCGACCACGCATCTGCGGTCGCTCGCGAGCTAACTGCTGAAGTTCTTGCATCTTGTGGTGCGGCCGCCAGTCTGTGTGGCGGCGAGGGCGAGGGCGAGCAGGCCCCGGCCATCCTGATTGGCGTCCGGTGACACCGAGGCCTGCTCTCACATCCTCGCGCCGGTGGGCGCCAGAACCGCAGTGGATTTGGGCACATGCGGCGCGTGTGGTCAAGCTTTCGTCACCGGAGCCCGGTGGCCGATCGCATCCTGCGCCAGTACACCTGCACGCGCTGCGGCGCCATCACGCTCGTCTG
>CAIPXZ010000171.1 GCA_903869075.1 uncultured Myxococcales bacterium | reverse complement strand
GCGCCGCCCGCGCCGCCGCCGCCGCCGGTCGAGGAGGGCGTGCGCAGCCAGTTTTTGTGGCTCGAGCACCGCGTTTTCCATTTTGGCGACGCCGTGGCGGTGCATTACGAGAACACGCCGGGCAATGCGTTTGACTGGGTGACCATCGTCAAGCGCGGCGCAGCGCCGGGCGAATGGGGACAGTGGACGTATACCGGCCAGCCGTCCGGCGTGCACGAAGTGCCGGCGGTCGCCCCGGGCGAGTACGAGGCGCGGTTCTACTTCGATGGCAGCAACGACGTGCAGGATCGGGTGGAATTCCGCGTCGTGCAGTAGCGTCCGGCGCTTTGCGGCTGCCGCCGCTTCTGCCACACTGGCGCCGCCGCGCGCTGGCTCTCCTTGTCCAAGCGCTGCGCCGCCCGATGCGCCCGTGTGCGCAACCGCGGCCGCTGCGGCGCGCGAGGTATTTATGTCTGGTGATGCGATGCGTTTGGCAAAAATCCTGTGGTTGTGTGTGCTTGGCTGCGCGACGGCCTGCGGCGCGACGGCCGGTGGCGGCGGTGGCACCTACTTTGTCGCCGATGGCAGCGGCAAGGACCTCGGCCTGGCCAGCGACGCCACCGAGGCAGTGAGCGACACGATCGGCGGCAAGGACGTCAGCGTCGTCGACGGCAAACCGGGCGACGCCACCCCTGACAGCGGCCCCGACCTCGGACCGCCGGACAGCGGCTGCGGTGCCAACCCGTGCTGTGCCACAACCAGCGACTGCGACGACAAGGACCCGTGCACGACCGACAGCTGCCAAGCCGGCTACTGCAGCCACGCCGTCATCAGCGGCTGCGGCAACGCCAGCCCGCCGTGCGGCGCCGGCGCGCCGTGCGTCTTTGGCGTGTGCGATCCGGCGACGAGCGCGTGCGTCGCGTGCCTCGCCAATGGCGATTGCCCGGGCGGCGCGGCGCTGTGCGTCGGCCAAAAGTGCGTGGCGGCGACGGCGTGCAAGTCCGACGTAACCTGCAAGCCGGCGAGCCAGGTCTGCGACAAGACCGCTGGCGTCTGCGTCGATTGCAGCCAGGACGGCGACTGCGGCGCCGGCGCCAAGTGCGTCGAGCACAGCTGCCAGCCGAGCAAGGCGTGCACGAGCTCGAAGGACTGCCCGAGCGTCTGCGACCTCGCCAGCGCCACCTGCGTGGAGTGCCTGACCGCCGACGACTGCCCGACCATCAAGTTCTGCAACGCCAAGCACCAGTGCCAAGCCGACGTCTGCACCGCCGGCGCGTGCCAGCCCGGGCAGTTCTTTGCCTGCAAGTCCGACGGCGGCGGCTATAGCGCGGCGGTCGCGTGCACGGACAGCAACCCGTGCACGGACAACGTCTGCGACACGCAAAAGGGCTGCACCGTCAGCAACAACACAGCCGCGTGCGACGACGGCAGCGCCTGCACGCAAAATGACACCTGCGGCAACGCAAGTTGCAAGGGCACAATCCTCAGCTGCGACGACAAGAACCCGTGCACGACCGATTCCTGCAGCCCGGCCAGCGGCTGCGGCCACGTCGCCAACAGCGCCAGCTGCGACGACGGCAACGCGTGCACACAGTTCGACGGCTGCGCCGGCATGGTCTGCAAGGGCACGGCCATCTCCTGCAACGACGCCAACCCGTGCACCGACGACAGCTGCGACCCCAAGACCGGCTGCGTGCACGCCAACAACACGGCCAGCTGCAGCGACGGCAATGCCTGCACCAGCGGCGACACGTGCGGCGGCGGCGCGTGCAAGGGCAGCGCCATCGTTTGCGACGACAACAACCCGTGCACGAGCAACCAGTGCACGCCGGCGAGCGGCTGCACCTACCCGGCGACGTCGGGCGCCTGCGATGACGGCGACGGGTGCACCCTCGGCGACGCGTGCTACCTGGGCTACTGCAACCCCGGCGCGGCCAAGAACTGCAGCGACGGCAACCCGTGCACCGACGACAGCTGCGCGGACGGGATCTGCAACCACGCCAACAACACCACCGCCTGCGACGACGGCAACGCCTGCACGCTCTACGACGCCTGCAGCGGCGGCGCGTGCAAGTCCGGCACCACGCCGCAGGCCTGCGACGACAGCAACTCGTGCACAAACGATGCGTGTCTGCCCGCCGTTGGCTGCAGCTTTGCACCCAACACGCTGGGCTGCGATGACAGCAACGCCTGCACGATCGGCGACACCTGTGCCGCGGGCGCGTGCCAGCCCGGCGCCGCGAAGGTCTGCAGCGACGGCAACGCCTGCACGATCGACAGCTGCGACCCGGCGAGCGGCTGCGGCTACGTCGCCGACACCGCGAAATGCGACGACAAGGACGTCTGCACGCTGGACACCTGCGCCAGCCCCGGTGGCGCCTGCACGCACACGGCCATCGCCGGCTGCTGCAAAGACCAGGCCAGCTGCAGCGACGGCAACGCGTGCACGACCGACACCTGCGCCGGCAACACCTGCTTTCACCAGACCACCGCCAATTGCTGCGCCGCGGACAAGGACTGCGGCGACGGCGACCAGTGCACGACCGACAGCTGCGTCAACGGCGCTTGCGGCCACGTCGCGCTCGCCGGCGCGGTGACGCCGACGTGGACCGCCAGCTGGGACACCGCCGGCGACGCCGCAGGCTTCACCGCCGCCAGCGTGCCGGGCGGCTTCCAGTGGGCCGAATCGGTCGCGTTGCCGCACGACGGCACCGGCAGCTTCGCCTTGACCGCCAGCGGCGGCGGCGCGTTCAGCGGCGTCAAGACCACCGTCGTCACCAGCGCCACCGGACCGACCATCCAGGTCCCCGGCGGCGGCACGTACACGCTCAGCGCGTGGTACCGGCTCGATTTGACCGCCGGCACCGGCACGGTGACCGTCAACGCGCTTGTCAGCGGCAGCGTCGTGCAGCTGGCGCAGTCGCCGACGCTCAACACCTGGCAGCAGCTCAAGCTGGACGCGACGGCGCTGGCGGGCAAGCCGTTCCAGCTGCAGCTCAAAGTGCAGGTCAACGGCACGACGTCGGCGCCGGCGG
>CAIPXZ010000170.1 GCA_903869075.1 uncultured Myxococcales bacterium | reverse complement strand
GGTGCAGGCGTCGCCGGCGGTGCAGACGTTGCCGTCGTTGCAGACAACCCCTTCCTTTGTCGCTGTGTGCGTGCAGCCGGTGGCTTCGCAGCGGTCGATCGTGCACGGGTTCTTGTCGTCGCAGTCTTTTTTCTGCGTTGGGTCGACGACGCACGCGCCCTGGCTGCACTGCATGGTGCCGACGCAGGCGTCTTTTTGGCCGATGGCGGCGCAGTCGGCGTCCGTGCTGCAGCCGCAGATGTTGCTGTTGCCGACGCACGCGCCGGTCTGGCAGTGGTCGCCGGTGGTGCAGGGGTTGCCGTCGCTGCAGGTCGGCGCGCCGGGCAGGGCGGTCGTCACGAGGTGGACGCAGCCGCTCTTGGCGTCGCAGCTGTCGCTTGTGCACGGGTTGCCGTCGTCGCAGTCGAGCGCGGTCTGCGCGGTGCAGCCGCCGCCCTGGCAGATGGATTCCGCGGTGCAGGCGTCGCCGTCGTCGCAGGCGGCGCGTTCGGGCTTGAGCGAGACCAGGCAGCGGTGGCTCTGGACTTCGCAGATCGCTTGGCTGCAAGGCGTGGTGGCGAGCGGCGCACAATCGCTGTCGGCAAGGCAGGTTGCGGTCGTGTCGGCGGTGGAGGTGACGTCGCCGGAGAGGTTCGATTCGGGGCCGTACGTCGGCATTGCGGTGGTGTCGATGGCGGAGCCTCGACAGCCGCTGACCAGCGCAAGTGCGGACGCCAACAGCAGAATTCTGAGCGCACCGGCGCGGTACTTGCCGGCATCGTCCTGGATCATCGCAGCGCAATTCATCGTCGGTCCCTCAGGCACACAAGCCCCGGGTGACTGTAACCGACGCAGACCGTCCCTGACAAACGTAGTTTTGCCCGAAAGTGGCCGGGTTGAAGCCGGTCCGACAACGCGCCGCGGCGTTGGCTATTTTTGCAGGAAGCTGAGGACCGCCGCGACGGCCTCGTTCGGCGCGTCGACAAGCGGCATGCCGCCGGCGTTCTTCAGCCGCGCCACCGTGATGATCTTCTTCTGCGCGCCGCTCAGCGCCGCCGCGTCTTTTTGCGCGGACGTCGCCCACGGCGCCTTGTCGCCCAACAAAAGCAGCGTCGGCGTCTGGACTTCCTTGATCTCGTCGGCGGCGGCATCGGCCACGGCGCGCTCCAGCGTCTCGCCTTCAAAACCGTCGTCAAAGAGGTTCGTGGCGTTGACGCGCCGCGCCAGATCGGCGTCTGCCAGCAGCCCGGTCATCAGGCTGCGGCTCAGCACGCGCTTGCGCAAGTTCGCTTCCAGCAAGGTATTCTGCTTCAGCGCCCAGACGAAATCCTCGCGCCACAGGCTCGGCAGCCCGAGGACAACCTCCGACGGCAGCCGCCGCAGCGCCTCGCTCGACGGAAACGGCCCGCCGTGCAGCACAACGTGGGAAATTTGCTCGGGATGCTTGGCGGCGTAGGCCAGCGCTAGGTGCGCCCCCGCCACGTCCGCCAGCAGCACGACTTTTTGCACCCGCAGCTGCTCGATCAGCGCCGCCAGCTCGCGGCTGCGATCGGCCTCGGACAGCGCCAGCACGCTGCGCTCCGCCGCGCTGCGCTGCAGCACCACGACGCGGTTGCCGTCCAGCAGCCGCCACACGTGCGGCACCAGGTGGGTCGCGTCGCGGAACGGCGGTCCGGACAGCACGACGATTGTGTGATCGCTGCCATCGGACGCTTCCAGGTACGTCAGCTCGCGGCCATCGACCTCAAACCGCTTGGTCGCCGGCGTCTTTTCCTCGTAGCCCTCTTTGCCGCGCTCGCGCTCGCTGGCCAGCCAGCCGGACCATTCGCTCTCGCGGCGCGGTCCGCTGTGCTGCGTGATGCGGCGAATCGCGTTGTT
>CAIPXZ010000169.1 GCA_903869075.1 uncultured Myxococcales bacterium | reverse complement strand
GATCGGCTACGCCGCGTTCTACCTCTGCCGCAACAACCTGTCCGCCGCCGCCAGCTTGCTGGACACCGGGCTGCACATCGACAAGGTCCGCTTTGGCCAGATCGCCTCGGCCGGCACGCTCTGCTACGCCGTCGGCAAGGTGCTCGCCGGGCCGTTTTCGGACCGCTTCGGCGGCCGTCGCATCTTCCTCATCGGCCTTTACGTCTCCGCCGTGGCGAACCTCGCCATGGCGCTGGGCGGGCCGCTGGGCCTGTGGATCGGCCTGTGGTCGCTCTCGCGGCTGTTCCAGTCGCTGGGCTGGGCGGGCCTTGTGCAGATCATGCCCAACTGGTTTCCGCAGGCGCAGTACGGCACGGCGATGGGCGCGATTTCAACGAGTTACCAGCTCGGCAGCGCCGTGACGCCGCTGATTTTTTCCGGGCTGATGCTAGTGACGACCGGCTGGCAGCCGCTGTTCGCCCTCCCCGGCGTTGCGCTCATCCTGACCGGTCTGGCGGTTCAACGCTGGATCGCCCAGCGGCCGTCCGCGGTCGGGCTGCCGGACCTGGAGCCGCAAGCCGACGCGCCGCCGCCCGTCGCGCCGGAAGGGCCGCGGCCGCCGTGGTACACCCCGCTCAAGCTGCTGCTGGCACGGCCGTCGTTCTGGATCGTGCTGGCGCTGTCGTTCTCGCTGACGCTGATCCGCGAGACGTTTAGCCTGTGGATGCCGCGCTATTTTGCCGATCTCGGCGCGGCCAACGCCGCGGCGGTGCTGAAGTCGACAGCGTTTCCAGTGCTGGGCCTGACCGGCACGCTGCTGGCGGGCTGGGTGTCGGATCGGTTCTCGAGCGGTCGGCGCGGGCCGATCATGGCGGTCATGCTGCTGGGCTTGGTCGCCAGCCTGCTGGGCCTCGCGCACGTACACGGGCTCGCGGCGCGCGCGGGCGTGGAAGCGCAGACGCTGGCGCTGCCGCTCACCGGTCTTGTCGGTTTTTGCCTGCTGGGACCGTATTCGATGGTGGGCGGCGGCGTCGTCGCGCTGGATTTTGGCGGCAAGGACGCGGCGGCGTCGGCGGCGGGGCTGCTGGACGGCGTAGGCTACCTGGGCGCGAGCCTGGCCGGCGTCGGCGTGGCGGCGGTCGTCGATCACGCCGGCTGGGCGGGCGCGTGGCAAGTGCTGGCGGCGCTGTCCGGGCTGTCGGTCGTGCTGTGCCTCCCGCTGTGGAAGCGCTAGCGGTCCGCGCAAAACCCGATGTACAATCGCGGCTGGAGGGCGTTGCGGCGCTGCGCAATGCAGCCGGCGCGCCGGTTCCTGGGTACGGGGTCACCATGCGCGCAACACCAAGGCTCGGCCGATTCGCTGCCCGCGCGCTGGCCGGATTGTGCTTGCTCGCCGCATGCCACGCGCCACCGGCTGCGACAGCGACCGCAGATGCGACGGCTGACGCCGCGGTCGCCGATGTCGCTCCGGACACCGTCGCCGTCGCCGACATGGCGCCCGCCGTGGACGTGGCCCTGGCGGATGCCGCCGTGGACGTCCCGCCGGCTGCCGATGCCGCACCGCTCGCCGACGCTGTTTCCGCCGACGCCGCCGTCGCCGAAGTCGCCGATGCCGCCCCGGTCGATGTCGCGCCTGCCGATGTGCCCGCTGCCGCGCCGGATGCGGCGGTCGGCGAGGTCGTCGATGTCACGCCGATTACGACCATCTCGGTGACGACGACGGTGGCGCTGGGTCCTGGGCTGCTGCACGTGCGGCTCATCGACTACAGCACGCCGACGTGCGAGCCGACGCCGGCGGACATCGTCATCGTGAACGCCGCGATGCCGCTGCCGGCCGAAGTGACGGTCGCCGTGCCGCCGGGCGTGTGGATGCCGACTGCGGCGTGGCTGGATCCCAAGGGCAAGGTCCAAGTGACGTCGCCGTTTGGCGGCACGGGCACGGGGCTGCTGACGGTGCTGCCAGGCCAGTATGCGCCGGCCAAGCTGTCGCTTGTCATCAACACGCCGGTGGACAAGTCGACGTGTACCGCGCCGCCGGCCAATACGTTCCTGGCGACGTCGAGCGCCTATGTCATCCCGTTCACGAACCTCGGCGTGACGCATTTGCTCGAGGGCTTGGCGTGGAATGGCAGCTGGTGGATGGCCGCAAACGTCGACGGCCTGGGCCGCGTGAACCTGCCGAGCAACGGCAAGGGCGTGGAAGGCTGGTCGCCGGTGCCCATTGGCGACTGCCGGCACCTGACGCGCGACGGTACGCGGCTGTATTGCACCGAACGCGGGCCGACGCTGAAGTGGCTGGACGTCGACGCGGCGACGAACGCGACAGTGGCGCAAGGCCAGCTGGCGCTGGGCACCGGGCTGCACGCCGAAGGCCTGCAGGCGACGAACGGCAAGCTGTATGTGACGCTGCACGAGGCGGGCGTGGGGCTGCTGCCGCTGCCGGCGGCG
>CAIPXZ010000168.1 GCA_903869075.1 uncultured Myxococcales bacterium | reverse complement strand
TGCCGAGCGCTGCCGGGCGCTGCACATCGACGTGCCGCTGACGGTGCAGCCGGCGACGATGGAGGATGTGCGTGCGTTTGCCCGCGACGTCGGCCTGCCGTGCATCGTCAAGCCGCGCGCCGGCCACAAATGGCGCGATCGCCTGAGCGGACAAAAGCTGTTGGTGCCCAAGACGTTGGCGGAGTTGGAGCGCGCCATGACCGATGTCGTCGGCGATCCGGCGGCGGTGGTGCTGCAAGAGCTCGTGGCGGGTCCGGAGCGCAACCTGGCGGTGGGCGCTGTGTGGGCGGACCAGAGCGGGCGGGTGCGCAACGTGCTGACGGCGCGCAAGATTCGCCAGTTTCCGCGGCAATTTGGCTCCGGTTCGCGGGTTGTGACGGAGACGCTGCCGGAGGTGGCGCGGCTGTCGGCGGACGTTGTCGCGGCGCTGGACTACCGCGGGCTGTGCGGCACGGAATTCAAGCTGGACGAGCGGACGGGGCGGTGGCGGCTGATCGAGATCAACCCGCGCCCGACGCTGTGGTACGACCTGTGCCGCGCCGCGGGAGTGCACCTGATCCGCGCTCACGCCATGGAGCTGGCGGACGTGCCGGTTGCGCCGCTCGCGCCGCAAACCGATGGAGTCGCGTGGACTTACGGCTTGCGCGACGTCGTGGCGCTCGGGCAGACCGGTGGTGTGCCGGCGGTGCTGCACGCGCTGCATCAGGAAGGCTGGTCGGCGACGGACGCGGTGATGGCGTGGAATGACCCGCGGGCGACGCTGGCGTCCGTCGGGCATTTCGCGATGCAGGCGCTGGCGCATTTGCGGCCCGGACGAGGCGGAAAATGAGCAAAAGCATTGGAAAATTCGCGGCACTGGCGGTGCTGGCTGGTAGCGTTGGCTGCACCTCGTCGCGCGCGACCGAGGGCTGGCGCGACGGCTGGGTGCTGGAGCAGAAGGGCGAGACGACGCTGGCGCTGCGCAAATACACCGAAGCGACGAGCCGGCTGGGCAAGTACCCGGGGGCGCTGCTGAACCGAATCCGGCTGCTGGCGGCGGTGCCGGAACGCCGCGCGGATGCTCAGGAATTGCTGGACAAGCTGGTGAAGAGCGACCCGGCGGACGCGCGCGTGGCGGCGTTTTCGGCGCTGTGGGCGCTGTCGCAGGGCGAAGTCGGGCTGGCGCGCAGCCGGCTGAATGCTGGGGTGATCAAGTCGGACGACGTGGAGGACACCGCCGCGGCGATGCGTCAGGCGGAGGTGGCTGTGCTGATGGCCGAAAAGCAGTGGCAGGCGGCGTGGGCGAAGGCCAAGGACCTGGCGCCGACGACGCCGATGGACCATTTGCGAATGGCAACGCTGGCGTGGAATGTCGGCGAGGTGGCGCGGGCGCAGGCGCTGGTGGCGGCGGCGCTGGAGGGCAAGGAAAAAGCTTTGCTGCAGGCGCTGCTGGCGGCGCATGCCGGTGATTGGCAGCAGACCCAACAGCGGCTGGCGCTGCTGGAGGGCGATGCGGTCACGCCGCTTGTGCAGGCGCTGCGGGCGCAGGCGGCGCTGCACGCCAACCCGCCGGACCTGGCGGCGGCGCTGCGCGATGCGTCGGAGGCGGCGCGGCGCGATCCGGCGGACCCGCTCGTCACCGAGACCTGGGCGGAGGCGCAGCTTGTGGCGAAACAGCCGCAACTGGCGCGCGACTTGCTTGCTTCGCTGACCGTGCGCGGCGCTGGCTGGTCGGCCTGGTACAACCTCGGATTGGCGCAGCTGCGGCTCGGCGATCTGCCGGCGGCGGCGCAGGCGTTCACAGTAGCGGCGCAGCGGTGCCCGACGTGCGCGTCCGCAGTCAAGAACCGCGATGTCCTCGCGAAGCTCGGCGTCACGCTGTAGCTCCTGACTTGTCGCGTCGCGACCGTCACGCCACACTTGTCGCGTCGCGACCGTCTCGCCACACTTGTCGCGTCGCGACGGTCCTGCCACAATCGCGCCTCATTTTGCGCCTGTCGTGGCGCTGTCTGGGTCGCCATGCTGGGTTTCAAGTCGTTTCGTCCGTTTCTGGCTGCCATGCTTGTGCTGTCGCTGGCGCCGGCGTGTGGCAATCAGCCGAAAAAGAAGAAGTCGGCGGTGAAGACCGAGGCGGCGGCCACGGGCGTGGCCGAAGTGATGGAGATGCGCCGCAAACGCGTCAGCGCGCAGCTGCCTGAGGGCGACGAGATGATGGGTGAGGAACACCCGTGGCTGGCGTGGATCAAGAAGGGCGTGGCAGTTTCGCCGGCCAACGAGCTGCGCAAGGCCGCGACTGCCGTGGAGAACACGCCGGTGGCGGATCAGGCGGAGGCGCTGGCCAAGTGGGCGGAGGCGGCGCGCGCGTACTACCAGGACGAGAAAATCGAGCCGAACGAATACTGGACGACGCTGGGCACCGCGCGGCGGCTGTCGGCGGGGACGCCGTGGGAAGCGGACATGGAGTTCGAGGCGCTGCTGTTCCACGCCGCAGAGCTGGCGCGGTCGTGGACGTTGATGGAGGGCAATCCGCACGACGATCGCGTGCTGCGGTTCTTCACGTACTGGAAATTCGTCTTTGATTTCAACCCCAAGACTGGCATCTACGAGGACGAGGTCAACTGGGTGTGCGCCAACAAGCTCGGCGATTTCTGCAAAGATATCCCGATGGAAGAGCGCCCTGGGCAGGTGCAGCGCAAGTACGAAGAGGGCGTGGTCAAGCAGATCGAGGCGTACAAGGCCAAGTACGCGAACAGCCCGTGGAACGCGCTGCTGGACCGCTTCGCCGCGAAGTACACGGAAAAGGCGGCCAAGCTGCCGAAATTTGTCGAGGATCCGATCTTCCCGGGGATTCGCTCGACTTTTGCCGCGCCGCTGGGCGGCAACGCGGTGCTGGCGATCACCCAGAAGGGCGTTAATTTGATGGACAACCAGCTGCGCAAGCCGGAAGACGGCTGGAAGCCGGATTGGGCGCCGGATGCCAAGCTGGGCGAGGACATCAGCAAGCTCGTGGAGGCGGTGCGGTCGACGACGCAGTCGCAGTACAACCAGTCGAACATCCTGCTTGTGACGCTGGCGGACGTGCCCGTGCGGTACCTGGAAGCGGCGCTGCGCGCGACGATCATCGGCGAACACGCCAAGGAATGGGCGACCGCGTGGCTGGTGGGGCGGCGGCGCGGCGACGGCTCGAACCGCCGCGCGGGCTACCAGATCACGATCCTGCCGGTGGCGGCGGCGGGCGACAAGAAAAACCACGTGGACCCGACGGTGAACAAGACGGTGCCGTTCAGCTTCACGCTGGAGAAGAAGAAGTGGCAGTGCCTGGCGTGGGCGACTGTCGGCAAAGATCCGTATGAAGCCAAGGCGTTCCAGTCGATCGTGTTCCACGACGGCAAGCTGATCCACGCCGCGCGCATCTCCGGCGCGGGCGCGCTGACGGGCGACCAAGCGGCGCCGAGCGACGGCGAAGGGGGCCGGCTGGAGCCGTGGGCGGACGCGCAGGCGACGTCGATCGTGGTGGCGGTGCCGGAGACGGCGACGTACAAGGACCTGCTTGAAGCGATGAACGGCGTCGCGCTGCGCTGCGACGTCGAAGGCTGCAAGGTGCCGCGCGTCCAGCCAGTGTTCCTGGCGACTTGCAAGTGAGCTCAGCGGGTTGACGGACGCACGGCGGCCGCTCGACGCGACTCGTGCTTCGCGCCGGGCCTCCACGCGGCCCAACAAAATGCCTCCCCCACCGTGCGCCGGCTGACGCCGGACGCACCCCACCCTGGGCTCCGGCAGCGCCTCTCGGCGCCGCCCAGCCCGCGGCCCCGCGGCTTGCCGCCGCGTCCGCCCGTCCCAGCGCACGGTGAGCGATTGCCCACCGCGCTCCCGGCCAAGATGTGGCATCGCGCCGCCGTCGGCCGTACGCACCGGAGCCGCGCGCGATGGGGAGCCCAGCTCAACTCCCTATCTCATGTTCGTGCTTCGGCGGATTTTGCCGCGGCGCCGGCGCAAAATAATCGCCAGTGACCTTCCGCGGCGCTACTCGGCGCCTTCCAGGTTCGGGCCCACGCCGCGTTTGCCCTCAAATTTGCAGGGCGCGTCGGTCTTGCGGACCCACAGCTCCATCTCCAAGTCCTTCCAATGCTTGAGCTTCGGGTCGTGGAACACTTTTTCCTGCTGGAAATGCGCCATGAGCGTCGCGCGCTTGGGCAGCTGCGCCACGGCAAAGTAGCTCATCGGCGCCACGACGATGTACTTCAGGTTGTCCTTGCACACCGCGTCCCAGAATTCCTCCAGCCGCACCGCGCCCGTGTCAAAGACCTTGGAATTCGTGTCCACCGCGTCCGCCGCGAGCCGCCGTCCGGACAGTAGCGCCAGCAGCGGCGCGTAATCGCTCGCGCCGGTGATCGTCTCGTTCGGTTTGGTGTGGTCGCGAATCCACGCGGCCATCTCGTCCGCCGTGGAATACCAGCGCTTTTTGTTCCACAGATAGTGGTGCACGCCCGACTCGATGTTGCCCCGCAGCCGCCACTCGCCCCAGAACGCCGCGCGGGTCAGCTGGCCCAGCCACGCCGGCCCCGGCGGATCCAGCCACTCGAACGCCAGCTGTTCGCCCTTGCCTTTCGAGTCGTTGACCTGCTTGAATTCCGAGGGATACGCCTTGATATTCGCGGCATTGTCGACCGGCACCGCCAGCAGCGCCAGCGCCGCCAGCACCAGCATCGCCCGCCCCGCGCGCGGCGCGAACGCGTCCAGCTGTGGCCGCCCGGCACGCACCGCCGTCGCCCCCAGTTCGCCCAGCGACTGCAGCGTGATCGCCGCGCACAGCGACAGCAGCGGCAGGATCAGCGCCCAATAAAAGTCGTACCGCTCCTTGAACTGGCCAAATTCGCCGACAAGCGCCAGCGCCGCCGTGAACACCACCATCCGGTGCCCCGGGTCCGGCGATTGCCACCACGTCCGCGGATGCCACAGTCCGCGCCACGGCGACGGCGCGTTGGCCTTGCGCGCCGCGTCCGGCCGCAGCGTCCCCAGCCAAATGTGCAGCCCGACCGCCACCGGCAGCAGCAGCGCCAGCCACAAATGCACCGCGTGGTAGTACAGCACCACGATGAAATCCTTGGCACCGAGCATCAGGAACAGGTTGTTGATCCACGCCGGCGGCCCGCCGGAGATCGCCATGAAGCCTTCCACCTTCGCTTTTTTGGCAAAGTGGTAGCTGAACACCTGCGTCAAGTAGTGGTCGCCGGCCAACACGGTACCGAGAAACGTGATCGTCCCCCACACCGCCAGGAAGCCGAGTACCACGCGCACCGCCGGCTGGCCAAGCCAGCGTTTCCACGGCACTGTCTCGCTGCCGAGCGGCACGAATGCCAGCATGCCCGCCATCGCCAGGACCATGCCGAGCGCGTAGAACCCCGTCGCCGCCGCTGCGCCGATCAGCGCGCCGCCGAGGAACATCCGCCCGCGCAGGATCGCCCAGACGCCCCACATCATCCAGCAGGTCGTCAGGTTCACGCCGGTCAAATTCGTTGAGGATTGTAAGACCTCCGCTGCAAACAGGTCCAGACCCAGCGCCAGCAGGCCGCCCGGCACGCCCAGCAACCGCCGGCCAATCCGCCATGTGGCGATCGCCGCGCCGAGTGACGCAAGCACGGACAGCCACTTGCCGACGAGGAAGTCGTAGCCCAGCAGCTTGTACGCCAGCGCCGGCACGGCGATGTGCAGCGGCGGGTGGCTGAAAAAGAAGTCGCGATACGGCCACTTGCCCTCGGTCCACAGCCGCGCGGCATAGTAGTAAAGTGCCTCGTCCGTCGTTGAATAGCGCGTGCCGTTGGCCTTGAGCACGAGCCAGATCGCCACGAGCACAACCACCGCGACGATCTCCACGCCCGGCCACAGCGCCGCCGCGCTGCGCGTGCGATCGGCTTGCGGCGTCACCCGCGCCACCGCCTGGGCGATCGCCCCGCTGGCCAGCAGCAGCGCGCCCATGCCGAACAGCCCGTGCGCCGCGTCCCCGCTCAGCACCGGCGGCGCCAGCAGCAGCAGGCTCAGTCCCGCCGTCAGCGCCAGCCACAGCACATGCGACGGCTTGTCCTGCAGCAGCGCCCACACCGCCACTCCCGTCAGCACCGCCGCCGCCAGCAGCAGCCCGCTGCCCGCCAAGCCCGCTGTCGCCAGCGTCACGCCCGCGGCCGTCGTCGTCGGCGTCGTCAGCCCGGCCAGCGCCGCCCACAGCGGCACCACGCTCTGACCCAGCCAGCCCTGCGGCACAAGCAGCACCATTGCCAGCAGCGCCGTCCCGAGCGCCAACCACGCGCGCGCCGTGCGCACGTTCGCGCCCGGCAGCGCCAGCGCACCGCCCAGCGCCACCGCGGTCGCCACCGGCAGCGTCAGGCCTTGAATGGACGTCCGCAGCGGCTCGGTTGCCTGCACCGCCAGCAGCGGAAATGCGCATTCCCGCAGGCGAAACGCCACGAGCGCCACGCACGCCGCGGCCATCAGCACCAGCAGCGGCACGTCGTGCTTGTCGCGCGGCAGCGGCCGCAGCTTGGCCACGCCCAGTCCCGCCAGCGCCAGTCCGATTGCCAGCAACGCCGCGCCGTTGGCCTGCTGTGCCACGGCCGGAAACGGCGACGGCGCCGCGGACACAAGCAGCGACCCCGCCAGCAGCGCCAGCCCGGCGACCAGCGGCAGCAGCGTCCACGGCCGCGACGGCGCGTTCGCCAGCGCCTCGTCCGCCGGCAGCACCTCGTCTGCCTCCTGCTCCAGCGCCACCGGCTCCGGCGGCAGCGTCTCCAGCACGGTCGCTTTGGGCGGCTTGACAGTTCGACGCGCCATGGGGCCTCTCGCTGCCTACGGCAGCAGCTGCGGGTTGTGCGGCACGGCCTGCGTCAGGGCGGTCTGCGCCGCCAGGTACGGGTCCACGCGCCGCGCCGTCACGTCGACCACCAGCTGGCGGCCCGCTGCGGTGTCCCGCAGCCACGTGTTGACGCTCTGTCCAACAGACTCGCGCACCAGCCCGCCGATGGCAAAAGCCGCGCGATTTTGTGCCCGCCGGTCCCGCGTCGGGCTCGTCGTCAGGAACACGCCGTGGCGCTCGATCTCGGCGGAAAGGTCCGCCACGCCCTCATTGCGCGCCGCCACCGTGCGCACGATCGGCGGCAGCCAGTCGGGCATCTCGGCCATCAGCGTTTGCAGGCCGCGCAGATCGCCCACGGTCCGGTCCGCGCCGTCCAGATCCGCCTTGTTCACCACAAAAATGTCGGCGATCTCGAGAATTCCCGCCTTGATCGCCTGAATATCGTCGCCCAGCCCCGGCACCAGCACGACCACCGTCGTGTCCGCGGTGCGCACGATGTCGATTTCGTCCTGGCCGACGCCAACGGTCTCGATCAGCACGACGTCATGGCCCATCGCATCCAGCACGTGCACGATGTCGTTTGTCGAGCGCGACAAGCCGCCGAGCGCGCCGCGGGTGGCAAGGCTGCGGATGAAGACGTTGGGATCGTTGGCGAATTCCATCATGCGGATGCGGTCGCCGAGGATCGCGCCGCCGGAGAACGGGCTGGACGGATCGACAGCCAGCACGCCGACGCGCATGCCGAGCTTGCGGTAGTGGCCGATCAGTCGCGCCGTCAAAGTCGACTTGCCCGACCCTGGATTGCCCGTGATACCAATGACTTTGGCGCGGCCGGTGTGCGGGTAGAGCGCGCGGAGGGTGGCGGTGGCGCCGTCGATGCGGTCGTCCAACATGCGCATGAGGCGCGCCGCGGCGCGGACGTTGCCAGCGAGAATGGCGGCGGCGGCGTCTTGGGGACTGGCGAAGCGCATGTACAGGAGCGTCCTTGACTGGGCCGGCGCGGCCGCTCCGGCGGGCTAAAACGTGACGCCGATCTTGCCGGTGACCATGCTCAGGCTCTCGCTGAACGAGCGCAGGAACTCGGCGCCGACCTGGACGCGGGTGATGATCACGCGAAAGCCGAAGGCGGCGCGCTGGCTGATCGCGTCGGCAATGTGCGACGCATCGCCCAGCGGCGCGAGCTGCGCGACGACCGGGCGGATCGACTTGTCGGTCGGGAACAGGCTGACGAGGTGCGTGTTGACGTGCGTGAACGACGGCGAATACGACACCCACGGCTGGATCGCGACGATGCCGCCGATGCCGAAGGACTTGGACACGGCGAGATCGGCGCCGACGACGAACATGTCGATCTGCGAATTGCCGAGCACGGTGTGGATCGACGGCCGAAAGACGATGTCCGGGATGTTCTTGTAGCCGTCGGTGATGCCGACGCCGAGCTCGAGGCCGATCGCCGTCAGGTTGGAGTTGCTCAGGCCGGTGACCACGCCGCCGACCTGCAGGCTGTAGGGAAGGCCTTTGCGTACGCGGACTTGCTGCGTGGTGACGATCGACTGGGGCGACGCTGCGGCTTTGCTCCAGTAGTCGGCGGTCGAGTTGGTGCCGACGCCGCTGACTTCGTAGCCGACTTCAATGCCGAGCGCGCCGCCGGACGCTGCCGGACCTGTCATGCGCGGGCCCATGGCCATGCCGACTTCGCGCATCAGCTGTTTGTACGAGGAATTTTCGATAGGCGTGTTCGGCGTCGCCGTTGCCGGATCGATGAACCGCTCAAAGTGCAGATCCAGACCGCCGGCCATAGCCTGCGCCGGGGCGAGCACGGCGGCGATCGCGCACAGAAGGGCGGAAACGTTGCGGCGCCGCGCGAAAGCGGGCATCAGCTGAAAAAAGTGCAGCCTCGTTGCGGACATCAGCGTCTCCGAAGATCGAATGCCTTCGCGCGGCGGGCGCACGTCGGGCTCGTACCGCGATTCTGCTGGACCGTGGTCAGATTGGCAAGCATACCGCGGTTCGCTAGCGCAATCCGCCGAGCGCGCGAGCCTTTGCCGCCGCTTCCGCCTTCATTTGCTCACGCGCCAGCGGGTCCGCCCAGCGCGCGCGGACGGCGTCGGACAGGCCGGCGATGGGATCGAAGAAGAAAAAGAGCCGATCCGGGTCGACATTTGGGCTGCTGTAGACCGCGATGCCGGTCTCGCGGTCGTAAAAATCGTAGCTGTGGACGTCGCGTTTGCCGCCGCCGCCGAGGGTGTCGACGACAAAAGTTGGCGTGTTGAAGCCGGCGGTCGCGCCGCGCACGCCTTTTTCGATGTCGATCGCGACCTGCGCCGTCGTTCGCAAGTCCTCGACACCCTTGACTAAATCGTGGACGTAGACGTAGTACGGGTGCACGCCGACGGCGCCCAGCCGTTTGATCAGCGCCTGCATCGACGCCACCGAGTCGTTGACGCCGCGCTGCAGCACCGATTGGTTGCGCACGTGCACGCCGGCTTCCAGCAGCAGGCCGAGGGCGTCGCGGGTAATCCACGTGATTTCATTGGCATGGTTGAAGTGCGTGTGCAGCACCACGTCCTTGCGCAGCGACCGCCCCAGCTGCACGACGTGCACCAGCGCCTCGCGCCACTCGCGGTCGGTCAGCAGCTTTTGCGGCATCACCGCCGGGCCTTTGGTGGCGTAGCGGATGCGTTTGATGTTCGGCAGCCCCAGCAGCCGCTCGCCGATCAGCCGGATGTGGCGCGGCGGCAGGTTGTAGACGTCGCCGCCGGACAGCACGATGTCCTCCAGCTCCGGCCGCGTGGCGATGTAGGCAAAAATCTGCTCCCAGCGCGCCGCGTCGGCGTTGAGGTGCACTTTGTCGACGAGGTCCGTGTCCAAGCCCACCGCGTAAGACCGCGTGCAGAAACGGCAATATACCGGGCAAGTGTCCAGCGCCAGGAACAGCGCCTTGTCGGGATAGCGGTGCGTCAGCCCCGGCACCGGCATGTCCTCCTGCTCGTGCAGGCTGTCCAGCGTCAGCTCCGGGTGGTCGGGCAGCACGTGCGAGGCCAGCGGGATGAACTGCCGGCGGATCGGATCGTCGTACGGGTTGCGCCAGTCGATCAGGCTCAGCAGGTACGGCGTCACGCGCACGCTCATGGGCGCGAGGTGAAAGCCGCGGCCGGCGTCTTCGACAAAATCGCGCGGCGCGATGCCCTCGATCGCCGCCAAAAGCTTGTCCATGCTGGTGATCGAGTTGCGGCCCTGCCAGCGGAAGTCGAGGAACGTCGCCTCGTCTATGTCGCGCCATGCGGGAATTTCCTGCCAAAACGCGCCCTCGCGCAGATCGCGATGGGCCAGCGCGCTCGCCGGCGCGGCGGGTTTGACAAAACCGGCATGGTGCTTGTGGATTTCGGTCACGGGCGGGCTCCTCGCGCGGCGGCGGCGCGGCATGGCCCCCAAGTCGCGGAGGAGTTAGCCTACCACGGACACCGGCAAAGCGTCGAGATCGCGACCGCGGGCGATCTCCGCGCCCAAAGACGCCAACTCCGCGATTGTGTGGATATCTCCGTCGCGCTGGACCACAACCGCGCACGCGCGTTCACTGCCCGCGAGCTGCTGCAGCGCCGCGACGTGGTGGGCGTCGGCGTCGGCCAGCCGCTGCAGATCCTGAGCCGATTCAAGCACTTCATTGGCGGCATCGCCGGCGCGCTGCGCCGTCAGGCCTGCCGCTTGCAGCGCGGCGATCACGGCCGGCAGCTGCGTCGCGTCCGGCGGCGGCTGGGCGGCGACGAGGACGCGGTTGACGACGAAGCCGGCAAACGGCATTTCCTGTTCCATCAGTTCGGCGTGCAAGTGCCGCGCCTCGCGCAGGCAGGTCTCACCCGGCGCGGTGACGATCAGGAACCGCGTGTCCGGTGCGCGCAGCATCCGATCCGTCGCCTGCGTGCGGTCGCGCAGCTTGGGCAGCACGTCCTGGAACGCCGCGAAAAACTGCGCGATGTCCGGCAGCGCGTCCTGGCCAAACAGCCGGCCGAGCACGGACATCGCCATCGAGTTGCCGGCGCCCAGCAGCGAAAAGCCGCGCTTTTCGCCCGGCAGCGGGATCTTGGAGAACCAC
>CAIPXZ010000167.1 GCA_903869075.1 uncultured Myxococcales bacterium | reverse complement strand
GTGGGTATTGGCCGACGCTCCGCCGCAGAGCGACCGTGTGGGGCAGGTCACTCCGCTGCGTGATCGGGGCACGCAGCGCGAGGTCGCGTGCGCTCGAACGAGGAGCAAGCACGCGACCGGTTGACGACGCACGGTGGGGCACGCGCCGTCGGACCAGTTCCAATGCACAGGGCGTGCCAGCTCTTGAATGAAATTCAAATCACCTGAAGCAACCAGCGAAATTCGTCGAATGCGTGGCAGTGGGCGGAGATGCGTCGCAAACCGACTGTCTCAATCTGTCTCACAAGTGTCTCGCCACTGTCTCGCATTGTCTCAGAAAGTGTCGCAAGGCTCAAACAAGCCGCGCCGTACCGCCACTTTGTCGCGGACGAACCAGCGTCCGCCGATGATCACGTGCGCGACATGGGCGTTCGCGTCCAGGACGACCAAATCGGCGTCCGCGCCCACGGCGACGTGGCCCTTGGCGGCGAGGCGAAACAGCCGCGCGACGTTGCGGGTGGCAAATGGCAGCACGTCTTCCCACGCGCGCCCGTCGCGCACAAGCCCGCGCAGCTCCTCCAGAATCGCCGCACTTCGGCCGACGTCCATGTGCAGCAGCACGCCGTCACCGTCAAACGTCGGCAGACAGCCGCCGCCGTCCGAGCTCACCGTCAGCCGTTCGCGCGGCAGCCCGCTGTCCAGCCAATCGGCGATCGCCTGACCTGCCGACAAGGATTCGTCATCCGCCGGGAAAGCCGTCACGTCCACGGTACAGCCGCGCTGCGCCAGCGCTTTGGCGTCCTGCCACAGCCACTTCTGGCGGTTGACGTGCGTCGGGTGGAACGTCCGCGCCGGCAGTTCTGTCTCGTCCAATGCGCGATTCACCAAGGAAAGCCCACGCTTGCCGTCGCCCATGTGCAGGTGCAGCAGGCCCGCCTTGCCGGTCATCATGCCCGCGACGTGGCAGTCCGCTGCCAGCTTGACAAGCTCATCGAACGTCGGCTGTGAGGAGCGGTGGTCCGACAGCGCGACCTCGCCGCACGCGATGATGCGGTCGATGTGGACGATGTCGCCGCGCACGCTGCCGGTCAGCGTCGTCGGCGGCACCTCGTAGCTGCCGGTGTAACACAGCGCGTTGAAGCCGAGCGCGCTCAAGCCCCGCGCGCACGCCAGCAGCTCCGCGATCGTCCGCGTGCGGGCGTCCGTGCCCAGCAAGCCAATCGCCGTCGTCACGCCCGCGAGCGTCAGGTGCGTCAGTTGCACCGCCGGCACCCGCGTCGCCGCGCCCGCTTCACCGCCGCCGCCCGTCAGGTGGGTGTGGCCATCCAGCAGGCCGGGAATCAGCATTTGCCCCTGCAAATCGAGCACTTCCACCTGCCAGCCGGGCGGCACGTCCAGCTGCGGCGCCAGCGCGACGACTTGGCCACCGGCGACGAGCACGTCCTGGCGACCGAGCCGCTCGGGCGCAAAAACTTCAGCGTTTTTCAGGAGAATCATGGGCCTCATTGCCACAAGCCGCAGCTCGCGGCGCCGCCGCTGCAGTCGTTCGGGTCGGTGCTGCAGACGACGGCGCGCGGCACGTTGCAAGCGGTGCTGCCACCTTGCACGCCGACGCCCGACTGCAGCGGGTCGGCGCTTGTGAAGAGCGAGCAGTTGACGGTCGTGCTGGACGCGGCGCTGTTGCCGTCCCAGACGGTGTACGGCTCGGTGTCCGGCAAGAACGCGGAAGTACTGGCGATGTACGCGGTCTGGCCGACCAGCGCGGTGCAAAAGCCGCCGGCGCTGTTGAAGTCGCCGGTGTAGGTGGCGTTGCTAACGTAGTATTTGCCGTTCATGTGGTAACCACTTGGATTCAAAATCCAATTGTCGACCTGCTCAAAGCAGTACAGGTGGCTGACGCGGTCGCAATAGTCGTTGGCGCAGCCCTCGGTCCACTGGTTGTTGCTGGCGCCGCCATAGCCGTCCATTTGGTGGTACGCCGTCAAGTTGCTGCCGTTGTAGGTCCAGCCGTTGCAGGTGTCGGCGGCGAGCGTGGAGAACGCGGTGCCGTCGTGGTTGGTGTTGGTAAAGACGCGGATCGGCGTGGTGAAGCAGTTTGTGCTCGTGGTGGCGACCGCGGGCGTCTTGCCGGTCTCGTCGCGGTTGATCGGCGCGGCGAGCGTGCCGTCGGTCAAGTCGGCCCAGTTGGTGGCCAGCACAGTGCGGTCGAGCAACACGTACGGCACGGCCGCTTGGTCAAAGCGCGTGACGGGGCTGCCGGTAGCGTCGCTCAGCCACGCTTTCCAGGTGCCGCCGAGCGACTTGGCCGTGGCGGCGTTCTGGCATTGCGTGTCCGCGCCGCTGGCACCGGCGAGCGCGCCCGTGAACGTCGCGCTGGTGATGAACACCCGCCGCGCGGCGTGGCAGCTGCCGGCCAGGGTCCACGCGCAGGCACCGCTCGTCGCATCGCAGGCGTCCACGGTGCAGACGTTCGCGTCGCTGCAGGCCTTGGCCGAGCCGCCGCCGCACGCGCCGCCGGTGCAGGTCTTGCTGACGCTGCACGGGTCGCCGCCCTGGCAGCTCGTGCCGTCGGTGACGTTGGCGCTGCTGCATTTGCCGCTTGTCGGGTCGCAGCTGTCCGTTGTGCAGTCGTTGCCGTCGCCGCAGAGCACGGCGGTGGCGGTGTGCTTGCGGATGCGGTTGTTGCTGGCGTCGCCGACGAGCACGCTGCCGTCGCTGAGCGGCCACACGCCGTAGGGGCTGCTGAACTGCGCGGCGCTGGCGATGCCGTCCTTGAAGCCGGCGGTGGTGCCGAGCGGCGAGCTGACCGTGCCGCCGGCGGTGAGCTTGCGGATGCGCTGCGCGCCGCGGTCGGCGATCCACAACGTGCCGGCGCCATCGAAAGCGAGCTGGGCGAGCGTCGTGAACGTCGCTGCCGCCGCGGCGCCGTCGGCCAAGCCGCTGCTGCCCGTGCCGGCGATCGTGCTGACCGTGCCGTCCGGCGTGACCTTGCGGATGCGGTAGTTACCCGTGTCGGCGACGTAGACGTTGTGGAAGCTGTCGACGGCGATGCCCGCGGGCGCGTTGAACTGGGCGATCGTGTTGGCGCCGTCCTTGAAGCCGGCGACGCCGGTGCCGGCGAGCGTGCTGACGGTGCCGTCGGGCTTGACCTTGCGGACGCGGTTGTTGCCGGTGTCGGCGACGAAGAGGTTGCCGTTGGTGTCGGCGGCGATGGCCTGCGGGCCGTTGAACTGCGCGCTGCCGCCGGCGCCATCCTTGAAGCCGGCGGTGCCGCTGCCGACCGGCGAGCTGACGAATCCGCCCGTGATTTCGCGGAGTTTGTGGTTGCCAGTGTCGGCGACCCAGACGTTGCCGCTGCTGTCCAGCGCCACGCCTTGCGGGCTCTTGAACGTCGCGCTCAACGCCACGCCGTCGCTGCTGCCGCTGGTGCCGCTGCCGGCGAAGGTGCTGACGGTGCCGTCGGCGGCGACCTCGCGGATCTTGTGGACGCCGGTGTCGGCGACGAACACGCCGCCTTTGCCGTCGCCGCAGAGCTGGTGCGGGCTGCTGAAGCTGGCGAGGGCGCCCAGGCCGTCGGCGCTGCCGGCGCTGGTTTGGCCGGCGAGCGTTGTCACGGTGCCGGGTTCGGCGGCGCATGCGCCCGCGACGCAGGTGTCGCCGAGCGTGCAGGCGTTGCCGTCGTCGCACGGCAGTCCGGTGTTGGTGTGGACGCACGTGCCGGTCGCGTCACAGGTGTCAGTCGTGCAGCTGTTGGCGTCGTCGCAGTTCTTGATGGCGCTGCTGCAGCTGCCGTCGGCGACGGCGCAGGTGTCGATTGTGCACGCGTTGCCGTCGCTGCAGTTCTTGGCGATGTGGCCGCAGCTGCCGCTCGCCGGGTCGCAGACGTCGTCGGTGCACAGGTTGGCGTCGTCGCAGCCCTTGGCCGTGCCTTTGCAGCTGCCGCTCAGGCAGGCGTCGCTGGCGCTGCAGGCGTCGCCGTCGCTGCAGCTTGTGCCGTCGGCGACGTTGGTGAAGGTGCAGCCGGCGACCGCGTCGCACTTGTCGGTCGTGCAGGCGTTGTTGTCGTTGCAGTTCAAGTTGTTCATCGTCAGCAGCCGGATGCGGTTGTTGCCGGCGTCACCGATGATGACGTTGCTGTTGCTGTAGACCGCGAGGCCTTGCAAGCCGGCGAATTTGGCGGTGGTCGTCGCGTCACCGTCGGCGAAACCGGAGGCGCTGCCGGCGCCGGTTGTCACGGCGCTGCCGATGAGGCGGATGCGGCTGTTGCCGGTATCCGCCACGGCGACGCCGAGGATGCCGACGCCGACGCTGGCGACGGTGAGCGCTGTGGGGCCGCTGAACTTGGCGGTGCTGGAAGTGCCAATGGTGCCGTCGGCATAGCCGACAGAGCTGCCGGCGACAGTGCTGACGACGCCGGCAGGCGTGACGGCGCGGACGCGGCTGCTGCCGGCGTCGGCGACGTAGAAGTTGCCGCCAGGCCCGTAGACGATGGCGCTCGGCAGGTTGAAAGCGGCGGCGGCGCCGGTGCCGTCGGTGGTGCCCGCGGTGCCGCTGCCGGCGAGCGTCGTGACGTTGCCGTCGGGCGAGATGCGGCGGATGCGGTTGTTGCCGCGGTCGGCGATGAGGAGCCAGCCGCCGGGGCTGATGACGATGCCGTACGGCGAACTGAACGACGCGGCGGTGACCTTGCCATCGGCGAACGCCGCGGTGCCGCTGCCGGCGAACGTGGTGACCGTGCCGTCGATGGCGCGTTTGCGGATGCGGTGGTTCCCGGTGTCGGCGATCCAGGCGGTGCCGTCCGCGGCGACGGCGATGGCCTGCGGGCTGCTGAACGCGCTGGGGCCGTCGGCGAAGGTGCAGGCGATCGTCGTGACCGTGCCGTCCAGGGCGACCTTGCGCAGGACGTTGTTGCCGGTGTCCGCGACCCAGATCGCGCCGGTGCTGTCGATGGCCACGCCGCGCGGGCTGCTGAACTGGGCAGCGGCGCCCTTGCCGTCTTTCAAGCCCGCTGTCGTGGCGCCGGCCAACGTGCTCACCACGGGGTTCGTGGGCACGGTGCAGGTAGAGCTGACGCAGGTCTCGCCGACGGTGCAGGCGTTGTTGTCCGTGCACGCGCCGCTGACCGCGGTGTGCGTGCAGGCCTTGCTGACGCAGGCGTCCGTTGTGCAGACGTTGTTGTCCTCGCACGCGTTGCCGGCGCCGGGCGAGCACAGCGAGTTGGCGCCGCACGCGTCGCCGCTGGTGCAGGCGTTGCCGTCGTCACACGCCGCGCCGAGGTTGTTGACGTGGACGCAGGTGCCGGTCGTGGCGTCGCAGCTGTCCGTGGTGCAGGCCAGGCCGTCGTCGCAGGTGAGCTTGATGCTGAGGCACGAGCCGAGGTTGCAGGTGTCCGTCGTGCACAAGTTGCCGTCCGTGCAGGACAAAACGCACAGGCCGTTACTGCCGCAGGTGCCGCCGTTTGTGCACGGGCTGGTCGCGCTGCACGGCGTGAAGCAGACGCCGCTGACGCAGGTGTCGCCGGCGTTGACGCACGGGATCGCCGGTGTGCCGGTGCTGCAGGTGGCGCCGGATTGCAGCGTGCCGCAGCTGCCGGTGACCTTGCTGCAGGTGTCGTAGGTGCACGGGTTGCCGTCGTTGCAGACGGTGGCTTTGCCGGGCGTGCAGACGCCGGCGACGCAGCTGTCGGCGACCGTGCAGGCGTTGCTGTCGGCGTTGCAGGTGGCGCCGTCGCTCACCGGGTTGTGGTCGCAGCCGCCCGCGGCGTTGCAAGCATCCGTCGTGCAGACGTTGCTGTCGTCGCAGCTGAACACCGCGCCGCCGATGCAGCCGCCGTTGATGCAGTTGTCCGGCTTTGTGCAGTTGTTGCCGTCCGAGCAGCTCAGCGCGTTGAACGCGTGGTTGCAGCCGCCGGTGCCGTCGCAGCTGTCGTCGGTGCAAATGTTGGCGTCATTGCAGTTGGTGACGACCAAGCCTGTGCAGACGCCGCTGACGCAGTAGGTGCTCGTTGTGCACGGGTCGGTGTCGGTGCACGGCACCTTGCCAACGACGGGAATTTGCACGCAGTTGCCGCTGGCGGGCGCGCACATCGCCGTCGTGCACTGCGTGCCGTTGGTGCAGACCTTGGCGCTGCCGGAGAGGCACGTGCCGCCG
>CAIPXZ010000166.1 GCA_903869075.1 uncultured Myxococcales bacterium | reverse complement strand
GGCGCCGGCGATGTCGGCGTACCAGAGCCCCTCGCCCTCGGCACGCATGGGATCCTTGCCTGCATCCCAGCCGTTGAACGCACCGACGACGGCGACCTGACTCGCATACGGCGCCCAGACGCGAAACGCGACCTTGCCACCGTGCGCCAGTGCGCCCATTCCCGTCCATTTTTGCGCATTGGCCATGTGCCGCCTCCCGGGTTGCCGGTGTCGGTCGGGCCCATGGAACCACGTTAGCACGCGCGGGGTCCGGCGCTCTGGCGCGCGGCGGCGCTTAGCCCTGCGGCGGTGCGACGGGCGGCGCGTCCGGCTCCTGCGGCAGCAAGCGCGCGCCGGTGCGCAGCGCGATGGCGATGTAGACCATCGCCAGCGCCATACCGGCGCTCTGCACCAGCATCAGCCACTGTCCCGCCAGCGAGCCGACGAGCCCCGCCAACGCGCATATCGCCGCCGGCACGAGCAGCCAGCGCTTCCACAGCACCGCCAGGCCACAGATCGCCACGCTGGCGACAAAAGGCGTCAGCCCGACGGCGAGCCACAGTGACTCACCGCGCAGCCAGTGCAGGACGACGAGCAGGCCGCAAACCAACGTCGCCGGCCCGCCGATGAGGTGCATGGCGTTGACCTGCACCCGCACGACCGCCGGCACGCGGCGCATGCGCCACTCGGCAAACAGCGGCATGAGGAACGCCGCCAGCAGCCAGAGCAGCACCGGCTTTTGCTGACGCACGTCGGTCCAGTCGTCGGTCAGCATCGTCACGGCCGTGCCGGTCGCCAGCGCCAGCACGGCGGCGAACAGGCAAATTTCGCTCTGCGGAACGGCGATCTCGCGCCAGCTCTGGCGGCTCTGCTGCTCGCGATACGCCACGAGTTCGCGCTCCCGCTCAGCCGCCGCCGCCTCCACTTTCGCCACCTCGGCGAGCAGTTCCGGGTCCGCGAGCTCGTCGGCCGTCGTCCGCGCCTGGCTCAGGTCGCCCGCCGCCAACGCCGCGCGGACTTGCTCCGCCAGCAGCGCGCGTCGGCCAGCGATGGCCGCTGGATGGTGCGGCCAGATGCGCAGCGCGGCATCAAAAGCCGCGCGTCCTTCGCGAAACAGCTGTCGCAGCGCCGTCCGATCGGCTGTCGACTGCGCCGGCTGCACGCGGATGCGCTGCAGCGAAGCCTCGCCGTCGGTCACGAAGACATCGGCTTGGCTGTGCGTCAGCCAGTCACGCAGCTCATCGCGCAGCGCCAGCGCCGACGGCGGCCGCAGCTGCGGGTCCGGGTCAGTCGCGCGGATCGCGATCGCCACAAGCTCCGTCGGCAGCCGCTTCGGATAGGCGTACGGCCGCGGCGCCACGGCCGCGCGCAGCACTTCCTCCAGGTCCGCGCCCAGGTAGCGCGGCAGCCCGGTGAGGACGGCGTGCAGGCAACAGCCCAGCTGAAAGACGTCCGTGTGCGGCCCCTGCGGGACAAGGTGGCTGATAATTTGTTCCGGCGCCATGAAATTCGGCGTACCGACTGGCGAATCCGTGGGCGCGACACCCGCCAGGCCCGTCGCCGCCGCCGCACGTTCGTCCGTGGCAAAAGCGATGCCCCAATCGAGCACGTACACCTCGCCGTACGTGCCGACCATCACGTTCGCCGGCTTGAGGTCGCGGTGCACCACGCCGGCGTCGTGGGCAAAAGCCACGGCGTTGCACACGGCAATCAGCACCTCGACGTGGCGCTGCATCGGCACAGTCGGGTCGTTCAACATGCTCAGCCAGTCGCGACCGCGCACGAGCTTCATCGCCAGGTGCGGCAGCAGGGCGTCATCGCGGCACATCATGTGCACTGGCACGATGCCGGGATGCTCCAGCCACGCGGTCACGCGGCCTTCAACGACGAAGCGGTCGAGCGCGTCCGGATCGCCATCCCGCGCCCGCTTGAGCGCGACCTGCCGGCCGAGCGAGCGCTGCCGGGCGCGGTACACGACGCCCATGCCACCTTCACCGATGCACTCCAGCAGCTCGAACTGCTCCAGCGTCGAGCGGTCCGGCATCGT
>CAIPXZ010000165.1 GCA_903869075.1 uncultured Myxococcales bacterium | reverse complement strand
GCCGGCGCGCGTCAAGGTAGTTGTCGCCTCGGTCATGCAGCCAACGGTTGAATATCGTTACCAGCCAAATGCGTCTTTATGATGGAGTCACGTTCGGGATTGAGCGTCACGGCGCCGATTGGTGCCCAGTTTCGAGTGTCGCCGGACCAGCGCGCCGGGTTGCGTTCGCGAGCCTGGAGGTACAGGGCATGTCGTGCAGCTAGAATCGCGAGATCGTCGCCTGCGTGTCGCTGAGCAGGGCTGACGTAACGAATGCCGCTGTGACGATGATCGAAGTTGTACCAGTGGACGAAGCCTGCCGCCCAAGTGCGCGCCTGGTCGAGATCGACAAAGCCCTTGGCGGGAAACTCGGGGCGATACTTGGCGGTACGGAACAGCGACTCGGCGTAGGCGTTATCGTCACTGACGCGCGGCCTGGAGTAAGAGGGTTTGACGCCCAGCCAGTTGAGCATCGCCAGTACGGTCGTGGCCTTGAGCGTGGAGCCGTTGTCGCCGTGCAGCACTGGCTTGGTGCCCATCGCGGCAATACCCTCGGCCAGCGCGGTACGGCGCACCAAGTGTGCGGCATGGTCGGCGTGATCGACGTCATGCACTTCCCAGCCCACGATCTTGCGGCTGTACAGGTCCAGGATCAGATACAAGTAGAACCACCGTCCCATCACCTGTGCGGGAAGATACGTCATGTCCCAACACCACACCTGACGTGGTTCGGTGGCAATGTGTGTCGTGGGTGGTCGGACCGCCTTGGGGACCTTGGCCCGTCCACGGTGGGCGGTCTGTCCATGCGCCTTCAGCACGCGGCTGAAGGTGGACTCGCTGGCCAGGTAGATACCTTCGTCAGCCAGCATGGGCACGATGCGCGCAGGTGGCACGGCAGCAAAGCGTGGCTCATTGGCGACGGCAAGCAGGTGCGTACGCTCGACCTCGCTCAGGGCGTGGCCCGGTACCGGTCGCACAGCCAACGGCCGGGCGTCACCGCTGACGAGACCCTCGCCGAGCTTCCAGCGTTGCAGGGTACGCACCTCGATGCCGGCCGTCTCGCAGGCCAGTTTGAGCCGCGCGCCTGCGGTATGCGCGCAATGAATGTCTCGGGCCAATGCCTGGCGATCTTCGAGGTCGATCATTCGTCCTCTCCCTTGTTGAAGATCGCCGCGACTTTTTTTGACAGCACGAGCAGCGCCGCTGTCTCGGCCAGGGCGCGGTCTTTGCGCAGCAGTTCGCGTTCGAGTTCCTTGATGCGCTTCTTGTCTTGTCGCGTGGCTTGCGGACTAGCGCGGGCCTCCTCGGGTTCTGCCAGCGCCGTCGTGGCACTCAGTCGCCACTTGTCCAACTCGGCCGGATATACACCGTGCTCGCGGCACCATGCGCTTTTGCCAGCTTCGTCCATCGCCGCCGCGGTGATTACCGCTTCGAGTCGGGCACCCGCAGTCCAGGCCCGCCCTCGGGCGGGCCTGGACTGCGCCTCCTCACGCCATCGTTCCAATGTCTGCACCGACACTCCAATCTCTTTCGCCACCACGCCAACATTGGCGCTCTCCGGCGGCAACAACCGCGCCACCACTCTGTTCCTGAATGCTTCTCCGTACCGAGCCATCTCTCATCCTTATCGCCCCCAAGTTCAAGATCATATCGGAGCGACAACTATTCTGACGCGGGGGGATTGCGAACATACTCGGATGCGACAACATATGCTTCGGAATTTAATGCCCATAGCCACGCAGAAGCGCCGCCAATAAGTCCTATCGCAACACTCGCAATAAGCCAACGTCTACTTTGTGCTCGACGTCCCATACCATCTAACGAATAGGATTTTATCCGTCGTGCGAAAGCATGGCGGATAAAATCGGTTGGACTGAACCGCTGGATATGGGGCGAGGCGGTTTGGAGTTTGTAAGGTGGATGGGGTGGCGCGCGGTGGCTGTAAAGGGCGGGAGATGAAGCGGTCGATTGCGCATAGAAGTGTCCCGGAGATCCAAGCTTGCGATTTGCTGCAATGGCAACTATGACAGATGGGCATACGAGGGTCAACGCACGGCGAGCGGACGAGCGACGTCGCAGCGGGGCGGGAAGGCGACGCGAAAGCGGTGTCATGAATGAGCGGATCATGGCTTTGGCCGCGGTGGGCCCCGCGCGCGTGATGTTGGGATTGGCCCGATGACGCGCATGCGGCCGGCTTTGCAGTGCGGGCATTGGTGGATGTCGAGATTGGCCACGCGCAACCAGAAGCGCTCGACCGACTCGGCTTCAGGCGGCGTTGCTGGTGAGGGCTGAAGCAAAGCGGCACGCGCCAATGCGAGTTTCTGTTGCTTGGTACGGTTGGCAAGAATGCCGTAGTGGCGGATGCGCATGAAGTGTTGCGGCAGCACGTGCAGCAGAAAGCGGCGGATGAATTCGGCGGGGGCGAGCGCCATGACTGTGCGGCGGTTGCCGTGCGCGTAGTCTTTGTAGCGGAAGCGGATCGCATCGTCGGTGAGGCTGACGAGGCGGTGATTGGAGATGGCCACGCGGTGGGTGTAGCGGCCGAGGTAGTCGAGCACTTGTGCGGGGCCGGCGAAGGGGCGCTTGGCGTAGACCACCCAAGGGTGCTCGTGCAGGGTATTGATGAGATGGCGTTGCGCATGAGGTGCGGCCAGCGTGGTACATGAACCGGCGAGTTTGAGCGTGCCGTTCTGAAACAATCGCTGCAGGCCGGCGATGAACTTGCCGCGAAAGACGCGCGAGAGGGCTTTAACCGGGAAGAGAAAGCCGCGCCGCGAGGTGACCCAGTGGCCGTCGGGGGCGAGTGCGCCGGCGGCGATCAGACAGTGCAGATGCAAATGCTGAGACAGCGTCTGTCCCCAGGTGTGCAGTACGAGGGTAGCGGCGATATTGCCCCCGAGCCAACGCGGGTTCTCGCCAAACTCGGTCAAGGTGTCCGACACGCTCTGGAACAGCAAAGCATAGAGTGCGCGCGGATTGCCCTGCGCCAGGGCGTTGAGTTCATGCGGCAGGGTAAACACCAGATGGAAGTATGGCACCGGCAACAGTTCGGCGCGGCGGGCGGCAAGCCAGCGTTCCTTGGCCAATGTCTGGCACTTCGGGCAGTGCCGGTTGCGGCAGGAGTGGTAGTGGTAGCGAAGCGCTGCGCACGCCTCACAGCGCTCGACATGCCCGCCGAGTTGCTCGGTGCGGCAGGCTTCAATTGCGGCGATCGCGCGATGCTGCACCGGAACGAGACGGTGTGTGGCCTGATACGCCGCTGCGTGACGTGCAAAGACGTCCGCGAGTTCTACCCTGGCTCTTGCCGCATCCGCTGTCTGCGGATGCGCGCCCACGGCGCGCTAGGCGCGCGGGGGCGGCGGTTGCAGGAGATCAAATGGCGCGTGCGCGCCGGAGAGGTTCTTCTGCGCGAGGTGAAAGTAACGCGCCGTAGTGGACAGGTTCCCGTGTCCGAGCAGGCGCTGGATCGTATGCACGTCGGTGCCGGCTTCGAGCAGATGGGTGGCGAAGGCGTGCCGCAAACCATGGATGCCGCACCGTTTGGTGATGCCGGCGCGCGCTTTGGCGGCGTGGAAGATGCGATGGGCGGTGTGGCCTGACAGCGGCTGTGCGGGATTGCGCGGGCTCGGAAACAGCCACTGTTGCGGGCGCAGCGCAAACCAGTAGCGGCGCAGTTCTTCGAGCAGTCGTGGCGAGAGCAGCGTGTAGCGGTCCTTCGCGCCCTTGCCTTGCTCAACGCGCAGCGTCATGCGATCGCTGTCGATGTCCGCGATCTTCAATCGGCAGGCTTCCAGCAGACGCAAACCGCCGCCATACGTGGTCATCAGGAAGGCGCGGTGCTTCAGATTCGTAGTGTTCTCAAAGAGTGCAGCAACCTCCTCACGCGAGAGTATCTGCGGCAGTCGCTGCGGCACCTTCGGGCGCGGCAGGTAGAATTCCGTCTCGGCGCGCTTCAAGGTCACGCGGTAGAAGAATTCGAGTGCACTGCACACGATATTGCAACTGCTGTGTGCGAGCTTGCGCTCTTCGAGCAGATGCAGCAGATAGCGCTGGCATTCAGCTTCACTGATCCGGTCGGGGCGTCGGCCATAGAACTTGGCGAGCTTGGCTACCCCGTCAAGATAGGATGCGCGCGTGCGCGTGGCCAGTCCGCGCAGCGCCATGTCCGCTTCCATCTGCTTGCGCAACGTGTTCATGTAACTCTCCTGTGTCAGGTCCGGGAACATTCCCGGATAAAGCCTGACACAGCGAACGTGCGCGCAAATACTCAGCGGAACTGCGCTGACTCAATGATGGTGTGTGAAAAACAAAACAACGATGGCACTACGACAACCACCGCGTAAGCGGTTTAGTTCAACTAATATTAGTCGGCGCGATTTGTCGGATAATCATTGCTGTGTCCGCTAATCCCTGGCCGCTGTTCCCACAACAGGGCAATGTCCACTAATCCCAATTGGGCGTATGACATTTGCGTTAAATGGAGATTCTCCACCCGTTTCCGGCAATTTTCCAGCCTGCGGGCGATTGACT
>CAIPXZ010000164.1 GCA_903869075.1 uncultured Myxococcales bacterium | reverse complement strand
GTGGCTGCGGACGGTCTCAACGTCGGGCAGGTCGGGCATCTCGGGTCAGTGGCCTCCCAGCACGCGGCCGGCCCGCTGCGCACACGCCAAGGTCGCGGAAGTCTGGCGGATCAGGTCGTCCGTCTGCTTTTCAAGCCGCGCCGGCGAGGCCAGAAGCGTCGCCCGCAACTCCGCGTCATCCACGCCGCGGCGCCGCGCGTCCAGATAATCCAAACCATCGCGGGTCCGCTCCGCCAGGTCGCGCCGCACGCACGCCGTCAGCCGGAACAGCAAGCGCACCCGCCCGGCGCGCCCCGCGTCCAGCGTCGAACCGGCCAAATCGATGCCCTGCTCCTGCGCCAGATCGACGAACGCGCCCTCCAGCGCCGCCGCTTCCTCGATCAGCTGCGCCATGTCGCCAACCGCGTCGGCGTGCCACTTGCGCAGCACGAGCGGATCGGCCGGCGCGATGCCGGCGCTCACTTGCCGCACGACAGTGTAGATTTGCTCGACCCAGCGCAGGTAAGCCCGCGTCAGGAAATCGGTTTCACGATCCCGCAGCGCCGCGTTGCGCAGATCCGGCCCCGCCGTCAGCGCCAGGACCGGCGCGGAGGCCACTGGTGCAGCCGACGCCAACCGCACGTCATCGGCCTGCGGCAAGGACGGCGGCGGCTGCGGCGTCACCGGCAGCGGATCCGGCGCCGGGTACTGCACGCCGTCAAAGCGCGTTGTCTCGATCTCGATGATCTGCGGCCGCCGCGGCGCCGCTGTGGCACATCCGCCGGCCAGCGCCAGCGCGGCACCACAGGCGAGGACTCGCCGCGCGCCTTGCGCCATGTTCACATGCCCGGGGCGCGACCGTCGTTGGTCGGCCCGCCGTACGGCGCGATCCACGCGGTGCGCGACGCACCCAGACCGGTCTTGAAGGAACGAACCGTCTGGCCATCCGACACGTACAGCGTGCCATCGGGGCCGAGCACCGGCGACGGCCGCACGCCCGTGTTCTGCCACTGCCCCAACGTCAGGAAATCGTTGCTTTTCACTTCACCCGCGGCGGCATCGTACTGCGCAAAGCCCAGCAACTGGCCGTCCTTGTTCAGCGAAACAACCGCGCCGTCGGCGGCGATGAACAGCGTGCCATCCTGCGCGACCACCGGCCGTCCCGCCGGGTGATGCCGCGTCGTCGTCGTCGTCGTCGGATCCTGAGCGCCCGGCACGACAATCTTGGCACCCGAGATCGACACGCTCACGTTGTCAAAGCCGTCAAAAGTCCAGCGCTGCGCGCCCGTCTTGGCGTCGACCGCGTACAGCGGGTCCACCGGCTTGGTCTGGCGCGTCTCCCACACCGGAAAGTAGACGGCGTCCGGCGTCACGGTCGGCGCCGCCGCGACGGTGCAATCGCCGCAGCCGGGCTGGAACGTCCACGCCACCGCGCCGTCGGCGTTGACGCGCCGCAACACATGGCTGTCCTGACCGCTGGCGGTGCCGGTGACGATGTAGGTCTCGCCGCTGTTGCCGGGCGCGAGATCGACGATGCCGGCGCTCTCGTCGTGGCGCCACAATTCCTTGCCGCTGGCGTCCTCGGCGACGAGGGTGCTGAACATCGGGACTTGCGCCAGCGAATCGCGGCCATTGGGCGTGCTGAGGTAGCGCACGCCGCCGTCCGCGGCGATGACTGCGGGCGAAGTGCCGTCGCGCTGCGTGGCTTTGCTGCCGTCGGCGGCGTTGACGCGCCAGATCGTCGCGCCGCTGCCGCCGGCGTTGGTGGCGACGATGACACTGCTGCCGGCGAGCGCGGCGGGCGTGCCCACGGGCGAGCCGTCGAGCGCTGCGCTCCAGCGCAACGTGCGGGTGGTCGGGTCAAAAGCCTGCAACGTGGTGCCGCCGTCTTTGCCGGAGACGACGTAAACGCCGCTGCTGTCCGACGACGCCGCGGCGACCGTACCAGGTGCCTGGATCAGCGAGGCGACGCGGCCATCCGGAGCGATTTCAAGGAGATTGTTGTTGCCGGCGACGAGCAAGCGGCCGTCAGCGACGGCGATCGGCGGCCAGGAAATGCCCTGCGCCTGGACGTTTGTCACATAGCCGCGCGTGCCGAACGAGCCGCACACGGTGACGCCGTCCTGGGTGGAGCAGACGTCCGGGCTGCCGCATGCCGTCAGCGCCAAGCTCGCCGCGGAAATTTTCAATAACACCTTGATCATCAAGATTTTTCGCGTGTCCATCTTCGTCTCCCGGCTGAGCCGACGCTCCATACCGCATCTCAAGGTAGCTAACTCTGCGCCGAGCCGCAAGGGGCAGAATTTTCGGCCAATTTACCGGGCCTTGCGCGGCCGCAAACGCGCGACGATCGGCTGCAGCCGCCGCGGCAGCCCCGGCATGTCCACGAGCGCGCCGACAAACAGCAGCACCGTCAGCCAAACCAGCCCACCGACTAGGGTTTCCGCCCAATGCAGCGCCCGCGGGCTGGCCAGCAGCGGCAGCCGGGCGCCCGTCAGCAGGCGGTCGACAAGCGCCACCGCCAATCCCGCCACGACCGTCACCACCAGCGCGCGCGCAAGCCCGGCGAGCAACGTCGCCACATCCAGCCCAAGCCGCCGCCGCGCCAGCACCAGCAGCGCCAACGCCTGCGCCGTCATGCCAATCGTCGCCGACGCGCCCAGCCCGGCGATCCCCCAGCGCGTCGACGCCGAATAGACGGGCAGCATCGCCACGGTGACGATCGTGCTGGCGATCATCGGCCGCCATGTATCGCCGGTCGCGTAGAACGCCCGCGCCAGCATCGCCTGACCGCCCCAGGCCGCGATGCCGACCGCCAGCGGCACCAGCGCCGACGCCGCGGCGAGCGTATCGCGCTCTCCAAACTTACCGTACTCAAACAGGATTCCTACGATCGGCACCGGCAGCACAACGAGGAACACCGACAGCACGAGCGACAGCCCGAGCACCGCCGCCAGCGACTTGCCGAGCACCTGCGACAGCTCCGCGCGCGCGCCGTCGGCGTGCAGCCGCGCGATGTACGTGCCCGTCGCCTGACCCGCCGCCTGACCCAGCAAGCCGATCGGCACGAGCATGACCTTGCGCGCCGCGTTCAGCCACGAGATCGAGCCCGGCGCCAGCGACGAGCCGAATTTGCGGCCCAGCCACTCATCGACGGTCGTCAGGCTCACGCCGACCATCAGCGGCAGTGCCGTCCACAAAAACGCCTTCATTTCCGGGTCGGTGGGCCGCCAGATCGGCCGCCACTGCAGCCGTCCGCGCGCGGAGAGCGCCGGCACCAGCAGCCCGCCGACGCCCGCGCCGACAAGCGCGCCCCAGGAAAAGCCGGCGATGTTGCCGCTGCGCGCGCCGATCAAGCCGCCGGCGATGATGCCGAGGTTGTAGAGCAGCGGCGTCAGCGCCATGGCGCCAAACGACTGCCGCGCCAGCAGGCTCGCCTGGATCAGCCCGCCCGACAGGAAAAACAGCTGCGCCGGCAGGACGATCCGCGTCAAGCGTACCGTCTGGGCGATCTGCGCCGGGCTGAAGCCGTCGAACCAGGCGCGCAGGATCGGCTCCGCCAGCAGTTCACCCAGCAGCACGCAGAGCAGCGCGACGGCGATCATCGCGGTAAAAACGATGGAAAACACGCGGTTGGCATGGCTCAGCCCGTCCTGGCCGGGCAGCGCCGTGCCACCGCGCTCCGCCGCATACAGCGCCGACATCCGCGGCAGCAGCGACACCGATAGCGCGCCGCCCGCCAGCAGGTAGTTGATCATGTCCGGCAGCGTGAACGACGCCTGGTAGACGTCCGTCGCGCCCGTGGCACCAAATTCGTAGTTGATGAGCCAGTCGCGGCCATAGCCGAGCACGCGCGACACGAGGCTGGACAGCGCCAGCAGCAGCGTCACGGCGCGGATTCGCAGAGCCAGATCGTCGCCCACGGCCACCTCCGCGGGCAGCATAGCGGCACTTGGCGGTTGGGCCAGTTCCTTGCGATTCGCTGCGATTGCGGTAAACCCGCGCCATGAACTTGCTGCACGTGCTCATCCTGGGAATCGTTGAAGGCTTGACGGAGTTCATCCCGGTGTCGTCCACCGGCCACATGATCCTCGTCAGCCATGCCATGGGCTTTGACCAGCCGGGGCCGTTGAAAGACGCCGTCGACGCGTTCGAGGTCGTCATCCAAGCCGGCGCCTGGCTCGCTTGCGTGCTGTACTATGCGCCGCTGCTGCTGCAACGGCTGCGCGGGCTCACGTCGGCGGATCCGGTGGAAAAACAGCTGTCGACGCGGCTGTTTTTGGCGATGGGCATCGCGTTCTTGCCGATCGCGATCATCGGCAAGCTGTTCGGCAAGCCGATCAAAGCGGCGCTGTTCCACCCGATTCCCGTGGCGCTGGCGCTCATCCTCGGCGGCGTGCTGATGATTGGCGCGGAAGGCTGGGCGCGGCGCCGCTCGGAAGGCAAGGGTCTCGCGGACTTGCGGCTGCGGCAGGCGGTGACCGTCGGCTTTGCGCAGTGCGCCGCGCTGATTCCCGGCACTTCGCGCTCGATGGCGACGATCCTCGGCGGACTGGCGGCGGGGCTGGAAATGCGCGCGGCGGCTGATTTTTCCTTCCTGGTGGCGCTGCCGGTGCTGGGCGCGGCGACGGCGTACGAACTCATCAAGGAACGGCACATCTTGCTGGAACAGATCGGCCTGCTGCCGATGACGGTCGGGCTGATCGCCTCGTTTGTCGTTGGCCTGGCGGCGATCGCCGGCTTCATGCAGCTGCTGACCAAGTTTGGCCTGCGCCCGTGGGGCATTTACCGCATCGTGCTGGGCATTGCGGTGGTGGCGCTGAGCGCCCGGGGCTAGCCGATGCCGCTGACGATCGTCCTGACTGCCGGTGGTACGCGCGAGCCGATCGATGACGTGCGCTATGTCTCCAACGTCGCGTCCGGCGCGCTGCCGGCGGCGATGGCCAACGCGCTGCTGGCGCTGGGCCACCGCGTGCACTACCTCCACGGTCCGGGCGCGCTGCTGCCGGGCCACGCGACGCTGGACCTCGACCTGACGGCGCTGCCGCCGGACGCGCTGCACGCCCAGACCGCGGCGTGGCTGGCGCAGGCGGCGGCACAGCAAGCGGCGCTGGCGCACGGTCAGCTGACGCTGCACCCGGTCCAAACGGCGGCGGAAGTGGCGAAGACGCTGCGGGAATTGTGCCAGACGCTGCAGCCCGACGCGGTGGCGTGCGCGATGGCGGTGGCGGATTTTGCCCCGGTGGCGGCGAGCGGCAAGGTGAGTTCGCGGCGGGCGAGCCTGACGCTGGAGATGGCGGCGACGGCCAAGGCCATCGACGGCGTGAAGCCGGTGGCGCCGCGCACGCGCCTGCTGGGCTTCAAGCTGCTCAGCGGCGCCAGCGAGCCGGAGCTGGTGGAGGCGGCGCAGCGGCAGGTCGCACGCGCCGGGTCCGATCTAGTTTTCTGCAACGATATGCTGGACTTACGACAGGGCCTACGGCGCGGACTGCTCATCGCCGCCGATGGCACCGTGCGCGCGCGGCTGGAAGGCGGGCGCGGGCAGTCGGGCCTGCACGCGCTGGCGCAGGCGATTGTCGCGGCATGGCTGCCGGTCTGACCGTCAGCGCGGCGGCTTGCGGGATGCCGTTTCCTGCGTCACTTGCCGGTCCAGCGCCTGCATCGCCAGCAGGATCGCCGCGGCAAATTGCGTGTGCGTGCGCTCCTCCAGCAGCAGCCGCGCCTCGGCCAGCTGGGTGATATAGCCGACCTCCAGCACCACCGCCGGCATCCGCGCTTCTTTCAGCACGCCGAACGGCGCCTGCCGCACGCCACGGAACCGCGCACGTGGCCTCACTTTTTGCAGCGCGTCGGCCAGCGCGATTGCCCAATCCTGCGAGCGGTTCAGCGCCGAGGCGTGTCCCATCTCGGCGACGATCGCGCTCACCGACCACGGCAGCGCGGCGGTCGGCTGGTCCGGGGCGATGCCTTCCTCGCGCTCGATCAGCTGGCGTACGGCCTCGGCGCTGCTGTCGGCGGCGAGAAAAAAGACCTCCATGCCCGTCGCCTCGCCGGTCTCGTGGGCGTTGGCGTGGATGCTGATGAGCGCGTCGCCAGCCAGCGCGTTGGCGTTGCGCGGCCGCTGCCGCAGGTCGATCGCCACGTCGGTATCGCGCGTCAGCACCACCTCGGCGTCACTGTGCTGGCGGATGAACGCCGCGACATGCTTGGCAATTTCCAGCGTCAGCGCCTTTTCCCGCACGCCCGCCGCGCCCAGCGCGCCGAGGTTCTCCCCGCCGTGGCCCGGATCCAGCACCAGTCGATGAATGTGCTGCAAATGCACTGGCTTGGGAAATAGCGCCGCGCTCGGGTCGGGCTTGGGCGGCGGCACCGTCAAGGCGAGGAGCGTCAAGATGGCGGTCAGCGTCGGCATCGGCTGCGGACGGTACTGCGCGGCGGTCGGCTGTCAAGGAGATCGCGAGGTGACGCGCCCCGGGACTTCCGGTACGCTTGGCAGTTGGGGGGAATTGCGATGTTCGTTCGACGCTGGATGGGGATTTTGAGCTGCGCGGCGCTGACGGCATGCGCGGTGGACGGCCTGCTGATCGGCGCGCTGACGAGCCAGAGCCACGAGCGGATGCCGCCGCCGGCGCCACAGACGATCGCCGGGCTGACGACCGCCGGTGCGGACGTCACGGTGCTCGGCAGCGACGGGCACGCACTGAACAAGCTGGAAGGCAGCGCGGACGGCACGGGCGCCTTCCACATCGACATCGACGGCGGCACGAGCCTGCAGTCCGCGGCGCTGCAGGCGCGGCTAGGGCGCAAGCAATTCCTGGCGCTGCTGCCGCAGCTACCGGCGCAGCCGACGGTGCTCGCGCCGGCGCGGACCTTTGACGTCGCCGATCTGTCGCCGGGCGCGGCGCGCGTGGACCTGACCTCAACGACGCTGGCTGTGCTGATCGCCGGCAAGCTGCGCAGCCAGGGCATGACGCTGGCGGCGGCGTCGGCGGATTCGCTGTCCAAGACTTTGATTGCGCTGGATAAAGGCCTGCTGGCCGGCAACCCGCAGCTGCTCGCGGTCGCCGACCAGGTGGCGTGTGTGCTGACGGCGGCGGACGCGACGGCGACCTCAGGCACGCCGGAATTGCCGTTTGATATCAGCGGTGTGGGCCCGACGCTGCGTCAGGCGTTCCTCGACCAGAATAGCAAGAGCCCGACGTGCGACGGCATCGGCACCGTCACCGCCGCGTCGTTCTTGGCGGCGCTTGATGACGCGAACGCCACCTTCGCGTTCGATGCCTGCTTTGCCAGCGACAAGATCGAGGTCGTGCTCATGACCGCGCTCAAGGTCGGCGCCAAGGACGGCAACTGCATGGCGATCGACCCGTACGTGTGGGCATCCAACGTCGCCGGCAAGGTCGTCTTCGTCACCGGCGGCATCCACAAGGACTCCAAGATTTGCTCCAAAGGCGCCGCGCCGCCGTGCCTGAGCGACGCCGACGTCGACGCCGCGACGCAAGCGCTGGGCAACTGGGTGCCCAACAAAGTGCCGATGTACGACGACGGCACGCACGGCGACTCGATCGCCGGCGACGGCATCTGGTCGATCGCGCTGGCTTTGCCGTACTGGGCGGTCGTCGGCAAGGACGCCGGCGTACGCATTGCCTACAAATTCACGTTCGGCGCGCCCGGACAGGGCTGGACGGAAAGCGAGGAATTCCCAGGCAACCAGCGGCTTTTGGAGCTCGTGGACGTCAACGGCGACCACCGCGTCAGCCGCTTTGACTGGTTCGCCGACGAGACGAGCAACAAGGACAAGAAAAATGGCCTGACGCCCGATCACGGCGGCTGCGGCGTGCTGACCTGGCCGTCCGACGTGGTGCTGGGCGCCGACGGCAAGCCGACGACGTGTGCGCAGACCGACGTGCGCGAACGGCCTGTGGATTTGGACGGCGACTGCCAGGTCGACGGCTGGCCGCCGGTCGGTGGCGTGCCGCCGCTGACGATTCCCTGCCCGAGCAAGTAGCCCGATTGAATCGCCCGACCGCGGGTGCGTTTGACCTTTTGGCATTGGCCGTGTCCATTGCTACGGGGGAATGCGCATGGACGTGGCGTTGTCACAACCGGCAGAAAGCGTTACGACAGGTTGCGGCCACGTGCACCCGCAACGGATCGCCATGAGCCCATCGCAAGGCGACAGCCCGGTGATGCCTTCGGAGCAAGCGCTGCTTGTGCGCCTGCGCGCCGGCGATCGCGCGGCTTTTGCCGGCTTTGTGGCGCAGCATCAGCGGCCGCTGTTCGCCGTCGTGTGGCGCTACGTCAGGAACGACCAGGACGCGCAGGACGTCGTGCAAGCGGCGTTCCTTCGCGCGTGGCAAGGCCTGCCGACCTTTCGCGGTGACGCCAGCTTGCGCACATGGCTGTACCGGATCGCTGTCAATCTGGCGCTGAACCACAAGCGCGACGCGGCAGCGCGGCCAAACGGCGAAATTCCCGAGCACGCGGCGAGCGCCGAGCCACCGGTGCCGGCGCGGCTGGCGGAAGCGGAGCTGCACGATCGGCTGCTCGCAGCGGTGGAGGAACTGCCGAAAAAGCAGCGGCTCGTCGTGGAGTTGCGCGTGCAGCAGGAGCTGTCGTTTCGCGAAGTCGCGGACGTGGTCGCGTCCACGGAGGACAGCGCGAAGGCCAATTTTCACCATGCAATCAAGCGATTGCGGGAACTTTTGCGAGAGCCGTAGGTGCCGCCCCGGCTGCCGGGGCGCCTGCGAATCGAGGGTCAGATGGAAACGGAGAGCGAGATGAACCAGCTGAGCGCGCCTGCGGACCTGCCGCCGGCGTGCCTGCCCGTGGCCGAGCTGCTGGCGGCGTGGGTCGACGGCGGGCTGCACGCCGAGGAGGCGCGGCTTGTGACGCGGCACGTGGCGCATTGCCAGCGCTGCGCCGAGGAAGCCCACGCCCTGCGCGCGGTGCTGGCGGACCTGCACGCGGCGCTGGCGGCGGAGCAGACCGACGCGCGTGACCCGGAATTTTGGCAGACGATGGCGGCGAACATCGACGCGGCGCTGGACCACACGCCGCAGGAAGCCGCGGCGGCGGAGCCGTCGAGCGTTGTGGCGCTGCCGACGCGGCGCTGGCGGACGGTCGCGTGGGCGGTGAGCGGCGCGCTGGCAGCAGCGGCGCTGGCGGTTTTTGCCGTGCATTTTTCAGCGGATCCGTCGCAGGGGCAGCCGGCGCTCAAGGCCGGAGCGCCGCACTGGACCGACGCGTTGCAGGCGCGGATGTCGATCGAGGACGATCCGGCGTCGGGCGACAGCGATCCAATCGATGATTTGGAAGACCTCAATGACGAGGAAGTTCAGGAACTTGCGACGCAGCTGGGCGAGGAGGGCTAGCCGATGAGACGCCTCCTGATCGCGCTGCTGCTGGCGGCCATTCCCGGCGTGGCGCGGGCGCAAGGTCCGGCGACGCTGCCGTTGACGGCGCCGGCGCAGACCGGTCCGGCGCTGCGGGCGGCGTCGCGCGAAGCGGTACATCCGTCGCATGTCGTGGCGACCGCACCAAAGTCCCCGGCGGCGGCGGCGGAAGCGCGCGCCAACCTGCGCGCGAAGATCCGCGCGATCCGCAGCCGCAAGCTGGCGGAAGTGATCCAGCCGGATCCGCCCACGATGCTGAAGCTTGCTGAAATTGCCGAGCAATTTGAGGAACAGCTGGAGCAAACCCGCGTGCTGGCGCAGACAACGCGCAAGGACCTGCTGAAGGCGACCCAGGCGGCGAAGCCGGACGACGGGGCGCTGACGCGACTGACGGCGCAGCTGATCGCCCAGCGCGCCAAGCTGGCGGAGATCGAGACGGCGCGCGAGAACGCGGTGCGCGCGGTGCTCAAGCCGGTGGAATTCGCCAAGCTTGTGCTGGCGTGGCCGAAGATCAATCGCGAAATTCGCGAAGAGATCTACCGCGTGCTGCTGAAGAAGGCGGCGCGGGACGACGAGATCTAGCGGACCGGGCTGTCGCCCCGCCGTCGCCACGCTGCTACACTCCACGCGCGCCGCTTCAGCCGCGCCCGAGTGCCGCCATGCCCATCGCCGACTACCTGAACCCGTACCAGTCCCCGCCGTTGCCGCCGCAACTCGCCGAGATGGCGGCGTCGACCCGCGCGCTGCACGAGGCGATCGACGCCGCGATGCGCGCTTCCGGCATGCCGTACCTGCATCCGGACGGCGGTCCGACGGTGCAGCTGGATCTGCTGGGCTCGCAGCGGATGGCGGATTGGCAGGAAGGCAAGGTCGCGTTTTTGTTCGAAGGTCAGGGCTGTTGGTCGGACCTGCCGCAGGTCTACGCGCGCTATGGCACCGAGCCGACGCGGCAGCTGCTGGCGCGGGTGCGGCAGCTGGAAGCGGCGGAGTGCGCTGTGCTGACCGATTGCGGCTCGCAGGCGGCGGCGCTGCTGATGGACGGCGTGCTGACGCGCGGCAAACACGTGGTTGTCTCGCGGCAAATCTATAACAAAACCCGCAAGTACGCCGAGTGGTCGCAGGAGCGGCTGGGCGGCATGCTGACGGTGATCGACCAGGCGGAGCCGGCGCTGCTGGACGCGGCGATCCGCCCGGACACGGTGCTTGTGCTGGCGGAGACGTATACGAACCCGCTGCTGCGCGCGCTGGACCCGGACGCGTTGTCGGAAGTCATCGTGCGGCGGCGGCAGACTGACGCGCCGGATGTGCGGCTGGCGATTGACGGCACGATCGCCTCGCCGTGGGGCGTGCGGGCGCCGCTGCTGACGCGTCCGGGCATCGACTTCGTGTTCGCCAGCGGCACCAAGTCGCTGGGCGGTCAGGATCGCGACCTGTGGGGCTACATCGCCAGCAATTGCGCGGAGTTGATGAACCAAATCATGGACGTCCAGGCGTTTCGCGGCGGCATCCTGGACTGGCGGCGCGCGGGCGCCATCGTCGAAGGCCTGCCGCGCGCCGAGCTGGCGTTTCGCGCGCGCTGCGCCAATGCCGTAAAAGTCGCTGAATTTCTTGGAAAACACCCGCTCGTCGATGGCGTTTTCCATCCATCGCGGCCGGAACACCCGGATCGCACGGCGATTGATCGGGCGTACGCGCTGCCGGGCTCGCTGCTGGCGTTTCGCGTCGCGGACGCCGACGAGGCGCGGACGCGGCACTTCTGCGACGTGCTGGCGATGACGATCGCGGTGCGGTACGCGCTGTCGTTTGACGGACCGACGACAAAGGTGAACCACCACCAGAGCGTCTCCGAATATTTCACGCCGCTTGCCGAGCTGCAGCGCCAGGGCATCGACCGGATCGTGCGGTTTGCGGTGGGCGAGGAGGACCCCGACGACATTTGTGCGTGCTTGAATTGGGCGCTGTGGCATCATGAGGCCACGACCGTCACGGAGGTTCAGGCATGGCAAGCGGCGCGCGCGGAGTCCTTGGGTATTTTTCGCAGCTAGCTGCGCTGGCGGCGATCGCCGGTTGCGCGACGCAAGCGAGCCCTGCCGCAGATGCCGGCGCGGACACAAGCGCCGACGTCGCGCCGTGCACGGTTACGCCGCAGCTGAAGTCCATCGACACCAACTACTTCAGCCAGTCCTGCGCGCTCAGCGGCTGCCATGACAGCGCGGTCGCGTGGCAGGGCAACCTCGACCTGTCGACGGGCAACGCTTGGAAGTCGCTGGTGAATCAGCCGGCGGTCCAGGCCGCGGCCAAGAAGGACGGCAAGCTGCTCGTCGTGCCGGGGCATCCGGAGCAGAGCTACCTGTACGAAAAGCTGACGGCGACGACCGAGGGCCGGCTGATGCCGTACGGTGCGACGGCGCCGTACGACCCGGATTGCAGCATCGCGGCGGTCAAAAAGTGGATTGAGAACGGGGCGTTGGACGACTGACCGGGCGGTGGGGCGCGCGCCCGCCCTCTGAGGGTGGGACCACGCTATGTTCGCACGCCGGCGATTTTTGCCGCGACCTCGCCAAAAATGTCACACGCGCCGTCAGTCCTCGTCGGTGCTCAGCACCGCCAGGAACGCCTCCTGCGGCACTTCCACGCTGCCGACGTTCTTCATCCGCCGCTTGCCTTCCTTCTGTTTTTCCAACAACTTGCGCTTGCGGCTGATGTCGCCGCCGTAGCACTTCGCCGTCACGTCCTTGCGCAGCGCCTTCACCGTCTCGCGCGAGATGATGCGCGCGCCGACCGCCGCCTGGATCGCCACGTCGAACATCTGGCGCGGAATCACTTTTTGCAGGCGGTGAACCAGCGCCTTGCCTTTGTCGTACGCCTTCTCGCGGTGCACGATCACGGACAGCGCATCGACGATCTCGCTGTGCAGCAAGATGTCCAGCTTGACCAGATCATCCTTGCGGAACTCCTTGAATTCATAGTCCAAGCTCGCGTAGCCGCGGGTCGCGGTTTTGAGCTTGTCAAAGAAGTCGAAGACGATCTCGGCGAGCGGCATCTCGTACTCGAGCACAACGCGGTTGGCCGACAGGTAGCGCATGTCTTTTTGCAAGCCACGACGATCATTGCATAATTTAGAGATCGCGCCGATATACTCGCTCGGCGTGTGGATCGTCGCGCG
>CAIPXZ010000163.1 GCA_903869075.1 uncultured Myxococcales bacterium | reverse complement strand
TTCGGGCAGGTGCTGCACGATTCACCGGTCGCGGGCGTGCACGAGCCGTCGCCGCACGTCGCGCACTTGCCGCAGTCCTGGGCGCAGCTGTTGCAGGTCTCGCCGGCGGTGCCGTCGCACTGGCCGTCGCCGCAGACCGCGCCGCACTTGCCGCAGTCGCCCGGGCAGCTCGTGCAGGTCTCGGTTGGGTCGCAGACGCCGTTGCCGCAGAGCGCGCACTTGCCGCCGTTCTTGGCGCAGAGGTTCACGCAGTCGCTTGTCCACGCCGTCGAGCAGCACGCCGGATTGACGAAGCAAACGGCCTGTTCGCAGCCGCAGCCCGCGCAGCCGGCGTCCTTGGTGGCGGTGCAGCCGTCGTTGCTGCCGCACTTGCCGCAGTCGACCGGGCAGATCGCGCAGGTCTCGCCGTTGACCTTGTCGCAGACGCCGTCGCCGCAGCCGGCGCAGGGACCGCAGTCGGCGGGGCAGCTTGTGCAGCTCTCGCCGATGGCGTTCTCGCAGACGCCGTTGCCGCAGCTTGTCGGGACGTCGTCGACGACCGTGTCGGGCACGTCGGCGGTCGCTGTCGTGTCGCCGGCGAGCAGGATGTCGTCGGAGCTGTCAGCGTACGGGTTGTCGTAGCTGATGACCGGTACGTCATTGTTGCCGCAGCCGGTCAGGCCAGCACCGATTGTGATCACCGCGGCGAGGAGCGCGACGCGCGCCGTGCAAAACCGCGAACCAAGAACGCCAAAACAGCCGTCGTGCGCCATGACTGCCTACCCACCGCCGTGCCGGGACGGGCGGTCTGTGTGGCTGCGGCCGGGCTCAGAAGCCCAGGTTCGCGCCGTAGTTGATCTCAATCTCGTCGCCCTGATGGGGCACTTCCGTGAAGTAAATCGCTTCACTGTACAGCAGGCACTGGCCCTGCGGATCGGTCTCGAAATTCTTGATGCACGCCAAGCCCCGCGCGCAATCGCGAATGGTAGAGCAGGGTTGCGACTCGCCAACGACCGCGCCCAGGGTCGAGCGGCAATCCGGCGACGCCTGCAAGTAGAATCGATCGACGGTGTGGTCGGTGCTGTCCGCCGTGTAGGTCAAGGTCGTCGTCACCGGCGCGCCGGTATCGTCCGTGCGCGTGCGATTCACCTGCAAAATCGGCAGGTTCGTCGTGGTGTCGCGCTCCGGCGGGTACGGCAGGCAGACCTTCACCACGCGCTTCAGGATCGTCGAGGCGATGCCGTTGAGTGGCGCGCTGAAGTCCGAGCCCGAGCAGATGTTGGCAAAGATGCCGTTCTCGCGGAAAGCATTGACCATTTCGATGTAGCGCGAGCCGTAGCCGGACTCGCCTTTGGCGCCGGCGCAGACGTATGGCGCCTGATTCGAGGCGATGTTGCGGCGCAGCGACTTCATGTAAATCGCGGCGTCCACGACCTTTTGCGCATCGTCCGGGACCGGCGCGCCGGTGCTGTCAAATTGCGGCTTGCCATCCTGATACAGCTGCGCTTCGGAATCGCCTGAAATCGCAGCGAAAATCACATGGGCTGGGTCAGCCTTCAGCGACTTGAAGCGGTTCACGAAGTCCGAGACCGGCGCGAACCGCGGGTCCACGGCGCGGTTCTTCTGGACGTTGACCTGCGCCGCCGCCAAGCACGTGGCGTAATCCGCCGCGCCGGCGATGCAGTCCGACGGGCAGAGGTACTTTGTCGGATCCGGCTGTTTCGACTTGACGTACAGGCAGTTGCCTTCGTTCAGCCGCGCGTTACCGCCCACCGCGTCGCCAAGACGCTGGCAGATGCCCCAGTCTTCCGTCGGCAGCAGCGCCTTCAGCGCCGCTTTCTCTTCCGGGCTGCCATTGGCCAGCGAGAGGTTCAGCTGCACCGAGCAGTCGTCGTCGTCCGACACCACAACAATCACCAGATACGCGTCATCGCGCACCAGCGTGGCAAACTGGCAGTTCGGGTTCGGCAGCGGCTTGCCGGTGCCATCCACTTGCGGATTGCCATTGTCATCCAGCAGATACGGCCCGCCGGGGCAGTTCGGACCGGCCGGGTCCAGCGCCATCCACGCCGAGCGCAAGCCGCCTTCAAAGCCGGACTGTTGCGAGGACGCGGCGCCCACCGTCGCGATGCAGTGGAAAAGGTTCAGCTGGTCGTTGTTCAGCACCGCCGGCAGGAACGGCGTGCAGGTCTTCTTGCTGCCGTCCGAGTTGGCGCTGTGGTCGACGCAGTGCGTGCCGCTGGCGCAGGTGTCGTCGCTCGCGCACGCCGGACCGGTGGCGTCGGTCGGGTCCGGGCAGTCCTTGGTGTTGGGCGGGAACATGCAGCCGGACGTCGCCGGGTCGCCGTTGACGCCGCCGGGCGTATAGCAAATCGCCGCTTTGTCGCCGAACAGGTCCTGGCACTCCTTGTCGGTCGAGCAGTGGCGCTGGCAATACGAGTTTACCGAGCCATTGTCGTTTGTTACCAAGGACTTGCCGCCCGGCGGGTGTACGCAGCGCCACTCGTTTGTCGTCGCGCTGTCCTTGGCCGGAACGGGCGTGTAGTGCTTGAGGACGTCGCCGTACGGCGGGCCAAAGTGCTGCGCGCTGCCGGTCGCGCCGTTGACCGGATCGTCGGCGTCGGGATTGAGCAGGGACGACGCCGGAAGCTGGTAACTGGTGCTAGCGGTGAACTGGAAGTTGAAGCCGTTGCGGCACTCATCGCTCGGTGCCGTCGGGTCGACCGGACCGTCGATGTAGCATGGCGCGCGGTAGTGCTCGATGCAGTTCGGCGGAAAGTTCGTCGCGGCAATGTCATTGAATTTGCCGACTTTTTTCACCGTCACGCCGGTCGCAGACGCGTAGTCGGCCATCTGCTGCACCGTCACGACCGCCATCTGCGCATCGACCTGACCGAGCGCGCCGAGGTTGGCGATAAACGTGTCAAAGCCCTGCGCCAAAATCCGCTGCTGTTTGCACATCGAGGTCGAGTGGTCGATGACCCACAAAAAGTCGAGCTTGACCTTCTTGTCGTGCGACAGGTTGCTGGTGACGCGGGCGCCAAAGCTGTCCAGCAGGCTGTGCACCGGATAGTCGTTGCAGCCCGCCGCCAGCAGCGCCAGCAGCACGGCAGCGACAAAGCGCGCCGGTTGCGAATCACGTTTCCAAAGTAGCGGTTGCGAGTTCTTGCTCATGCCTACCGTCTTGTGCTGACCACCCAGAACCGGGTTCTGGCCGTCGTGAAGCCATTGGACTGCGCCCACGGGTCGCAAATGACCGCGCGCAACGCACACCACAACCTTCCGAGTCTACCACGCCGCACCCGCCAATGCTACCGCGGATCGGCGGGCATCGGCCGTGACAGGCGGCCCAACACGGCGGCGATCACCAGCCCCAGGGCGCACAGGCAAAGCGCTGTCAGATTGGGTGGTTGCAGCAGCTCGGCGGCGGTATCCACCCGTAGCAACTCCAGCCCCAAGCGACCACCAGCGAACAGCGCTGTCGCCCACGCTGCCAGCCGCCCCGGCGGCGGCGAGCGGCGCATCAGCTTGCGGCCCAGCGCGAGCAGCACGAGGCAAAACAGCCACTCCAGCAGGCCGATATCCAGCCGGCCGCCGAGCGGGTAGGCGACGGCGATCGGCAGCGTCGACAGCCGGCCGGGGTGATCGTGGGCGAGTACGCAGCCAAACCGCACAAGCGGCCAGCCGTGCAGGAACGCCCACGCCGCCGCGTCCAGCACCACGAGCGGCTCCAGCTGCATCCGCCACATGAGCAGCGCGCCGATGATCCCGCCGCCGAGCAGCGCGCCGAGCGACGACTGCGGCGCCGCCAGCTGCCACAACGGCTCCGCCGAACCGGTCATCCACACCGCCGCCGCGTGCCCCGCGACGACCGCGCCCGCGAGCACCGCAAAGCCGAGCTGGTCGGCCCGCAGCGGCGTCAGGCCCAGATGGCGCTGCAGCCAATGGGCAAAAGCCACGTGCCCCACGGCGATGCCCGCCACCGCCAACGGCCCCTGGGTCGGCACGTTGTACCCGGCGATCGCGATGTGGCTGGCGTCAAACCATGGAATCATGTGTCATGTGTATCACACCGCGCGGTCCACACGCGATGGAGCTGCCCGATGCTGAACGATGAACCCGCGCGCTGGCCCGTCTATGTGCTCGCCGGCGGCCAGAGCAGCCGCTTTGGCGCGGACAAGGCGCTGGCGCCGCTGGATGGCAAGCCGTTGATTCTGCACGTTCTGGAGGCCTTCGCGCCGATCGCGGGGCCGGCCTGCGCGGTCGTTGATCGTCCCGACCGGCTGGCGCCGTTGCCGCTGCCGTTCGTCGTCGATGCCCAGCCCTTCGCCGGTCCGGCGCACGGATTGCTCGCGGCGCTGACCCACCGCGGTCACGGCTGGCTGTGGCTTGCGCCGTGCGATGTGCTCGGGCTGTCGCCGCCTGTGCTGCAGGCGCTGGCGGATCGCGCACGGCCGGGCGGGCGCGCGGTGGCGTTGCGCGCCGGGCCGTGGCAGCCGCTGCCGAGCCTGTGGCACACCGACGCGCTGCCGCAGGTCCGCGCGGCGCTGGCGGCGGGGCAGGACGCGCTGTGGCAGCTGCTGGACGCGGTGCAGGCGGTAGCCGTGCTGCCGCCGCCGGAATGGGCGCAGGTGCGGCGCATCGATACACCGCAGGCGCTGGCGGCGGTGGAGCGGGAGCGCGCCGCGGTGCAGCTGCGGCCGGTGACGCAGGTGCGCGGCGCCGAGATGCGGACGGTGCTGGACGCGCTGGCGGTCGAGGCGCCGCTGCAGGTGACCCTGGCGCAGGGGCCGCTGACGCGCAACCTCGGGGTGACGCTGCGGACGCCGGGCGACGACGCGGCGCTAGCGGTGGGGCTGGCGCTGTCCGAGTCGGCGCTGGGGCAGGCGAGCGACGTGCTGCGCGCCGAGCTGACGCCGGGCGCCGTGACGCTGCAGCTGAGCGCGACGGCGCCGCCGCCGGTGGAGG
>CAIPXZ010000162.1 GCA_903869075.1 uncultured Myxococcales bacterium | reverse complement strand
GGCACGTCGACGATGTCCACGGCCGGCGGCACGTCTGGCGTCACCGGCACGTCGGGCGCGGCGGTGTCCTTGGGCGCGGCTGCGTCCGTACCCGCGCCGACGTCGCTCTGGTCGGTGGCGCCACCGGTGTCGGACTTCAGCACGTCAAAAGTCAGGCCGATGTCGCTCGAGCCGACGTCGGCGCCCGGGCTGCCGGTGCCCGGCGTGGAGGTGCTGGAGCCACAGGCGCCGAGCGCGAGGCTGGCAAAAAGGCCGAGGAGTGGGCTGATGCGCATGGGCAAATCCGCAAGGTGGAGGCGGCACGACGCCGTGGCGCTAAACTACCGGTTGGGTCGGCGCGATGCAAGCCGACTTTCGCTGGCCGACGCCAGACTTATGCCGCCGGTTTGCGCTTGGCCGGCGCCCGCGGCTTGCGCGCTGCCACGGTTGCGACGGTTGCCGCGCGTTCCAGGCGCGCCACCCATTCGGCGTGCGGTGTGTGTGGAAACATGTCGATGGGCGCCACGTGCGTCAGCTGCCAACCGGCCGCGGCGAGCAGCGCGATGTCCCGCGCCAGCGAAGTGCCGTTGCAGGAAACATAGACCAAATGCGTGGTTGCGCCAGGTGCCGCTAGCGCTTCCAGCACCGCCGGCGCGCAGCCGGCACGCGGCGGATCCAGCACGATCGCGTCGGCCTGCAGCGCCGCCAGCTTGCCGGCAAACGCCTCCGCCGCCTCACCCACCACAGTCACATTGTCCGCCGCCAGCCGCGCCACGTTGCGCCGCGCGTCCGCCACCGCCGCGCCATCGCGCTCGACGAGCGTCACCTGCGCCGCCCGCGCCCGCAGCGCCAGGCCAAACACCCCGATGCCGGCGTAGAGATCGACGAGGTGCCCCACATGTTCCGGCAAAAAGCCTTGCAGCGTCTGGAGAATCGCCTCGGCGGCGTCGTGCCGCGTCTGCAGGAACGCCGTGGCGCCCAGCTCGAACGTCGTGCCGCCCAGCTGCACGGTCTGCACCGTCGCGCCCACCAGGTGCCGGGTCTCGGCGCCCAGCACCGCGCCGCCGGCCGCTTGCTGCAGGTTGGCAAAGACGCCGGCGATGCCGGGAACCGCGAGCAATTGCTCGGCAATCGGCGCCAGCCCGGCTTCGTGCGAGACAACCAGCGTCAGCAATCCGTCGTTCTGCCGGCTGTCCAGCCGGTACAGCACCGCCCGCAGTTGGCCCGGCCGCTGCGCGTCGCGCCAGGTTGTGATGCCGGAATGATCCAGAATTTCACGGACTTCATGCAGCACGCGCTCGACCTTCGGATGCTGCACGACGCACTGATCCACCGCCACGAGGTCGTCCGTGCCCGCGGCAAAAAAGCCCAGCAGCAGCCGGCCATGCACCCGCCGCGTCATCATCAGCGCGCGGGTCCGGTAGCCCGTCGCCCGCGCGTGCGGCTGCCACGGCTGCCACAGAGCGTCCGCCGCCAGCGCGCCCAGCCGTTCCTGCAGCTCCGCCTGCTTTGTGCGCTGCTGCGCCGCCAGCGTCACCATCTGCCACGGGCAGCCGCCGCAGCGCAGCACAACCGGGCACGGCGGCTCCACGCGATCCGGCGATGCCTCGTCCAGCCGCTCGATTTTGCCCCACGCCATGTGCTGGCCGACGTGGCCAATCCGCACAAACAGCGCGTCGCCCGGCACCGCGCCCGGCACGCGCACCGTCACCGCGCCGTCGGGCGTCTCGCACTCCACGAGCGCGCCGTCGGCCTCCGCCAGCCGCAGCACCCGACCCGGCCAGACTTCCCCGGTAATCAAACGCGGCCGATGGTGCTTCATGGGACTTCTCCGACGCTGGCCCAGACGGCAAAAAACACGCCGCCGAGCATCAAAATGTTGGCGCTCCAGCGCTGGGTGCGCTCGGAGTCGCGGCTGACGCGCAGCAGGCCGCGCCAGAGCAGGGTGCAGAACAGGACCCAGGTGACCTGCGCGAGGTCGAGGCCGAGGCCAAAGCTCAGGAGCGGCCACACGAGTTGGTCGTAGCCGGCGACCAGATGCGCCAGACCATTGCCAAAACCGAGGCCGTGGATGAGGCCAAACCCCGCGGTCAGCAAGGACAAGCTCCACAGGCGCGACGTGCGCGGCGCGCGGGCGCGGTAGGCGGCGGTGCAGATCGTCAAGCCAATCGCGATGTCCACCCACGGCGGCGCCGGCCAGTGAAAGACAAGCGCGAGTGTCATGCTCGTCAGGTGCCCCAGCGAGAACGCCGTCACCGCCGCCAACAGCGCGCCCAGCCCCGGCGAGGCGACAACCAGCGTCAGCAAGAACAGCAGGTGGTCCGCGCCGGTCGCCAAGTGCAGCGCGCCTTCCTTGGCCCACGCCTGCAGCATCGCCTGCGGCGGCAGGTGCCACTGCGGTTTGCCGCGCGCCTGCGCCAGCTCCGCCGTGGACATCGTCTCGCTCGGCAGCATTCCCGGCGCTGAATCCTTGGCCGGCG
>CAIPXZ010000161.1 GCA_903869075.1 uncultured Myxococcales bacterium | reverse complement strand
GTCGACCGGATCCTGCTGGATGAAGTGGATGTGCCGGACGTGGCCGGCGGCAAAGCTGAAGACAAGCTGGAAGCTGTGCGCGTCGTCGTCCGAGCGCCACAGGCGAATCGGCCGATCGCGGCGCGGATTCAGCGTGTACTCGGCGCAAAACACCTGGCCGCTCGCCGCACGCAGCACGCCGAGGCGCGCCGGTTTGCGGAAATCGAAGCGCAGCGCCGGGTGCCACCGGCCATCTTGTACCCGCCACAGCTGGCCGGTGGCGACGATCAGCTGCGCGCGGTCACCCAGCGGCACCACGCCGTGGACGCCGAGCCGCAGCGTCTGGCCCAGCAGCGCCGACCGACCAACGAGCCGCTGCCACGCCGGCTCCGGCAGGCGATCCTGCAGCTGCCATGGCCCGCCCAGGCGCGCGCGCGTGTAGAGGCGGCCGCCGCGGCTCGCCCACACGCGCTCGTCCGCCAGCGCGTGCACGGCCAAGCCGTGATGAATACGAAGGATTTTGATTCCAGGAGTTGTGGCGCCAAGCAGCATGGTCTACCGGTCCGCGCGTTTGCGCCGGAAAGCGCCCGGAAGGGCAAGATGCACGCCCCGAGCTATCCGAACTGCGCCGCCGCGTGTCCCAGCGCGCGCGGCGAATGACGCGGGCGTTCCGAAACTTGATCCGGCTGCCCGAAGGCTCTACAGCGGTGCGCGTTCCTGCAGGAAGTGCTCGAGCTGGCGGTTCGTCGTCCAGCGGCGGAACATCGCCATGTCTTTTTCGTCAGCGTTTTCAAGCTTGTACATCAGGTAGTCGAAGATCGACTTGTGCTTCTTGCACCACACGCTGTCGCGCATGTGGCCGTGCAGCGAGCCCTGGGTCTTGTAGTTGTACTCGACCTGCTGGCCGCACCATGGCTTGTACACGCAGCTCACGCAGTCCGGCTGGGCGTCGTTCAGGCCGGACATCACCATCGCGCGGGTCTGCGCGTTGGTCATCAGCTGGTGGTACGTGTCGTCCACCGTGCCGATCTTGAACATCTCGTCGCCCATCGCCGCCACGAACCGGCCTTCGTCGCTCGAGTACACGCCGCCGTCCGGGGCATAGCCCAGCTGGCCGATGCACGCGCCGCCGGGCGTCCGCAGGTCCAGGTAGTTCGGCTCCTGGTCGGCGAGGATCTTGTTCAGCATGATCGAGGCGTGGCGCTCCATCACCTGCGTGCCATTCCGGTTCAATTCGATAATGTAATCAACGGCATGGGCGTAGAATTCGAGGAACTCGTCCATCGAGTAGCCCAGCGTCTTGGCCGTGCGCGCCGCGAAGCCGAACGGGTCGAGCTTGCGCAAAAACACAGCCTTGCAGCCGGCTTCCACGTACGTGTCGACGATTTCCTTCCAGCGGTGCAGGCTCGGCTTGGTAATCGTCGGCAGCGCTTCCACGCGGTAGAGGTTGGTGTCGAGACCGAGCTCGCCGTAGCGCGCGTTGATCTTCTTCATCCAGTGCAGCAAGTTGGCGTGGCTATTGCCGTCCTTGAAGATGCGGATCTTGTTGTGCAAATCTTCCGGGCCATCGAGGCTCGTGCAGATCTGCACCTTGCGATCCAGCAGGTACTCCATCTTCTCGTCGTCCATCAACGAGAGGTTGGTCACCAGCGCGAACGACAACGCCTTGTTTGCCAAGGCGTTTTTCTGCCGCGCGTACTCGACGATGTGCTGCAGCACTTCCCAGTTCGCCGTCGGCTCGCCGCCCTGGAACTCGATGGTGATGCCCGGGCTCGTGGTCTGGAACACAAGATCGACGGCGCGCTCGGCCGTCTCGATGCTCATGTCCGTGTCCGTGCGGTCCATGCCGACGATCGAACTGTGGCAGTACTGGCAGCCGTGGTTGCAGCGGTGCGTGAGCACAAACGCGTGCAGCGTCGGGCCGTAGAACAGGTACTGCTTCTTGCGCCGCCAGCGCTCCGCCTGCGCCGCGACGTTGATTTCTTTGGCAATAAAATTGCGGGCTTTCAGCTTCTCGTACAGCGCCTCGCCCGGCTGCGGCTTGCCTTCGATGAAGTCGCGGAACTCGTCCTGCGTCAGCAGGTCCCAGTCGCCCATGTCATTGGAAATCAGGATCTTTTTGCCCAGCTGCCGTTGGTTGAACGGCACGGCAAATTCCGGCTTCCAGCGGCCCGGGCTGGAAATCGTCGTCAGATCAACCTGTTTGCCTTTGGGCAGCAGATCGTGCTTCTGGCTCTTGGTCTGAAGCGTGGTCGCTGTCATACGTGGTCGCTCCTGTAACTGGCTGACGCCTTAGGCTTTTTTGGACTTCTTGCGACCAGCCGTGTTGGCCAGCGCAAAGTTGCAGAATTCCGCCACAACGTCGCCGTCGACGTCCGGGTCGATGTCCTTGATGTCCACGGCGTAGTAATCGCCGTCGCGCTTGATGGTGAACGCGGCAAAATCGGCAAACGTCGTCGCCGCGTCCTTCACCGCCTGCTGCATGTACAGCGTGCGGTGCAACTTCACGGTCTGGTGTGTGGCATGGCTCATGGGATGAACTCCGCAAAAATGTCGGAACCGTTCGGAAACGCTCAGAGTTGTTGCACAGACTTAGGCGTCTTTCTTCTTCTTGAACTTGTCTTCCCACGGCACCGCGATGCCCAGCGGGTCGTCCAGGAAGTCCATGCCGTCATCGCCCGCCGCGAGGAAATCAGTGGGCAGCGTGCCGCCCGCCGCGCCGGCGATCGCCTGGCTGGTGATGTCCTCGATGATCTTCTGGTTCGCCTTGATGACCTTGCGGCGCAGCGCCTGGGCCAGCAGCTCGTTCTCGAACTCACCGGACATCGCCGTCAGCTGCGCTTCGGTCAGCTCGCCCTTGCCGCGCAGGTGCACTTCAAAGCGCGGACCGGCGCGGTCCAGCAGCACGTAGGCCCGGTCCAGGAACACGTACGCCGCGGCGTACAGCACGTCCGCCGGGTACAGGCCGATGTCCAGGGACAGCGTCATGGTGTGCGTCTTCGGGTCGAGTTTTTCAATATGCGGGTGGCCCATGGTCAGGTACTCCAGTGGTGCGAATTGCCCCGGATGCGGGAGGGCGGGCGCGATCTCGGCGGGGGTCGGCCGACGCTGCGCCCGGCGAAGCTTCTACTCTTGTCCGGATCGAACTTCAAGGCGGGACGCGGGAACCCGGCCAATCGCCACGGGCTCTGGCGGCACGACGAGGCCGGTGTCGACGTCGTCCTCGTCGTCCGACGGATGCCAGCCCGCGGTCTCCGGCGTCCAGTCGCGCGCCGTGTGATCGGTCTTGCGCTTGGGGTCCATCGCCATTTCCGTCAGCCGTTCGCCGGTCGGCGCCTGCACCTTGCCGGGCCGTGACACCTCGCCGCCGGTCACGCTCTGCTGCGCGCCCGACTTGCCCTGGTGCGCCGCCGGGATCGCCGCGAGGTTCTTGAACTTCGCCATCCGCCACGCCGGATCCGACTGCAAGTCCTGGACAATACGCTGGATGATCGGCTTGGGATCGCTGAAGATCGGCGACAGCTCGTTGGGATCGTAGGCGTTGCCGCGGTCAAACAGCCCGCCGCAAATCGAGCGCAGGCTGCAGACGTTGCAGACGTCCGCGTACAGGTGGCCCCACTCGGTCTGGCGCACCGTGCCCTTGTTGTCGAGGAAATGCACGATGCGCTCTTCACTCTTGACGATCTTGCGCGTCTCGGTGGAGCAGTGCGCAAACTCCGTCATGTAGCACAGCGGCACGCGCTCGACGCGAAAAGACCGGCCTGTTTCCGCCAACATACGCATCGCCTTGGACAGGCTGACCTCGATGTCCTGCAGCCGCGCCGTGAAGTACTGGTTGCTCGTCGCGCGGCCGATCGACGGGTCGAGGTTGTTCCAGACAAAGTGGCGGATGAATGGAAAATTCTGGATGAACCACTCGATATTCTCGTGCAAGTGGTCGCAATTGTAGCGGTTGATCACCGTGTTGATGTTGACGGTGATGTTGGTCTTGCCGAGGTTGGTCAGCGCCTTTTCCGCCCAGTCCAGCGAGCCGGGCGTGCCGGTCAGGAAGTCTTCCAGCTTGTGCTTGTGGCTGTGGATCGACACGTGGACGTGCTGCAACCCCGCGTCTGCCAAGGATTTACAGTAGTCCCAGTCGGCCAGCTTTTGGCCGTTGGTGATCATCCGCACATGCAAGCCGTTGGCGCGCGCGTGGGCGATCGCCTCGGGCAGGATCGGCGACAGCGTCGGCTCGCCGCCGGTCATGATGACGCCAAAGTAGTCGCGGCTGACGAAGTCGTCGACAATCTGATGAATTTGTTCCAGATTGTGGAAGAACGGCGTCTCCGGATTGGAGCAGAACCCGCAGTTCTGGTTGCAGTGCCGGACCATCTGGATGTAGCCGATGTTGGCCATGAAGCGACTCCGTGGCGCCCATTCGACGGGAAAGCGGCGCAGTCGGGCAGTGTGCCGGATTCCCGGGCGGGATGCACGCGAAAGGCGGCAAGTCCTTGTGCGCGTGGCGTTTGTTGGCTGGAAGTTGGCGAAAGGTCAGCGTTTGTCGCGGCGCATCGGCAGTGCTACCGTGCGGCGAGGAGGTCGGGCCATGCGGGCTGCGTGCGTCATCGCTGTCATCCTGGGCGCCTGCGTCGCCGCGTGCGACCCTGCCGACCTCGCGCCCGCCAGTGTCGGCGCGGACGCCGGCGCGGACGTCCCCGCTACCGTGCTCGACGTCTGCGCCGTGAAACACTGCGACGATGGCAACCCGTGCACCGCCGACAGCTGCCTCGCCGGCACCTGCCAGCACGCCGTCACAACCGTGCCGTGCGACGACGGCGACCCCTGCACAACCGCCGACACCTGCGCCGGCGGTCACTGCGTCGGCCAGCCGCACGACTGCGGCGCCGCGCGCGTCACCGTGCCCGGCGGCACGTTCGCCAGTGGGTGTGGCGACGTCACCGTTCCCGCGACCGTCGCCGCCTTCCAGCTCGACCGCACCGAGGTCACCGTCGCGCAGTACGGGAAATTTCTTCAACAACTCAGCCCCGCGCAACAATGCCAAGGCGGCAACCTCACCAGCTTTGTCTGCGGCACCCCCAGCACGCTCTATGGGTGCGTCTGGGGCATTCCCGGCACCGACAGCGACCCGATCGAGTGCGTCGACTGGTTCCAGGCCAGCGCCTACTGCGCTTGGGCGACGCCGGGCGGCCGCCTGCCGACCGCGCTCGAGTTCCAATACGCTGCCCGCAGCGCTGGCAAGTTCCCCGCCTATCCGTGGGGCACCCAGCCGCCGAACTGCAACCTCGCGGTGTTCAGCGGCGAGCCGCAGTGCCTGCAGCCCGGCAACGACCAGAGCGAATGGCCGGTCTGTTCGCGGCCGCAGGGCAACAGCGCGCAGGGCGCGTGCGATCTCCTCGGCAACGTCGCGGAGTGGTGCGCGGACGTCGCGGTGGGCACCATGGGCGACGCCGGCTTTCGCGTCACCTGCGGCGGTTCCTGGGCGGACGCCGCGGCGACCATGGACGCCTGCCAGTGCGGCGTGCAGCTCCCACAGCTGGCCATCAGCCGCATCGGCTTTCGCTGTGCGAGGCCCACGCCTGGGCCTTGACCCCGCCGCGCGGCGAGGTGCAAGATTTTGCTGGCCGTCCACGGCCGGAGGTGGCCCATGTCCGCCACGCGCACTTGCCCGCGCTGCAAAACCGCCAACGACCTCGCCCGCAGCACCTGCCAAAGCTGCGGCGGCGTCATGCTCGGCGTCGGCGGGGCGTTTGCCGGCAGCCCGGTCGAGACGGCCGACGCTGTGCGCACCAGCGCCGTCGAACCAACTGCGGCGCAAACCGTGCTGAACGGCAAGCCGGGCGGTGACATCGCCGCCGCGGTGCGCGAAAAGCTGGCCCACGCCCAGAACCTGACACCGGAAAAGCGCGCGCTGATCGAGCAACTCCTTGCCAAACAAGCGGAATTTGCCACGCGTCAGCCGCCGCCGACGGCTGCGCCGCCGTCGCCGCGCAAGGCCGCTTGGCCGCTGGTGCTTGTGCTGCTGTTGGCGGCCGCGGGGGTGGCGATCTACGCCTCTCTCCGCGTGCCACCGCCGCCGCCCGTCCCGCTGCCGACGATCCGGGCGCCGAGTCCGCTGCCGCCCGAGGTCACCGCACAGCTCGCGCAGGCGCAGGCGCAGCTCGCGGCCGCGCGCGCGCAGGTGGCGCAGGTGGCGCCGGTGGCAGATCCGCAGCCGCCGGCAAAGCCGCCCGAGCACACGCTCACCCGCGCCGAGCTGCGGCCGCTGCGCAGCTGTTTTCGCGATCGCGGTGTGCCAAGTGAGCGGCCGATGCACTTTGGCATCGCGCTGGAGCGCCAGGCCGGCAAGCTGGACGTCAACGTGTTCGCCATGACCGACGTGGAAGTGCCGCCGCCCGTGGCCGAGTGCCTCCGGCGGCACGTGCCGGCGCAGGGCTGGTCGCTTGGGCTGTACTTTGCCGAGTGGCCTGTCGACCCGAACTGGCCGTAACGCTTAGCTTTCGCGGCTGATTGTCAGCTCCGACAGCGCTTTGGGCCCGGTCCGGTGCGGGCTGTGCAGGCCGACGGTGCGCTGCTGCTCGCGCTTGGTGCGCGCGGCGTTGGCCTCGGCCAGCTGCTCGGTCAGGCGATCGAAGCTCGCGGCGTCCGGCAGCGGCAGGCCGGCCTCGTCCAGCGGGTTCTGGATGGCAAAACCGTGGCTGCGCAGGTAGTTGATGTGCGTGCCCTGGCAGCTCTCGAACTGCGAGCAGCGCCCGCAGCGGATCGACTTGCTGTAGTACGCGTGCTCGACGTAGTGGCCTACATACTTGTCCAGATTGAGGAATCCGGCGCCGTCCAGCAGCGTCGCGTCCAAAAGCTTGGTGTCGCCCGGCTCGGTCTCGGCGCCCGCCACGCAGCGCGTCACGTTGCGCAGCCGCAGTCCGGCCTGGGCCAGCTTGCGCAGCGTCGCCGGATCCGGATCCTCGGCTTGAGATTCCGAAAGATATTCATGGGTTTTCAGCGTAGCGATCAGCCGCGTGCCCCAGGCCTTCAGCGTCGCCGGCCGCGCCAGCAGCCACGTCGCCAGCTCGCGCGTCAGCATCACCTCGACCTCGGTCGGCGCCGGGATCGCGTGCGCGCCGACCAAATAGCGCGCCGCATCTTCGGTCGTCGTCACCACAAAACGCTTGATTTCCCGCGGCGTTGCCTTCAGCAGCGGCTGCGGATCGGCGCCGGCGTCCAGCTGCAGCGTCACCTCCGCCTGCGGGTGCGCCGCGCGCGCCAGCGCCGCCTTGGCGTCGTCGGCATCGCGCGCCGTCAGCCACAGCCGCTGCGGCGCTTGCGCCTCAAATTTCGCTTTGGCTTCCGTGCCTTGCCACACGTGCTGGCTGTCGACGCGCACCAGCGGGAAGGTGTGCGACTCCAGCATTTCGCGGTACGGGAACATCGTGCTGCGGCATGGACCGTCCAGAAAGCAGTAGTCGCAGCGCTCGCCCCAGCAGTCGGGCTTCAGGCCCTTGCGCAAAAAGCCCTCAAAATTGTGGCGACCGCCGTCGAATTCGCTCAGCAGCTTGTGCGGATCCTGAATCAGCCGCTCAAAGCCCTCCAGGTACATGACCGGCAGCCGGTTGGTCCACAGGTACACGCCTTCGCGATCGGCGAGCTTGAACGCCTTGCGGAAATACGGCACGGCGTCGTTCAGGTCGAAGAACAGCGAGTGCCGGTGCTCGTCAAAGCCGCGGCCAAACGGGATGATGTGCAGCAGGTCGAATTCGCGGATGCCAAGATTGTAATAATACTCGAGAATCTCCGGCAGCTGCTTGTAGTTCTGCTTGTTGATC
>CAIPXZ010000160.1 GCA_903869075.1 uncultured Myxococcales bacterium | reverse complement strand
CTGCTCGACTTTCTGGCCGATTTGAGCGGTCAACCGCGCAGTCGCGTCGTCCAGATCCAGGGTAGATCGACGAAGGCCATTCTGCCCCCGCCAGACTCGGTCACGTGGCCGGCTGTTCAAGATGGGGCGCCCGGTCAATCGGCGGAAGAACTGGCGCGGATTCGCTATGACGCGCTTGTCCGCAGCAAGCCGGCCCAGTGGCTCCGCGAGCAAGTCTTTGAGAAACCGCGGACCCTCACTGACCTGCTCACTCACGCGCAGGCTGAATGCGTCGGGTGGCCGTACGCCACGGAACACGAACTTCTTGCCGCGCTTGACCTGTCGTCGGAGGCCAAGTTGCCGGGTGAAACCGGCGACATCTTCCTGCCATTCCGACTGCACCTGTTTGGTCGTACTCAGCCCGGTCTGTGGGCGTGCGTCAATCAGGCCTGTCCGGGCGGCTTCGCCACCGTTGACAGGAGTGGCGCCCGCGACTGGTCCTTCGGCACCGTGTTCGCGGACAAGCGTGAGACTTGCTCACACGAGGGCTGCGGCGGCTTGGTGTTCCCGCTTGTCCTCTGCAGGCAATGCGGCGGGGAGCATCTGCAAGGGCGACACTCCGTCCAGGGAGAAACGCGTTTCATCAAACCGGTCGGCAGCGCCCCGGAGGACGAGGATGCTGACACTGACGAGGAGGAAGGCGAGGTCGGCGACGATTCAGCGGACGCGGGTGCGCCGATCCCGAAAGGCGACGACCGGCTGCTGGCACCCGCTTTCGCCGGCCAGATCGATGGCGTCGTCTCCCTTGATCCGCTGACCGGCGCGGTGGTTGCGGGTACGGGGCAGCTTGTTCAACTCGTAGCGAAGGAGAACGACCACTTGCCGTGCGCCCGCTGTGGACAATCCGAAAGTGCCACGCGCAAGCTGTTTCTGCCGTCGTTCATGAGCGTGCCGTTCGCTCTAAGCGTGACCGCCCCGACGGTCCTGGAGGCGCTGCCTCCGAGCGATGAAAAGGCCGGCAGCGTACCGTTCGGCGGGCGACGGCTCCTGACTTTCACAGACAGTCGCCAGGGAACTGCGAGGTTCGCAGCCCGGCTTCAGCAGGACGCGGAGACGCGGTGGTCACGGAGTGTAACATTCCAGAAGGCACTCCATCGGCTGAAGCCGTCTGGAGACCAACCCGGCTTGCGCGAACAGCTTGCCGTGCTCGAGGCCCTTCCCCCCGAGACGCGCGCAAAGATGGCCGGGCTCATCGAATCGGTGCGCGCTCAAGCAGGTGGAACGACCAGTCTCGCGGTGTCCGCGCTGGTCACCCAAATGGCCCAAGAGCCCGAGATGAAGTGGCTCCATGAACAGCGATCGGAGTGGCCGGGCTATGACGAAATGCAGCGGCCGCAGACGGCGCGGATGATGTTCTGGCGCGAGTTCGCTCGTCGTCCTGCGCGACAGACTTCGTTGGAGACACTCGGCCTCGTGGCGCTGCGCTACCCGTTCCTCACGCAAGCGACAACGTTGCCGCCAGCTTGGCAGCGGTGGAGGGCGACCGAACGTGAGTGGCAAGACTTCCTGAAGCTGTGCATCGACTTCGTCATTCGCGCGAATTCATGCGTCGCGGTGGACCAGAGCCTTCTCCGATGGCTCGGGACGGACATCAGGCCCAGAAGCGTGTGCGGACCCGATGAAGAAGCCACTGTTGGTGTCATTCGTTGGCCTCGGGTGGCGGGGCAAGGCGCCGTCCCGCGCCTGGGCCAGCTCGTGATGCGGGCGTTTGGACTGCCAGACGACGGGTCTGCGCGTGCCGACATCTCGGGAGTATTGGCCGCCGCTTGGGTCGCCATTCGGGAGACCGGTTACCAAGCCAACGCACTCAGGCCAAACGCGACCGGCCAGTGGCAACTAGACCTCGAGGCTGTCGAGCTGACCGTACCCACGCAAGCGTGGATTTGCCCGGTTAGTCGCCGCATCCTCGACACGACGCTGCGAGGCCACACGCCATATGTCCCGCGAAATCGGGATCTGTCGACCAAGGCGTTTCCCGCGACAATGCCAAAACCGCCAATCGCGGGTGGAATTCGGCTCGTGGACGGGTCGACGGCGGATGCGGGCGAGCTTCGAACATGGTTGGAGGAGTCCGCGGACGTCCGCGACGCGCGCAACGGCGGCGCCTGGACCGAGTTCAGCGACCGCATCGTGCTTGGACAGAGCTACTTCCGTGTCTCCGAACACTCCGCGCAGATTCCGCGCCGGGAGCTGGAGAAGACGGAGAAGCTATTCAAGTCAGGTAGTCAGAACATCTTGGCATCGTCGACGACGATGGAGATGGGTATCGACATCGGTGGCCTGTCTGGGGTCGCGATGACCAACGCGCCGCCCAGCCCGAGCAACTTCTTGCAGCGGGCCGGCCGCGCCGGGCGCCGCGGCGAGTCGCGGGCCATTAGCCTGACGATCTGTCGCCCATTGCCGCACGACAGCGCAGTCTTCAGGAATCCGACGTGGCCGTTTACGACGCCGATGTACGTCCCCTCGGTGCGGTTCGAGAGCCAGAGTTTGGTGCAGCGGCACGTGAATGCGCTCTGCCTCGGGCATTGGCTGACCACCAAGCAAGCGAACGCCATCAAACTGTCGTGCGGCATGTTCTTCTGCGCAGACGGCGCGAGTGCCTCGCAAGCTGAGGCATTCGAAGCCGCGTTGGGCTCTGGGCAGTTGCTGGGCGCCCTGCAACGCGCGATCCAACGGCTTGTCGCAGGAACCTCACTCGATTCGAAGACAGAACCGGAAATTCTTGTGGACTGCGCAAAAGACATTGAGAACGCGCGGCTAGCTTTCACCGCCCTCCGCGCGCCGCTCCTTGAACAAATGAAGGTCTATGGCGAAGCCGAAAGCGCGGAAGCGCCATTCAAGGCCATGAAGTTCGCACTGCGGCGTTTGGAGGGCGAGTATCTTCTCGGCTTCCTCGTCGAGCGCCAAGTGCTGCCTGGACACGGCTTCCCGACCGGCATCGTGCCGTTCAATTCGGTGACCTTGGAGCGCATTCGCAAAGAGAAAAAGGAAAACGGCGAGCGGGCGGAGGACAATCGTCTCGAAGGCACGAGCCGCCCCTTGGAAGTCGCTCTGCGCGAATACGCGCCGGGGGTCGATGTCGTCATTCGCGGCCTGAGCTACAAGAGCAGCGGGGTCCTCCTGAATTGGCACATCCCGGCGAATGCGCAAGGCGATCAGCGCGACGTCCAAGCGATCCGATGGCTGGTCGAATGCGGCAACTGTGAGCATGTCGACCACCTGTCGACCATGCCGACGGCCTGCCCCAACTGCGGCCACCAAAACGTCACGGTCACCGAGTTTCTCGTCCCGGCTGGCTTTGCAGTCGACTTCACTGAGGAGCCGTCGACGGACCTCTCCAGTCGCGGGTATGTCCCGGTACCGCCACCCCGAGCGTTCGCTGGCACCGCGACGCCGACACGCATGGGCCGGCCCGGCTTGGTCGACTTTCGGTATTCGCCTCACGGGCACTTGACGACGCTTTGCTCGGGCTTGCTGGAACACGGCTACGCGCTTTGTCTCCACTGCGGACGCGCAGAGTCCGAACAGTCGAGAGACCCGAAGGCCTCGTCGCCGTTGGACGACCACAAAGCCCTTCGACGGGGAAAGTCGGTCACCAACGCGAAGACGGGGAAATGCACAGGCAACGACAACAAGTGGGCGGTCAAGCGCCACCTCGACCTCGGCTCGCACAGGTTCACCGATGTACTGGAGCTTCGGTTCCTGGACGACTTTGGCGACGCCATCAAGGATCCAGAGGTCGCCGTGACGCTGGCGTTCGGACTTCGAACGGCTCTGGCCGAGGAACTTGGCATTGAGGAATCCGAGATTGGCGTTGCCGAGGGGCCCAAGACGCCTTCCGGCCGGATGTCGGTGTTCTTGTTCGACACCGCGGCCGGCGGGGCTGGCTTTTGCGGTGAAGCCGTCGAGCGTCTTCCGCGGCTGCTCCAGACGGTGCAAGCGAATCTGCTGCGCTGCGACTGCGAACGCGCGTGCCACAAGTGCTTGCTCTCGTTCTCGACGCAGTCGCTCGTCGACCACCTGAATCGCGTCAAGGCGCTAGCGTACATGACCAACGAGCGTCTGCGTGCTGTGCTTCCGACAGGGTTGCCGGAGATCGCAGGCGTGGAGCTTCAGCCACTTTGGGAGGACGGGCTCGACGCGCTGGAACGACTGGTCAAGCGCCATCCGGCCGCTGAGCTCCGCCTCTTCGCGCACGGTGCGCCAGCCTCGGTGGATGTGGCAACCTGGCGGCCCGTTGAGCTGCTGCTGACGCTGCCAAATGTACACGCGACGCTGGAATTTCCGGCAGGTGTTGTCGGCAAGCTCGATTGGCAGCAGGCGCTCCAGCTGTCAACGCTCGTTGCTATCCGCAAGATCAACGTAGTTGAGCGCGCCGCGGCGCCTGAGCTGGCCGGCCAGAAGGTGGTGGCGGAAGTGGTGCTTCCGGATCGCGTCTACGCGGTTTGCATCCCAGCTTCTGCGGCCGAACTCGGTCAGGATTGGCTGTCACCGCGGAACTCGGAAACTGGCTTTATTGCGACCTCCGCGGCCACGCTCGTCGCCGGGGCGGGCACGCCAGTGCCGCCAGCGGCGCTCACGCGGGCTCCACCGGCCGCGGTACGTGAGCTGCGCTTCGAACACCAGTTGAACGGCGCACTCACGACCTTGGGCGCGCGATTCTGGAAGCTGATACAGACCGAGTCTCCGGACTTCCTCGGCACGGGCAAGCTGCGAGAGATCATCTACACGGATCGCTACCTGACTTCGCCTGCCTCCGGCGCCATTATCTGGCGCATCCTCCGTTGGCTGGTCGAAAACCGTCGAACCGACGCATCGACACTCATGCGTGTCAGGACCGCTGCGATCGATAGCAACCGCCAGCAGCGCCGTTCACGTGAGGTCTCGGACGATTTCCCGTCGGTCGAGTCGCAAACGGGCGTGCTCAAAATGATGCACATGCCGGAGCGACTGGGTGCCAAGTGCGGAGTTGAAATCGCGGCTGCGCGCCAGGACCTGCCACATCACCGCTCACTGAAGGTGGTGCGAGCAGACGGAACCACGGCCGAGCTGAGGCTGGACCAAGGGATGGGATTCCTGAAGCTTTCCGGCAGTTGGGACGATCGCCTCGCGGTCCCCGTTCAGGCGGATCGCCTGGTCAAAGGCACCGGGGAAGTTTGGAAGCAGCACGCGCATCTGGCGGTTGGCTACTTGTTGGGGTAGCCGCCGACGGCCAATCGCTGGGTCGTCCGCACGATCACCGCGCCCGGCGAACATTCAGTCTGCGGAAGTCTGCCGTCGGTGCCCTGACCGCTTCGGCGTTCGGCGTTTGGGACCTTCCCAAGGACCCCTGGCCGTGCTACACGCTCGCGCATGCCAATCCCATACGTCGCATCCTCATCCCGAGCAGAAATCAGAGACCACCTCGCATACGTCGTGCGCGTGCTCGGACAGCATCGTCGGCTCGACGAGATCCGCGCCGGAGCAACGCCGATCGACTTCACCAACGCCGTGAGGCGGATCGAGGAGCTATCTTCGCGCTACGAGGAGCCGTTTCGGCTGGCGGTCGTGGGCGAGTTCAAGGCGGGTAAGAGCACACTGATCAATGCGCTCCTCGGGAGGCGAGACCTCGTCCCTGAAGGAGTGACACCGACAACCGGGGCCGTGACAGAGATCTGGTGGGGTGAGGACGAGAGCGGCGAAGTATTGGACGGCAAGGGAACACGCGTATTCCAGGGTACGATTCAGCAGGCGGTAAAATTCGCTGATCAACGTTCGTCAGAAGGCAAGCGTTTGAGCGGCCAAGGCGCGCGGGTCATCCTGCGCGTGGCTTCGGATTTCTTGCGCAACCTTGTGATACTTGACACACCGGGACTCGGCGCGAACGACCGGGATGACAAGGCCACCTATGATTGCCTGCATCTCGCGGATGCAGCGATACTGGTCGTCAATGGCTTGCAGCCCGGAGGCGAGGACTCACTGACGTTGACCGAGCGGTTGCGCACGACCAAACGGAAACTGCTGACGGTTGTCACACGAATTGACAAGGTGACGAATCCGTCTGATGCCCTCAGTGCGGCAAAGGCAGTGTTCGGTGACTTTGCGGTCGGAGAACCAATTGGCGTAGCTTCCCCAGCCATCTTGATCGCGCTGGAAGCCCTCAAGGTTGCCGACGAGAGACGCGATGCGGACGCCATCAAGGCTGCCAACGTTGCGCTGGTCGAGAGTGGGTACTTCGCTCTGCGCGAACGCCTCGATGATGACTGTTTCGCTGGGCAAGCCACAACAGCGCGTGCGACTCGAACTCTTGCCGATTTGAAGAATATGCTTCACAGGTTAGAGATAGACTCAGGGCACCAAGCTGGTCGCACTCAAGAGCAGGCGACCGCGATCGAAGCTGAGCTTTCGAGTGCCCGACGACAGATCAATGACGTCTTGCGGCCGAAAATCCCTTTCCTGGAGGCCAAAATCGAGGAGAGCGTCGAGGGCTACATAGCAGAGTTCATTGCGCACTTGGGTGAGGCAATCGACGTCTTCGTAGAACGAATTGCCGACGGTGGAGTCGAGCTAGGGCTCCGGTCGATTGCTGCCAAGTTCTCAAAAAAGCAGGAGGAGAAGCTCAACCGTCACCTACGGGACGATTTTGCGGACTTGTTTCCCGACGAGCAACTCGCCAGCGTGGTTGGCCAGATTTCTCGGGCAGTGAGCCGACTGATGGAGCTTGAATGGACGGAGATTGCCACTAAAGCTACCGGGCCAGACAGTTCCAAGGCTTTTGATCCGACTGGGCTCATTAGGCAGATTTGCGACCATCTAGCACAGGTCGCGGCGACACTTTCGCTCGAGATGGCCGCCTGGATCGCGCTGCTCTTCATTCCTGGCGGCGTGCTCGTCGACCTTGCGGCTCTATTCCTGTCCCGTGGCGCGAGTGCAGCCGTGGCTGGAGCAGAACCGGCACGCATTGCACGAATCCAGCGCGAAGCCAAGGTCCGCCTTCGAGGCATGCGACGCCAGCTGGTCGACAAACTGTCCGAGCACTTTCGAAAGATCAACTCGCAGACAGCCGAGGAGCTGATCGGACGGGTCAGCGCCTCGGCAAGCGCGAAGGAGAATGCCCGTAGTGGGTTGCTGGACGTGGCCGAACGCTGGCGAGCGGCACACGCCGACATGCTTAGATTGATTGCCGATGGTGACGACATTCAATTTGGGGCGACCGCATGAGCTTCGCAGAATTGACAATCGCCGAAGGTTTGACGCGAACCTCCAACGCGCTCCAACAGCTTGGACTCGCCTCGGAGCCCGAGATCGGCGCGATTCGGTCATATCTGGATGGTGACTTCGTTGTCGCGGTCGCTGGGCTCCCGAAGACCGGACGGTCTCAGATCGGCGCAGCGCTGAAGACCGCTCAGAATCGGCTTGACGTCGTGATCCTTGATGTGGGCGCCGTCCCGATGCTCCCTCTCTGGGACGTCTTGGTGGTCGTCACCCCGGCCGACCGCGCGCTCTCCCGCGTGGAAGAGGCACTTGTGAGGACCGCGAGTCAGCGACGCCGTCCGCTTGTGGTCGCCGTTACGAGGGCAGAACTGCTCGGCGACCACGAGGATCGCTCGTCGGCCGAAAAGGAAATCGAGCGTTTCCGATTGGTCCCGTCGCTTGGACCCATTGGGATTCGCTGGTATTTCTGCGGCACCGAGGAGCCGGTCGAAGAACTGACGGCGTTTGTGACCAACGCCCTCGGCACGGTGCCGTTGTCCGCGCACGAGGGGCCCGCGCGTGACGCGCTGGCCATGCTTCTGGACGCCTCCATGGCAAAGCTGGGAGAACGGCTCGCCGTCCGCGAGCGCGAGTACTCCATCCTGCAGGACATAGAAGCCCAGGTGCCCTTGGCGGTCGCGTACGCGGAAGAAGAAGTCCGACTGTCCCGCCTATCAGTCCGCGATGGGCTCCGCGCCGCGGAGGAAAAGTTGTTCGAAGCAGGGTTCGCGCTCGTGTCGTCCGCTACCGCGTGGATTGCGCGCGGCGGAGTTGGAGCATGGTCCGATGTGGAACAGCCGCTGCGTACTGCATGGACGACGCTCTTGGAGACCTCGGGCGGTGCGCTCGATGTCCAACGGCTCCGGTTTCAGGCCGAAGGTCATCGGATTGCCCGAAAAATCTCCACGGCCAGAGAACTCGTAGGGCTTCCCGCTGTTGCCCCTGTTCACTTCTCTGGTTCTTGGTCCAATCCCCAGTTCGAAAAGGCCCTGGCATCAGCTGCCGCGTGCGACCTTGGCCCACTGTTTCTCGCGTTCCAAAAGGAATGTGCGGAGGTCGTCAAGCTGAATAGGCGGCACGCGGACGAACAGTCCGGCAAGAGCCGGGCTGGGGCGGGAAGCAACCGGAGTGGCCCCAACGGTCTCGATAATCGGCGCCGGACACTGATACACGCCGACCTGGAGGCCATCGTAAGTATGAGACTGGAAGCTCTTCTGGAAGCCGCGTCGGCAGCGGCAGAGGAGACGGGGCGGATCGACGCGGCAACTCTTGCGTCGGCGATGAAGGATCAGGTTTCCCAGCTCCGAACAACCCTCGATGATCGTCATGCTTGGGGGGCATCCTATGGCACATTGATCGAGCTTCGAAGTTGGGTGGGCAGCCGAACACCAGGCCATGGGGTTTGAGCCGCACGCCATTCTGCACGTGCCGACCGCGATGCGAACCGCGCTCGATGCGGCGCAAGAGGTGGGTCGCCCTCTTTCCCTGACCGAACTTCCGCCGTTCTCGATCCATCTGCTCGGCCCGGTCGACGGTGGCAAGACCGCGTTGATCCGCGCAATACTTGGGCCACTCGCAGCCGAAATTCCGGCGCTCATCGAGCGGCCGGGACGAGACACATTCGTGCCCGTTGAGTACACCTTCGGCCGCAAGACGCGGTTGTTCATGGGCTTCAAGAACCCACGTGAGGCCCTCCCGCAATGGCTCGAGGGGCAGCCGATGGCAGACCGGCGCCTTCAAGACCCGGATCTGTTTCGCGTAAAGGTTGAATCTCCGAGCCAACTCCTCCACGACTGCAAGCTCACGATTGTGGACTTCCCAAGCATCGAGGGGCCTGAGGAGATTCTGCAATTCAGCGAACTCTGGCGACCCGACACCGCGGCTCTTTACGTCGTGCCGGGACGCGGCTTGACCGATTCGGATCTTCAGGCGCTCGAGTTGCTCCGTGGAGTGATGGTCGCGGTTGTCGAAAGCATCCGGGAAAGTGAGTTGCTCCCGACGCGTTCGGTTCTTGAGTTGGTTGAGTTGCGCGGCCTGTCATGTCCTTTCGTGGTCCCCCTTCTCGCATTTAGGACGTCGGAGGGGCAGCGAAAGCATGGACTCGCTGAGCTCGACCTGCTTCGAAACTGCATCTCGTTGCTCCGGGCTGACTCCTTGCCCGCCGGCCAACTCGCGCGATCGTGCAACGATGCCAGCCGCGCCAGAACAGCGCTTCGCGGCGAGCTCAACTCGCGCCTTGACCATCTGCATTCTACGGCCGACGGTCTCAGACCGAACGAGCAACTTCAGGCCCTCGCGAATCTCCTCGCGCTCAACCACGACGCGACCCGGCTAGAACGACTCGACCGCCAGCTGACACGGTTGATGGCGATGCTGGAAATGAGCAAGATGGTGGCGCCTGATACGCGTCGCGAGCTCCTCCGCGCCCAAGTCACGGCGATCATCGACCGGTATAATGTCGAGGCCGGTAGCCGGCATGCCGCACAGGGTCCAGCGAGCACCGCGAGTGCTACGGACTTTGGTGCCGCATACGTCGAAGCGCGAGAGGAACTCATCGGCACCGTGCGAAACATCTTGGCGCACAAACGGGACATTGACCTCACGGACGCAGATTGTGAATCGTTCGACGCTCTGCTCGCCGCCATCAAGACCGACCGCGTTGAACTCGCACTCCTCGGACGATTCTCTTCAGGAAAATCGTCACTTATCAATGCCTTGCTCGGCGTCCCAGTTGACGACCGCGCCCCCACGCTCCTACCTACTTCTGTTCGGCCGGAGACCGCGACCGTCAATAGAATCGAATACGCCGATCGCACCGTTCTCAGGGACGTGTCTTGGCTTGAGAAGGCGTCGCTCACGTTGTTGTCGCCTACCGGCGATGAAGGCCAGTTCCGGGTGCATACCGAGGAGATCAAAGCACTGAACTGCTGGCTGCAAAATGGCACCGTCAGCCCTCGTCGGTTCTCGTTCGATCTTGATGGTCGTTCTGGGCCGCAAGGATTTGGCCGAACAGGCGCGGCTACACCAGATCCGATGGCTGCCTTTCATCGCCTTTGGCAGAGTCTCGGCTTCCCTGATCGCGCCCATCCCTTCGTCTATCTCGCCTCGGACTTGCGAACACCCAAACTGCCGGCGACTTCGTTCCCAACGCGGGTGGAGATCGGCCAATTTGAGCGGCCGGTGCCGGGATGGCCGTCGCACCCGACGCTCGCTGAGGCATTCGACGCCGTCAAAGCGAATTCCGCGGTCGCGCTGAGGGTCAGCTGCCTTCACGTCGGATTCAACCACCCCCTTCTGCAACACGCTTCGATCATTGACACGCCCGGCACTGATGCGCCGATTCCGCACCACAGGAAGGTCGCCCGAGAGATAATCAAGGACAAGGTTTGTCCGGTTGTGTACTGCTTTCTGGGAACACGCGCGGGAGGCCGGGAAGATAAGCAGAATCTCAGTTTGCTCAAGGAATGGGGGATTGGAAAGTCCGAACTCGCCCGGTTCTTCTTCGTGATCACCATGAAGGGGCAAATTCGCCCGGAGGATCAGCATGAGGTTCGCTCGACAGTCAAAGCGAGCTTGGTGGACCTGGGCATCTCGCCCACGCAACTCTACTTCACAGAGGTCGTCCAAGAACAAAATGACGAATTTCAAGCACTCAAGCGTGATGTAAGTCAATTCGTCGCGAACAGCCGGCGCCCCCTGCTGATGTCCTGGGTTGCCAACGGACGCGGAATTCTTCGAGACGTGCTAAGCCGCCACCAGAATCACATCAGGGCGTTGAACGAGGATGAGAACTCGCGCGCCACGCGGGAACGTCAACTCCGCACGACGCAGGCGGCGTTGGCATCGATCTCGCACCAGTTCGAGCATTCTAGCGAATGGGGCGCACAATGGGCGACGCGGCGAGTGTGGAAAACTGTCGACGAGCGGACCGGGGAAGTCAATCGAATCCTGGGTAGCCTCGTGAGCCGAGAGGCATTCGGGTCAGCGCTTGACGATCTCGCCGGTGCGATCGAGCACGCCAACGTGGCTTCCAAGCGAGTGCTCGCCACATCGCTCGACGGGATGACCGGAAAGCTCAAGTCGGTGATGGCGGAGCAAGTGTGGGGGCGTACCGTCGAATCGCCTCGTCCGGCTGAACACGACGATTTTTTCGGTACTGCCGCGGTTCTGGAGGCTGCGGGGCGACTCGATCTGCCG
>CAIPXZ010000159.1 GCA_903869075.1 uncultured Myxococcales bacterium | reverse complement strand
GCTAGCGCCTTCCGTATTCCGATGGCATCAACCAGGTTTCGAGTGCGCAGGTTCTCCATCGCGTTGCCGTCGCCGGTAATTCGGCTCAGGACGCAGACTCGTCGAACGCTGTGGCGCATGCCAGCAAATCTTTCGGAGGATCCGTGAATTCACCGCGTACTGTCCTTGTCTTCGCCTTCCTCGCAGGCACGGCCCTTGCGGCATGTGGCACGACTCCAACCACCTCCACGCCGGGCGACGACATCGCGACCGCACCCGACGGTGTCACCGGTTCCGACGGCGCGCAGGACGCGACGGCAGTGGACGCCGCTGGCGATGCCGTCGCCGATCTCATTGCCGACGCCGCGGATTTGTCCGATGGCATGGCAATTGACGCCACTGTTCAAGACACTGACACCGCGCCGGACGTCCCGCCAACCGATGTCGCGCCCGCCACCGGTGCCGTGACGATCAAGGTCGTCGATGCCGCCGGTCAGGCGATTGCCGCGGCCAAGGTGACACTTGCTGGCACCGAGTTGACAGTCGACGCCGCTGGTCTTGCGGCTTTTGCCGGCGTGGCAGTGGGGCCAGCCGTTGCCACCATCCAGGCGGCGGGTTACGCGCCAGCTGCCCGCGCTGTAACCGTCGATAGCGCCAAGCCGGTCGCGCTTGTGGTCGCGCTTAGCGCGGTGACGTTTACGCAGGTCCTGCTGCCGGACACAGCCACGGCCGTCGCGTCGCCGTCGGTCGAGATTGCCTTGCCGGCCGCAGCCTTCGTGCTGGCGGACGGGACGCCGGTCACGGGGCCGGTGGACGTCGCGATCGCCCCGATCGACCCGTCACAGCAGTCCTTGGACAATGCGCCGGGCGCGCTTGTCGGTATCCCAACGGGCGGCACGACCCCGCAGCAGCTCAATGCCCTGTTCGTCGCCGAGGTGTCGTTTACGCAGGCCGGCAAGCCACTCAGCCTCGCGCCAGGCAAGACGGCGACGCTGACTTTCAAGCTGCCGGCAGCGGTGGCGGGCCAGGTCGCGGTCGGGCAAAAGCTCGGCGCGTGGTGGTACGATCTGAAGACGGCGACTTGGCAGCAGGATGGGCTGGGCACGATCGGCGTCGATGCCGGCGGCGGCAAGACTTTCACGGCGACGGTCAGCCACTTCACCTGGTGGACGGCGGCGTCGCCGATTTCGGGCTCGGGCTGCCTCAAGGTCACCGTCAGTCAGGACGGCCAACCGCTCGCTGGGCTGCAGCTGCTCGCGCAAGGCGTGACCTATGCCAGCACCAGCCAGGCGACAACCGGCGCGGACGGCAGCGCGTGCCTGGAAGTGATGCCCAGCGCGACGGTCCAAGTGTCACCCGTCAACGCGGTCCTTGTCGGCGGCCCGCAGGTGGTACAAACCAACGCGACGGTGCTCGCATGCAGCGTGGGCGCGAGCGGCTGCCAACCCATCGCCGTGACGGTCACGGCCGCATGCGTGACCAACGCCGCGCTCTGCGACGACAGCGTCCTGTGCACGACAGACAGCTGCGACCCGACGACGGGCTGCGCTCACGTCAACAACACCGTCGCCTGCAACGATGGCAACGCTTGCACGCAGAGCGACGCCTGCCTGGGTGGGCTCTGTGTCGGTGCGAACCCGGTGGTTTGCACCGCCGCGGACCAATGCCATGGCGTGGGCGTTTGCAACACGACGAACGGCGCGTGCAGCAGTCCAAACGCAACCGACGGCACGACCTGTGATGACAGCAACGCGTGCACCGTCACCGACACTGTTCCATGGGCGCGTGCGGCGGCAGCGGGGCCAATCCATGCGATGACGGCCTCGCTTGCACGGCGGACTCGTGCAATCCGGTGACAGGCTGCGTGCACACGGCCGGACCCACGGAAATCTGCGGCAATGGCGTGGACGACAATTGCGACGGCGTGGTCGATCAGGGCCAGGACGCGGTCGGGTGCACGAGCTTCTACGCGGACCTGGATCAGGACGGCTTTGGCACCTTCGACTCCCAGTGCCTCTGCGCGCCTAGCGGAATCTACACCGCGAGCGTCAGCGGCGACTGCAATGACGGCAACGCCGCGGTCAACCCTGGCCACGTCGAAATCTGCGGCAACGGCATCGACGACAACTGCAACGGCAAACTGGACGAAGCCGACGGGCAGGGCTGCTCGAATTACTACAAGGACCTCGATACCGACGGCTATGGCGCTGGCGCAGCTGAGTGCCTGTGCGCGCCGAGCGCGGTATACAACACGGCCAAGAACGGCGACTGCGACGACAGCAATCCGTTGATCGGCCCCGGCGCCACCGAAATCTGCGGCAACGGCATCGACGACGACTGCGATGGCATTGTCGACAACCCAGGCATCTGCCCGTGATCGACCCCGGCGCCTGGGCGCAGCTGCGCGCCCGTTGTACCTGAGTTCCCGCCATAGGCAGTTGCTGCACGTTCTTTTGTAACCCACGAGCAAGGACAAAACATGGCCACGCCCCGACAAGTTGTTGCAATGAAACCCAAGGGCATCGCAGGCTCCTCTGGCGCGGTCGACGCGGCTGGCGCAATGCGACGTTCTGGATTGGTTCCGCTCTGCCCGCTATTTGTGCTGCTGGCTGCCGTCGCCTGTGGCACTGCGGCGCCGTCTGGTCAAAATGGCGCGGACGTGGTGGTGACGACTGAACCGGCTGGCGCCAACTGTGCCACCGGCGGCGTCAAGGCTCAGGTCGGAACCGGCGCGCCGACTTATGTTTGCAATGGCAAGGACGGCGAGAGCGCGGTGGTGGAGCCGGCGGGCGCGAACTGTGCCAACGGTGGCGTCAAGGTGCACGTGGGCGCGGGTGCGGCAACGTATGTTTGCAACGGTGCGGACGGCAAGGCGGGCAGCGGTCAAGTGACGACGGTGACGACCGAATCGGCTGGGGCGAACTGCGCCAACGGCGGCCTGAAGGTGCAAGTGGACAAGGGCTCCGCCGCTTACGTTTGCAACGGCGCGAACGGCAGCGATGGCCAGAGCGTCGCCGTGACGACGGAGGCGCCGGGCTCCAACTGCGCGGCTGGTGGCCTCAAGGTCCAAGTCGGGGCGGGCGCCGCGACGTACGTCTGCAATGGCATGGCTGGTCAAAACGGCAGCGACGGGCAGAGCCCCGTGCTCGCGACTGAGCCGCCCGGAGCGAACTGCGCCAACGGCGGCTTGAAAGTGCAGGTTGGTGCGGGCGCGCCAACCTATGTTTGCAACGGGGTGGATGGCGGCAACGGCAGCAACGGCAACGACGGCCAAAGCAGCGTAGTCACGGTCGAGTTGGCTGGCACGAACTGCGCGCACGGCGGCGTGAAAATCCAGGTGGGCAACGGCCCCGCGACGTACGTCTGCAACGGCGCCGATGGCCAAAATGGCAGCGGCATCGCTTGGGCGAAGGTCACGACGGACACCCAAGCTCAGGCGAACCACGGCTACTTCGCCGACGCAGCCTCGCAGCTCGCAGTGACCCTGCCGCCATCGGCGTCCTTGGCGGTGGGTGATGAAGTGCGCTTGGAGGCGATGGGGCCAGGCGGCTGGAAAATCGTGCAAAACGCTGGGCAAACGATCTCCTTCGGTGACGCAGCGCAGGTGTTCACTCCCGTCAACACCGCAGTGAGTTGGTGGGCCGTCGCCTCGTCTGCAGACGGCGCCAAGCTGGTCGCGGTTGTCAACGGCGGGCAGATCTACACATCCACAGACTCGGGCGCGACCTGGACCGCCCGTGACTCGGTCCGGAGTTGGTTCGCCGTCGCCTCGTCTGCGGACGGCAGCAAGCTGGTTGCCGTGGTATCTGTGGGTCAGATCTACACATCCACAGACTCGGGCGCGAGCTGGACGCCACGAGACTCGGACCGGAATTGGTACGCCGTCGCCTCGTCTGCGGACGGCGGCAAGCTTGTCGCAG
>CAIPXZ010000158.1 GCA_903869075.1 uncultured Myxococcales bacterium | reverse complement strand
GCCTCGTCCCAGACCGTGCCGGCGTAGGCGCTTTTGACGGCCTTGTCGCCGTGCGCGTACAGGCTCCAGTCGAGGTTGAAGCTGGCGCTCGCCGACCACAGCCGCGTGCCGGTGCTGGCGGCGAAGCCGTGGGCGATGGTGCCGCACGCCAGGATGCCGACGAGGTCATACGCCGCCGCGCGCGCTGTCACTGCCGCCACGATCACCGCGGCGTCCAACGGCGGGTGCGCCGCGACGTGCACCGCCAGATGGCGATCTTCCGCCAGCAGCAGGTGGGGATCCGCGGCGACGTCGGCAAGCTGCGCGCGCAGCTCCGCCAGCTGTTGCAGCACAAGCGCGCGATCGGCGTCCGGCTGCGCCGTCAGCGCCAGCGTCACCGCCACCGGCTTGTGATCGGCGACGAGCCGCAGCGTCAGGTACGCCTGCGCCACGTGCCCCGCCTGCCGCACCCGCGCGTGGTTGAAGCGCACGAATTCGGAGGTCTCCGCCGCCAGCCACGCCGTGAACCGCTCGCCGGGCTGCAGGTGCGCTTGTACGGCGTCCGCCAGCTCAAAAAATGCCTGTTGCATCAGCTTTCTCCGCCAAAAACGTCGATGTCGCCAAACAAGCACGCCGGGCTTGCGTGGCCGACGCGGATGACCTGGTTGGGCTCGCCCTTGCCGCAGAACGGCGTGCCCATTGTGTTGACCGTGCTGGCGTCGCCGACGCCGCGGAGCGAGCGCCAAAACGTCGCCGAGATGCCGCGGTAGTTCGGGTTCTTGACGACGGTGGTGAGCTTGCCGCCCTCGATCAGCACGCCGCGCTCGCAGCCGAACTGGAATTTGTTGCGGGAGTCGTCGATCGACCAGCTGACGTTTGTGTCCATCAGCACGCCGCGGTCGACGCTGGCGATGAGCGCGGCGAGGCTGGCGTCACCGGGTTCGATGTTGAGGTTGGCCATGCGGTCAATCGGCGCGCGGTTCCACGAGCACGCCCGCGCGTTCGCGACCCCGGGCAGGCCCGCGCGAGCCTGGGAAATCGCGCCGCCAAGCGGCCGCTGCAAAATGCCGTCCTGGATCAGCAGCTGCTTTGTCGCCGCCGAGCCGTCGTCGTCCCAGCCAAAAGACGCGAATTCATTGGCGATCGTCGGGTCGTAGGCGACGTTGAGCAGCTCGGATCCGTAGCGGTAGCTGCCGAACATGTCCGGCGTGACGAAGCTTGTGCCGGCGTAGTTGCGCTCGTCGCCGAGGATGCGGTCGAGCTCGAGCGGATGACCAATCGATTCATGCAGTTGCAGCAGCATCTGCTCGGGCAGCAGCAGCAGGTCCATCTTGCCGGTCGGGCAGTTCGGCGCCGCCAGCAGTTCCAGCGCTTCTTCCGCCACGCGCTGGCCAGCGCCGACGAGACCCGCCGCGTCGAGAATTTCAAGGCCGCCTTGCCGGCAGTAGCCGTTGTACTGCCCGCCGAGGCTGCGCGTCTGCGTGTCGCCGTTGCCGAACGCCGTGACCGACACGCCCGGCATTACGAAGCGGAATTCCTGCTCCACGCCCGCGTCGCCCTGCACCGCCGCGGCGTGCGTGATGTACAGCTGACGCGTCTCCAGCAGCGCGATCGTCGCGCCCCAGTCGACGATCCGGTCATCGAGCTTGGCGGCACGCGACTCCGCCTGCAGCAGCTCCAGCAGCTCCTTGCGCGCCCACGGCCGCGGCGGCACGGTCGGCGGACTCGCATAGTGCCCCGACGGCTGCGGCAGCGCGAGCTGGCTGTAGTCAAAAACCGAGCGATTTCGGCTGATTTCCGCCCAGCGCGTCGCCTCGGCGATCGCCGCGCGCAGCCCACTGTCGGTCAGCTGGCTCGTGGCGGCGTAGCCATACCCGCCTTTGTGAATCACCGTCACCATCGCGCCGCGATCCAGCGTGCGCGCCAGCGGTTCCTGCACGTCCTGGCGCACGGACAGCGTCTCGCCGCGCGACTCGACAACGCGCAGCGCACAGAAATCCACGGCTGGCTGCAGCCGCGCGAACGTCGTCTTCAAGGCCTGCATCGCGACTCCCTGGCGGTCCGGATGACCGCGCGGAGGCGCACTCTGCCGCAAAATGCGCGGCGCGACTATGGCTGCGGTGGCAAAATCCGGCGGCGGCGGGCGACAACCAGCCAGGACGCGACGGCAAGCAGCCAAGCGCCGCGCCAGCCGCCGCTGCTGGCGCCGCTGCCGCAGCCTTTGAAGCTGTTGCTGTTGCCGGGGTCGACGCAGCCGACTTCGTCGGTCTGGCCGTTGCAGTTGTCGTCCAGGCCGTTGCCGCAGGTCTCAACGGCGTCGGCGGGCCCGGGCGCAACGCTGCACACGGTCGCCAACTTATCGCTGCTGCACAGTTTTTTGCCGATCAGCTGGCAGATGCCGACGCCGGCCTGGCACTGCGTGCCGACGTCGAAGCCCTCGTCTGTGTGGCCGTCGCAGTTGTCGTCGAGGCCGTTGCCGCACAGTTCCTGGCTCGGCTGGCCGGGCGCCGGCGTCTGGCAGACGACCGAGCCGTCCAAGCCGCACTTCTTGATGCCTTCGACCGCGCACGCGCCGACGCCGTTGCTGCAGGACGGGTCGCTGCCGAGCATTTCGTCCACGTGGCCATTGCAATCGTTGTCCAAGCCGTCACACAGCGTCTCGGTGGCTTGCCACGCGAGATCCTGGACGCACGTCGGCGTGCCGTCGACGCAGAGGTCGTGCGCCTGCAAGCAGACGCCTTTGTGGCCGCAGTCGAGGCCGGTGAGGATGACGCCTTCATCGGTCTGGCCGTTGCAGTTGTCATCCTTGCCGTTGCAGAGCTCGACCGGCGGCGTGCCACAGGTGCCGCAGGCGTTGAGCAAGTCCTCGTCGGTCTTGCCGTCGCAGTTGTTGTCAAAGCCGTCGCAGAGCGTCTCCTTGGCGGGTTCGTAGCCGGTCGGGTAGTTGCAAGCAAAGCCGCTGGCGCCTTCGCACACCGCTACCGCGCCGGGCTGAATCGTGCCGTCCTTGCCGACCGACGGCGCGCAGACGCCGAGCGACAGGCAAAAGCCCACCGGCGCTTGGACGTCGTCGTCCGTCAAGCCATTGCAATCGTTGTCCTTGCCGTCGCAGATCTCCGGCGCGTCAATGTGCACGGTCGGATCCTGGTCGTCGCAGTCGCCGTTCGTCGAGAGGTAGCCGTCGCCGTCGATGTCGCAGCCCAGGTTCTTCGACCCCGGCGTGCCGTACGGGCTGGTCTGCGGCGGCACCAGGCACCACACTTTCTGGTCGTCGTTCTTGCACGGATCGGTGTAGCCCGGGTCCAGCGCCAGCACGGTCGCCTTGGGCTTGGGCGTCGTTTGGCACAGGTTGTACTCAAACGCGTCGATGAGCCCCGTTGGACCGGTCAGCGCGATCTTGCCGTGGCAGACCGGCAGCGTGAAATTCTCTCCCAATTCCAAGATCTTGACCTTCAGCAGCGCGCTCAGCGGGCCGGAGTCGGGCACGTCGCCCAGCGGCCACGACTCACCCGCCTGGATGAACGGCAGCAACGTACCAAGCGGAAAGCTCGCCAGCGGCTGGCCCTTGTCGCCGAACAGCTGCAACGTCACTTTTGCCAATGATAACGCATACTTGCCCGGATTGGTGATCTCCACCCAGCGCGG
>CAIPXZ010000157.1 GCA_903869075.1 uncultured Myxococcales bacterium | reverse complement strand
CGGGGATGCGTGCGGAGGGCGCGAGCTGCGTACCGCAAGCCGGCTGCCCCACCGGTCTGGCGTGGGATGGCAAGGCGTGTGCGCCGGCGCGGGCTGTTTGTGTCGGCGAAAAGGGCGCGTCGTGCCGCGAGACGGGCAACGTCTACTACCACGGCCGCGGCGTCCCCGTGTCGTTTCCCACCGCGGCGGCCTGGTACCAGAAGGCATGCGACGGCGGCGATCCGGCCGGCTGCGCCAACCTCGGCATCGCCTACACAAACGGCCGCGGTGTCGCCAAAGACTTGGCCAAGGCCGCAGAATTGTACGATTCCGCGTGCGAGGCGGGCCACCCGCCGGCGTGCTACATCCTTGGCGTCTGCCGGGAGCGCGGCTTGGGCGTCGCCAAGGACCTCGCGCTCGCCGCGCGCCTGTACGAGCGCGCCTGTGACGCCGGCGATGCCCGCGGCTGCTACAACCTCGGCGTGTTTCACTACAGCGGCCAAGCCGGGACCAAGAACTTGCAGCGCGCCGCCGAACTGTTCCAGTTGGCGTGTGACGGCGACGACTCCATCGGCTGCTACAACCTCGGCGTCGTGCACATGCGCGGCGACGGCGTACCGGCAAATTTGACCTTGGCGGCCAAGTGGTTCCAGCGGGCGTGCGACTCGGACGACCCGGGCGCGTGCGCCTGGCTCGGCAAGTTGTACCGCACGGGCCAAGGCGTGCCGATGGACCCCGCGCGCGCGGTCGGCCTGCTCAAGCGCGCATGCGACCGCGGCAACGCCGGCGCATGCCGCGGCGTCGGCGCGTGCTACACAAGCGGCGAGGGCGTCGGCGTCGACCTGGCCAGGGCCGCGCAGTTCTTCAGCCAGGCATGCGAGATCGGCGACGTGGCCGCGTGCACCGATTTGGCCGAACAGGCGTGCCGCCAGCCGACGACAAACGCGGACGCGAGCAACGGTCCGGGCTTGCTGCAAAAGGCCTGCGCCCGCGGCTTCCAGCGTGCTTGTGACCTGCAGGCCGCGGGACTGTGCAAGTGACTGCGCGTTCGTCCTGGCTGCTAAGCCCAGCCCAGCATCACGCCTTCGAGTGAATGCGGGCCGACGCGCTCGATGCGCACGCGCCCCAGCCGACCGGCCCACTCGACCTGGGCGCGGGCGTCGGTCACGGCGACGTTCACCTTGACGTTTTCCCCTGTGCGACCCATGACTTGCGGCGGACCGAAGGACTTTTGCGCCAGCTGCGAGTTCGGCCCCGCTTGACCCAGGCGCGACGCGCCCTCGAACAGCACCTCGACCTCTTGGCCGTGGAACTCCGCCATCCACGCGCGGGTGATGCCGTCCTGCAGCGCCTGCACGCGCGCCAGCCGGGACTTTTTCTCTGCCAGCGGCACGTCGTCGGGCAAATCCGCCGCTTTGGTGCCTGGCCGCGCCGAGTACATGAACGAAAAGATACTGCAATAGCGGACTTCCGCCAGCAGATCGAGCGTTTGCTGGAAGTCGGCCTCGGTCTCGCCGGGGAAGCCGACGATGATGTCCGTGGACAGCGCGATGCCGGGCTTGAGCGTCTTCAAGCGCCTGATTTTCGTCAGGTAATCGTCGACGCCGTGGGCGCGGCGCATGCCCTGCAGCACGCTGACGCTGCCGGACTGGATCGGCAAATGGAAGAACGGCGCGAGCTTGGGCAGCGTCGCGAACGCCTCGATGAGCGCGTCGGTGCAGTCCATCGGGTGGCTGGTGGTGAAGCGGATGCGGTGCAAGCCGTCGATGGCGCTGACGGCGGCGAGCAGTTCGGGGAAGTCGAGCTCGCCCTTGTTGCCGTCGCGGTCGGTGCGGTCCTTGCCGTAACTGTTGACGTTTTGTCCGAGCAGCGTCACTTCGCGCACGCCGCTGGCGACCAACATGCGGATCTCGTCGAGCACTTCTGCGCTCGGCTTGCTGACCTCACGGCCGCGGGTGAAGGGCACGATGCAGAAGCTGCAGACCTTGTTGCAGCCTTTCATGATGGTGATAAAGCTTGTGACGCGACCGTCCTCGGGCGGCTGCGCCGGCGGAAACGTGTAGGCCTTCGCTTTGACGAATTCCGTAGCCGTAATGCGCTGTTGCTCGTTGCGGGCGTGGTTGACCAGCGCCGGCAGGTTGGGGATCTGGTCCGGTCCCAGCACGAGGTCGAGAAACGGCACCTTGTCCAGCAGCTTCTGGCCTTCCTGCTGCGCCACGCAGCCGGTAACCCCCAGTACCAGCTCGGGATTGTGCGCCTTCAGCTTGCGCAGCGTGCCCAACATGGACACCACTTTGTGCTCGACGCGGTCGCGAATGCTGCAGGTGTTGATGAGCACGAGGTCCGCGAGCTCGACCTGCTCGGTCGGGCGGTAGCCGTGGTTCGCCAGCACTTCCGCCATCCGCTCGCTGTCGTAGACGTTCATCTGGCAGCCCATCGTCTCGATGTAGACGCGGCGCGGCGGGAACGCGATGCTGCGGTCGTCGATAAACAGACCGTCTCCGGCGTCCTCGGTCGGATCAAAAGTCATGGTTTTCGCTCAGTTATGCGCGGATGTCAGTTCCGGATTGTGGATGCGCCACGCCAGACCTTCAAAGCGCATGGTCAACTCGCGCGAAGTGCCGTCGGTGCCCTTCAGGCGCAGCCGCTGCTCCACCGTGCTCGTGCCCGCCGAGGGCGTCGCCAGCAGCTGCAGCGTCTGGATGGACGGCAGCGCGAACGTCGCCACCGGGTCAAACGGCGCCGCCTGCGTCACGTCCTGGGAAATCGGGATCTTGCGCAGCCGCAGCACGTCTTCGCCTTGCCAACCAACGGCTTGCGCCTTGAGCGCCAGCGCCTTGCGCGTGTCCGACGACAGGTGACGGAAGGCGATCTCGTAGTTGCCGTCCCGCAGCGCCACAAGGAACCGCTGGCAGCCGTCGATCGCCGGGTGCGTGCGCCGCGACTGGGGCAGGGTGAAGCGCTCGGTCGACGCCGGCTCATCTTCCAGCCGTTCCAGCTCCGGCGGGCCGCAACTGGCGAGCATGGCAAGGCCAAGCGTCAGGCCAAGCGTCTTGAGAATCAGGTTGTTGCGTGTCATGGATCTCAGGTGCCGGGCTGGCGCGTGGCGTTGAAGTCGCCCTTGAAGTTCTTGCCGCTGGAGCCCTGGATGACGATGTTGCCGATCCACACGCCGTCGATCAGGCGGTCAACCTTCAGGTCGTAGTTGCCGTCCTTGTCCGGGTCGTCGACCATCGTGCATGTGCCGGTGAGCGACAGCCCGGAGTCGAGCGACAGGCCGCCGAGCATGCTCTCGATCGGCAGGACGATCAGCGAGATCGTCGAGTCGCAGAAGCCCGTGACGGCGTTGGCGTCCACGCCGGGGATGATGCCGCCCAAGCTGTTGCCCAAGCCAGTGCAATCAATCAGCTTCTGCATCGCGCCGACGAAAGTCGTCTGGCCGGTGATCTGCTTGAGCACCACATCTTCCAAGATGTAGAGGATCAGCTTGCCGTAATTCAGCGTAATCGTGGAGGAATCGATCGACATGTGCGTCTGCTGGGTGATCGAGCCGGAGAGCTTGCCGCTGATGAGGTCAAACGGGAAGTTCGGGTCGGTCGAGACCTGCGTCAGGTCGAACGAGATCTTCGAGCCACAAGTGGCGAAATTCGGGTCGTTTTTGTCGCAGCCCAGGTGCCACCAGAGGTTGATGCCGGTGAAGTCGATCTCGCCGTTGAAGAAGAAGTCGCCATTGACCTTGTAGACTTTGAGTACGCCTAACATCTCCAATTTCTTGACGATTTGCAGGACGTCCTGACCCATCTGGAAGAAGTCCTGCAGCCACGGCGGCGAGCTGTTGAGCAGCCAATCCGTTATCAGCTTGGACAGCTGCGTCTCGAACAGGCTGAACACGGCGTCGACGATGAAGCCGGCGCCGAGGAACTGCTTCACCAGGTTCTTGATCTGCTCGATGATGAACGTGCCGGGATCATAGAAGATCTGCACCGCGGTATCGAGGATCTGGCCCAGCTGGCCGGGGATCGCGCCGGTGAAGTCGAAGTGGTTGACCATGTCGTACTGGCCGGCGGCTTGCAGCGGCAGCACGGTCACCGTCACGGTCACGCTGGTGGTACTTTGATCGTTGACGAGCACGGCGTCCGCGCAGCCGGCAGCGGCGAGGTGACCGGCGAGGTCCTTGCCGATCACGTACACGCCGTATTTCTTCTCGGCGGGCAGGCCTTTGAACTCCGTCGGCACGTCGCCGATGTAGGTCGTCATTGAGCCGACCGAGACCGACGGCGGCAAAATCGCCTTGAACGACGCGCAGGCAAACGGCGCCGGCACCACGTGGACAACGACGTTGCCCAGCGGAATCTCGTTGTCGTAAAGGAGCTTGACTTCGATGTTGCCGGTCGGCAGCGCCGCCACGGAGATGTCAAAAGTCACGTCCTCGGCGCAGTCGGTCGACAGCTTGACCTTGTAGTTTGTCGCCGGCCCCTTGTTCGGGTTGAACGAGTTCATCGTCGCGCCGTTCTTGTCGTCCGTCACTGAGATCTGCGAACTGAGCGTTCCGGGGCCCGGGCCGGAAAGTCCGCTGTTTTCAATGATTTCCCACTTGACCGGCACTTCCGCCGCCGGGCCGCCCGCGGCGTAGTCGACGACTGTGGCAAACAGCGGGTACGGACTGTTGTTGGCCGGCAGCTGCAGCGGCTTGGTGACGTCAAACTGCGGGATAATCACGCGCTTGCAGCCGACGTCGGCGCCGGCAACGGCGTCCGGGTCCTGCGAAACCTCGGACGGATCGGCGTCGATGTTCTTGCCGTCCTGAAACTGGAATTTGGTGTCGCCGTGCGCGTCCGCCGCGACGATGATGCCGCCCTGGACCGTCTCGCCGCAGGCCTGAACGACGAAGCTCGTTGTGACCAGCAGGGCCAGCCACGCCTTATGAGCGCGGATTCGGTGCAGAATCGATGTGTCACGCATGGCAACCTCACGGCTCGGTCAGCGATCACTTGATGGGCACGTTGCGCCGCGTATCAGCACAAGAACACAGCCCACCAACTTGT
>CAIPXZ010000156.1 GCA_903869075.1 uncultured Myxococcales bacterium | reverse complement strand
GCTTGAGGTTGGTCGCCTTCAGGCCATTGATGAACACGTCGGCGGCAAATGCCGGCGCGGCGGTCAGCGACAATGTCAAGCTGAGGAACAACAGGGCGATGCGGGCGCGCATGGGCGGTCTCCTTGGGATGGGCCAACACAACAGAATTACGGCGACGCGGAAGCGACGGCCCGCGCGCTTGCAGCTTACACGCGCCCGGCGGCTGCGCCAGATTCCAAGTGGTTGGCGGCTGGCGTGACGCGCATTGAATTTGCCGGCCGAGGCCACTAGGATCCAGCGACGATGGCAAACCGAGGCAAAATGCGGCGATTTCGAGCGACCGTCGCCGCCGCACTGCTGGCTGGGCTGGGCGCAGTGGCGGCGTGCAGCGATCCGGAGGCCATCATCATCCACGACGGCAACCCCGACGTTGGCGCACCCGAAGACGCGGTCGTGGCCGCCGATGCGACCGACAGCCCGCTCGACGCCGCGACGGATGCCGTCCAGCCCGCTGATGCCGGTGCCGACACCGCCGGCGGCAATGGCGATGCAGCGCCGGCGGATGCCGACGCGGACGCCGCCGATGCTGCGGATGTGCCTGAAAGCGATGAGGATGTTGCGACGGACGCGGGGGCGGCTGACGCGGACGCCGCCGTGGCCGTGGATGCGGACGTGGCGGTTGACGCCGCGACCGACGTTGGCGCTGACGACGCCGAGGTCGCACCGGACAGCGACGCGACAGCCGATGCGGCGACCGACGCTGCCGCCGACGATGTCCCGGTGGTCGATGCCGGCGATGCCGGGTCGGACGCGGCCGAACCGCCGGTCGACGGCATCGTCGACGCGACGGATCTCGCCGATGGTGCCGATGACGCGGATGCGGGCGCGCCCGACGATGCCGCCGTCGCCGACGACGCCGAGGTTGCCACCGACGTCGCCGTGCTGCCGGTCTGCGTCAGTGGCGACGATTGCCCAAGCGACACGCCGTTTTGCACCGAAGCCGGCGCGTGCGTCGGCTGCATTTTCGACGTGCAGTGTGGCCTCATCGGCGCAACCTGCGTCGACGGCCTGTGCACGGCGCCCAAGGTCTGCAAATCCGACAAGGACTGCACGGCCAAAGGCATGGTCTGCAACTTCGCCGTCGGCGTCTGCCAACCCTGCGTCGCCACAACGGATTGTGGCGCCAACCAGAGCTGCTGGCACAACGCCTGCGTGCCGACGCTGACCAAGTGCGCCAGTTCCAAGGAATGCCCGGGTACACTCGTCTGCACCGCCGGCATCTGCGCGCCGTGTGGCAAAGCCGCGGACTGCCCGGCGTCGCAGTGGTGCGCAGGCGACGTCTGCTTGGCGGACACCTGCCTCGCCGGCGCGACGCAATGCACGGACTCCGCGACCGCCAAGATCTGCAGCATCGACGGCTCGGCGTGGCAAGCCGGCGCCTGTCCCAGCGGCACGGCATGCGCCAACGGCAGCTGCAAAACCGTGATCTGCGAGGCGTCTTCCGTCGGCTGCACTGGCAACTCCGCGTGGGCATGCAATGACACCGGCACGTCGCAGTTCATCGTGCCCTGCGGCGCCGCCAACGTCTGCGTCGACGGCGGCTGCCCGCTGAAGGTCTGCGCGCCCGGCAGCCTGACGTGCGACGGCAGCCAGGTGCTCACCTGCAACGCCACCGGCACCAGCCAGAACGCCACACCGTGCGCCGACGGCACCGGCTGCGGCGCCGGCGTCTGCTCGCCGGGGGTCTGCAGGACGGGCGT
>CAIPXZ010000155.1 GCA_903869075.1 uncultured Myxococcales bacterium | reverse complement strand
TCGGATGTGGCGGGCACCTGGACGCTGCACAGCGCGGTATCCTGGTGGCGGGCGGACGCGCACATCGGCCGGCGCTTCAACAAGCGCTGGACGGCGCTGCTGGGCGGCATTTTCGAGCAGCGCTACAGCGGCGCCGACATGCAGCGCGCCGAGGCGGTCAAGGGTGAATTGTACTTTGGTTTCAGCCGCATCGACGGCATGATCCACCTTGAGGCCTCGCCCAACAAGACGTTCCTGCCGGTGTTCGACGGTCGCGGCGACGTGGCGTTCTCGATCATCAAAGAATTCTCGCTGGGCTTCTACGGCCGCTTCGCCGACTATCTGACGCTGCCGACGTCCCAGACCCGGCCGTCGCAGGCGTGGACGCTTGCGCCCAATGTGATTTTGTATGTGAAACAGTGGACACTGCAGCCCGGCTACATGGCGCTGCACATCCAGGGCAACCAGACGACGAATACCTCGCTGTTTCACACCGGTTTTCTCAAGGCGCGCTGGGAGCCGGATCCGCGCTGGATGGCGTTCGCCTGGGTTTTTGTCGGCACCGACCCGACGTTCATCGAGCGCTACGGCATCAACACGCCCGTCGGCGTCTCCGGCGTCATCGGCGGCGAGCACTGGTGGACGCCGCGCTGGGGCACGCGGCTGTCGGTATCGCGCGTGCAACCATTTGATTCCAAAAACGATCCGTTCACCGACGTGACCCTCGTGCTGCGAGGTCGCCTGTGAACCATTTTCGCCTTGAACTGCTGACCCTGCCCGAGCTGCTGATCATTTTGTTCGTGGCGCTGGAGCTGCTGATCGTCGTCGTGGCGCTGACGGCGATGCTGATCGTCCGCGGTCGCGCGATCCGCCGTGAAAAGGCGTTCCAGACGACGCGCGCGACTTTGCTGGACGCCGTGCAGCGGATGACCGGCGCTGAGCCGGACCCGACGGCGAAGTCCAAGGCGCTGGCGGCGCTCGGCTCGCTGTCGCGCGACTTTGCCCGGCGTTTGCTGACGGAAATGGCGGAGTTGGCGGGACCGACCGGCACAGCGGCGTTTGAAGAGCTGTACGCGGCGTCCAACCTCGCCGTCGAAGCGCGCGCCAACGCGGTGGCGCGGCCGTGGGAGCGCCTGCGCGTGATCCGCGAAGCCCGCGCGCTGCACGATCCGGCGCGGTTGCTTGCCGGTCTTGTGCGCGACGAGGTGCCGGACGTACGGCTGGGCGCGTTTGAGGCGCTGTGCGCGCTGTCCCGCGCCGATGAAGCGGTTGTGGCGATTCCGCTGCTGGCTGCCGACGGTCGGCTCAACCGCGTGCGGGCGATTGACGCGATGTCCAGTGCCAGCCCGCTGCCGGTGCAAGCGCTGGTTGAGCTGTCGAATTCCGAGATCGCCGACGTGCGGCAGATCGTCGTGGCGGTGTTGGGCACCGCACGCGTGCGCCAGGCGGTGCAGGTTGTCGTGCACGCGGTGACCGATCCGGAAGCGGAAGTGCGCATTCAGGCTGTGAAAGGTCTGCGCGAGATGAACGATCCGTCGGCCTTGCCGGTGTGCCTGAGCGCGCTGCACGACGAACGCTGGGAAGTGCGCTCGGAAGCGGCGCGGACCTGCGGCGCGCTGGGCGGCGGCGGTGCGGCGGAGTCGATCGCTGTGCTTTTGGATGACGAAGCCGAGTGGGTCCGTCACAATGCATCGCTCGCGCTGTCACGCTGCGGTCCGGCGGGCATCGCGGCGCTGCGTGCGGCGGCAGCGCGCGGCAATGAATCGGCGTCGAGCGCGTTGGCGGAAGCGCGCTTGTCCATTACGGAAGATTCTTTGGTCTAGCGGTATTTGGGTGGCACGGCGCCCACGTGGCGCCCACGGTTCATGGAGGCAGAGAGAACGCACGCATGTTAATGGATATCTTCAATATCCTTGTGCTTCTCTACTTCGTGATGCTCACGTCGGGCTACATTGCGTTGTTCGTTTCGGCGTCGGTCGGCATCATCCAGGTGCGGCGCGATCTGGAAGGCAGCTCGCCGGAATCCGTGTCGATGCGCGGCCGCGCCACGCTGCCCATTTCGATCCTCGTGCCGGCGCACAATGAAGAAAAAACCGTGGTGGAATCGGTGCGTGCGCTGTTGAAGCTGCGCTATCCGGAACACGAAGTCGTCGTGGTGAATGACGGCTCCGACGACAAGACGATGAAGCGGCTGCGCACGGCGTTCGCGCTGGAAGCGGTGCCGATCGACTTGCGGCTGGACTTGGCGTGCAAGCCGATCCGCGCGACGTACCGTTCCGCGATTTACAACCGCCTGATCGTGATCGACAAGGACAATGGCGGCAAAGCCGACGCGCTGAACTGCGCGATCAATGCCAGCCGGTTTCCGCTCGTCTGCGCCATCGACGCCGACACGCTCATCCTGCCCGACGCGCTGCTGCGGCTTGTGCGCCCGTTCCTGACCGACGTCGACGTCATCGCCGTGGGCGGCACGATTTGCCTCGCCAACGGCTGCACGATTGAGCGCGGCGCGGTCGTCGAGATGGGCTTGCCCAAGTCCTGGCTGGCGCGCTTTCAGGTCGTCGAATACCTGCGGGCGTTCCTCGTCGGTCGCCTCGGCTGGGACCGCATGGGCGGCAACCTCATCATTTCTGGCGCTTTTGGCCTGTTCCGCCGCTCGGCGGTGACGACGGCGGGCGGCTACGCGCACGACTCGGTCGGCGAGGATATGGAGCTCGTCGCGCGCCTGCGCCACCAAATTCCGCAGTGGCTGCAAGGCCGGGCGATCGCGCACCTGCCGGATCCGGTGGCGTTCACGGAAGCTCCCGAGAATATTCGCATTTTGGGCAACCAACGCGACCGCTGGCAGCGCGGCCTCGCCGACACGCTGTGGCGCCACCGCAAGATGGCCTTCAACCGCCGCTACGGGCCGATCGGCCTGGTGGTGATGCCGTTCTTCATCTTTTTCGAGCTGTTCGGGCCGATCGTCGAGCTCTTTGGCTATTTCTACTTCCTGCTGATGTTGGTCGGCGGCTTCATTGAGCCGGTATTCACGACGCTGTTCCTGATTTTGGCGGTGCTCATCGGCTTTTTGCTGTCGCTCGGCGCGATCTTGCTCGAAGAGCTGTCGCTGTCGTTCTTTCGCGAACGCGGTGACTTGTGGCGCCTTGTGTCGGTGGCCTTGCTCGAAAACATGGGCTATCGCCAGCTGATTTTGTGGTATCGCATCCGCGGCCTCTGGGGCTACTTGCGGCGCCGCAAAACCTGGGGACGCATGACGCGGTTGGGTTTCGCCGGCGGCACGGGCCAGCGCGGTGAAGCGCGGTCGAGCGCCCTGCCGATCGTCACGACGCTGCTGTTGGCGGCGATCGTGATGTTGCCGGTCGGCTGGCTGATCAAGCCGCGGCCGACGGTCAGGCCGCAAATCCTCGACAAAACGGTGCCTTTTGAGAACCGTCGCGAGCACTTGCGCCTGATGTGGCTGCTGACGCAGGCCAAGGTGCAGCCGCCGCATTCGCGGTTCATCTGGGATTCCGTGACGGACTACGTCGGCTGGAATCCGACGACAAAGGCGCACCGCGACCTGTCCGACGACGACCTCAAGGACCGTAATCTGCTTTTCATTTCAGACACCTATGGCGTGTACGTCGACGACTACGACGCGATGCCGCGGCCGATCGCCCACTTGGAATTGTCCAAGCGTATCTTCGGCGGCTTGGCCGATTCGGAGATGGACGTCATCGAGCGGTTTGTCGCCCGCGGCGGCAGAATTTGCGGCGAATTCAATACGTTCGCCACGCCGACGCCGTACTCGGCGCGGCTGCGGGCGGAGAAAGTGTTCAACCTGAAGTGGTCGGGCTGGGCGGGGCGGCGCGTCGACGACTTCTCGGACGACCGCGAGATTGCGCAGTGGGTGCAAAAGCGCTGGGCGGAAGAGACCGGCCGGCCGTACGACCTGGAAGGGCCCGGTATTTTGCTGATTCACGAGGACGGCCGCGTGGTTTGCTTGCAGGAAGAGCTGGATATCCCCAAGAATCCGCTGGTTTTGACGCATGGCACCGACTCGGTGCCGGTGACGTACTGGTTTGACATCAACGAGGCGCTCGACCCCAAGGAAGTGCGCGCGACGTACAAGCTGCACACGTTGGAGCCGGGCGCGGTGCTGCTGTCCAAGTTCGGTATTCCTGATGCCTTTCCGGCGATTATCTACGACGACAAGCTCAAGCACACCTATCTGGCCGGCGACATGACTGACGCGGAAGCGAACCTCGGCCCGCCGTGGCTCGCGTTCATCCCGACGGTGCGGCGCTGGATGGCGCAAACCGGCATGGTGCCTGAAGATATTCGCCTGCTGTGGCGCGTTTACACCCCGACAATTACGCGCGTCCTGAACGGCGAGCTGTGAGTGGCGCATGACCCGCGCGCTGGCCTTGGCTGCCGTGCTGCTGTGCGCTTGTGCGCCGACCCAGCTCCGCTATGACGCGCTACCGGCGCACTGCCAGACGCCCGACCCGGTGGCGTTGGCGCAGGCGGCGCGGCAGTCGTTGGTGCTGGTGCCGTATCATCCCCGGGCGCTGTATGACGTCGACGGCCGCGGCGGTGCCGTGCCGCTGCGCGCCGGGTCCCTGCCACCCGATGCGCTGGCGGTGCTCAGCTACCCGGATCCACAGCGTTTTGCCGGCGGCAACGTGGACTTTGCGCGGATGGCGCAGCGCTCCTTTGTCTACGACGACGCGCTGACTGCGCTCTGGCTGGCGCACGCCGGGGACCTGGCACGCGCGCGGCGGGTGCTGGCGACGCTGGCGGCGCTGCAAAACCCCGACGGCACTTGGGGTTTTGGCTTCAACACCGGCGCGGACGACGGCTTCTACAACGCCGGCTATGTGCGCACCGGCACCGTGGCGTGGGCGCTGTACGCGTTTGCCCACTACGAAAAACTCAGCGGAGACAAGCAGTTTGCCGCGACCGTCCAGCGCGGAGTGGCGTGGCTGCTGCGCCAGCAGGATCCGGCGACCGGGCTGTTCTATGCCGGTGCCGGGCGCTGGCGCGATCCGGGCCATTTCGAGCCCAGCTGGCCGGCGCGGTTCTTTGCCACCGAGCACCAAATCGACGTCTGGTTTGCGCTTCAGGCGCTGGCGCCCCTGCGGCCGGCGCTGCCGCTGACCCAACGCGCGCAGACGCTGCGCGAGGCCCTCTTCCGCCGCCTCTGGCTGCCTGCGGAGCAGCGCTTCGCTCAGGGGCTCTCGGCGACGGGCAGCGTGGACGGCGAGAGCGCGCTGGATGCATCAGGCACGTGGGCGGCGCTCTGGCTGCTGGCGGTGGGTGATCCGGCGCGCGCGGCACAGGCGCTGGCGTGGGTGGCGACGCGGCACGGCACGACGGCGCAAGGCTGGCCGGGGCTGCGGCCGTATCTGGCGATGGCGCCGGACACGTGGTTTGTCGAGGGCAGCATTGCCCAGCCGCTGGCGTTGGCGCGGCTGGGGCAGCCGGTGGCGGCGCACTGGCAGCCGCTGCTGCAGCTGGCGTGCGCCGGCGGCCTGCCGGTCGTGTACGCGCCGGACTGGCACGCCGATTTTCCGCTGTCACCGGCGACCGCGCCGACGATTTGGTGGCTGATTGCCGCCCAGGAGCTGCAGCCGCAGTCCGCGCCGTGGCTGTGGGCGGAGCGGTAGCGGGAAGCGCGCGCGCTGGCTAAACTAGCGGCCATGACGACGCCGCTTCTCGATTTCACGCGATTCCCGGGCCGCCGCTGGTCGGCGGATCTGGTGGGCATGGTCCGCGACGTCCAGCCGCAGAGCGCGCAGCTGACGACCGCCGTGCTGGCGCGCTGGTCGCACCACCTCCGCGCGCGGCCGGGCGACCTGCTGCTGTTTGCCACCGCCCAGGAAGCCATGCGCGCGGCGATCCACGCGCTAGTGGTGCCGACGGACGTCGTGCTCGTTGCGCGACCGCTGCCGCCGGATTGGCTGTCGGCGGTGCTGCTCGCCGGGGCGCGTTTTCTGGACGTCGGCCGGCGGTTTGACGGCCCGCTGCCCACGGGCGGGCTCAATCGCCCGGCAGCTGAACGGGCGGCGGCGGCGCATCCGGGGGCGGTGGCGATCGCTGAGCTGGCGACGTGGAGCGGCGCCAACGATGTCCAAGCCGCCGCGGGTCTACCGCTGCGCGCGCTGATTGTCGACGCCCGGCGCACCGCGTCGTGTCTCGGCCCGCAGCTGCCCGCGGAGCGCGCCGTGCTGACGCTCGTGGCGCTGCGCGATCCGGACCGGCCGTCGGATCCGGTGCTGTACGCGCTCGTTGCGCCGGACCAACAGGGCGAAGGGCTGCGGGCGGCGACCGGACCGACGGCGCTGCCAGAGCTGCAGGCGGCCCACGCGCTGGCGGTGTTGGATGGCCTGCAGCGGCAGCCGACGTGGCCGACGGCTTTGAACGCGCGGCTGGCGGCGCGCTATGCCCAGCTGCAGCAAGCGCTGGCGGGGCGGCCGGGCGTCCAGCTGCTGGGCTTGACTGGTTTGGAAGCTGCGGCGCTGTGCTGGGCGGATGACGGCAAGGCGATCGCCGCGGCGCTGGCGGTTGAATTTCCGACGCTGGCGGCGTGGCCCATGTCCGAGATGCGCGGCCTGCTGACGGTGGATCTGCTGCGCTGACGGCCGGCGCTCAGTGGCCCAGCACGTGGCTCAGGCCGGCGTACAGCAGCGCGCCGAGGCCGGCAGACACCGGCAGCGTCAAGATCCACGCCGTGAGGATATTGCCGGCGACGCCCCAGCGCACTGCGCTCAGGCGTTTCGACGCGCCGACGCCCATGATCGACGACGAGATGACGTGCGTCGTCGACACCGGCGCTTTGAGCCAGGACGCGGTGAGGATGACGATCGCGCCGGCGCTCTCCGCCGCGAAGCCGTGAATGGGCTGTAGCTTGATGATTTTGCTTCCCATTGTCCGGATGATGCGCCAGCCACCCGCCGCCGTGCCTGCCGCCATCGCGCAGGCGCAGGCGCCGATGACCCAGAACGGCACCACCAGCTCGCCGCGCTGTTGGTACGCCGCGAGGTTGAGCCAGCCGGGCGGATGCGCCGCGTGCTTGGCGTAGTAGGCAACGAGCGACATGGTCACGATGCCCATGGCCTTTTGCGCGTCGTTGGAGCCGTGCGACAGCGCCATCGAGCTCGCCGACAGCAGCTGCAGGTGGCGAAACAGGCTGTTGACCCGCGACGGACCGGTGCGCCGCACCAGCCACGTCAGGCCGACCATGATGATGAAGCCGATGAGAAAGCCGGCGATCGGCGAGACGATCAGACCGAGCGTGACCTTGTATACGCCCTTGGAGTGCATGAGCGTGCTGAAAGCGGCGAGGAAGTTGGCGTCTTCGTCCAGCACGCGGTGGCAGGCGACGGCGCCGACCAAGCCGCCGACCAGCGTGTGGCTGGACGAGGACGGCAAGCCCCACGCCCAGGTGATGAGGTTCCAGATGATGCCCGCCAGCAGCGCGCAAACGACGACGGTCTGGGTGATTGTCGCCGGATCGGCGATGTCCCCGCCGATGGTCTTGGCGACGCCGGTGCCGAGGAACGCGCCGCCGAAGTTGAAGACCGCGGCGAGCATGACGGCGGTGCGCGGCGACAGCACGTTGGTCGAGACGACGGTGGCGATCGCGTTGGCGGTGTCGTGAAAGCCGTTGATGTAGTCAAAAACCAGCGCGGTGACGACGACCACGACAAGCAGGATAAACGGGTCGACCATCACGGCGGCCTCAGCCATGCTTCACGACCACGGAGCGGATCAGATCGCACACGTCGTCGCAGGCGTCGACGGCCTTTTCCAGCGAGTCGAGGATCTCTTTTTCGCGGATCAGGTCGATCGGATCCGGCGGCGACTGGAACAGCCGGCCGACGGCGTTGCGGTACGCGGTATCGCCTTCATTTTCAAGGGCATGGACGCGGACGAACCAGACGTGCAGCTCCGAGTGGTTCTCGCCCGAGCGCAGCAGCTGCACGCAGTGCGCCACCGCGTGCGCGGACTCGCGCGTGATCCGCACCAGATCGCGCATGGCGTCCGTCAGCACGCCGACGCGGTAAATCACGATGAGGCCAGCGGTTTCTTCCATCAGGTCGATGACATCGTCCAGCGCCGAGACCAGCGCGTGCAGATCCTCGCGGTCGATCGGCGTGACAAACGTCTTGTCGAGCTCGTCGTAGACAACATGCGCGACTTCATCGCCTTCGTGCTCGATGCGGCGCATCGCTTCCGACACGCGGGCGAAGTCCTCGGCGGTCTCGGCGGTCGCCAGCTTGGCGAATTCATCGGCGCCGACGGTCAGGATGCGCGCCAGCGCGTCGAGGTAGCCAAAAAAACGATTTTCCTGTGGTAACAAGGACTTGATGATGCGATCGAGCCACATGTAGCGACCTTGGCGCGGGTTGGGCGCGCGCGGTGCGGCAGAGTATCCGCGACCCGGCGTGCGCCGTCACCCCTCCGTCGCAGCAATGTCGCATTGCCGGCACATCGGTTGCGAAATACACATTCGTTTGACCGCATCGCCAGCCGCGTTTACGCTCCTGCGCGATGAGCGGATTTGCGACCCACCCGACTACTGCATTTCACCCCCGCCGCGCTTGGACCCTCGTCCTGCTGGCTGCGGCCGTGACAGCGTGCCAGACCGAGGCGCCGCCTGCGAACGGCGGTGCGGTGGTTCTCGCGCGTCATATCGATCAGCTGCTGGACGATCCGACCGGGCTGCCGCGCGAAGGCACCGCGACCGAGCTGGCTGGCGGCGCGACGCCGATCGCCGCGCCGGCTGTGGCTACGCCGACCGCCGCAACGCCAGAAACCGCTGTGAACGCGCCGGACGTCGTCGTGACGGCTGACGTGCCGCCGCCGCCCGATGTGGTGACGCCGCCGGATGTGGCTGCCAAGCCGGATGTGCCGGACGTGATCGTGCCGCCGGACGTTCAGGCCGCGCCGGATGTCGTCGCCAAGCCGGACGTGTCGCGCGCCGACGCCAGCGTGCCGATCGTGCCGATTCCCGTGCGCCGCGACGGCACGCCGATCGCCCTGGGCGAAGGCCCTGCCAAGCCGGACGCCAAGCTGCTGAAGGCCGACGCCAAGGCCGCCAAGCCCGACGTCAAGCCGGAGGTGAAGGTCGTCAAGCCGGAAGTGAAGCCCGAGGTCAAGGTCGCCAAGCCCGAGGTGAAGCCTGAGGCGGTCAAGCCTGCCAAGCCCGTCAAGCTGACGGCGGCGGAGCGCAAGAAGCAGGCGAAGCTGGCTGCGGCGGAGGCCAAAGCAGCGACCAAGGCGGCGGCCAAGAAAGCGCAGCTGGACAAGAAGAAGAAGGCCCAGGCGGCAGCGCGCGACAAGAAAAAGCGGGCGGCGGCGGCAAAGCAGAAGAAGCTCGAGGCCAAGCAGGCGGCTGACGCGGCCAAGAAAGCGGCGATCGCCGCCAAGAAAGCCGCGGCGTGGGCCAGGAAACACCCGCAGGCGGCCAAGGCCAAAGCGGCCAAAGCGGCGCAGGAGGCAGCCAAGCCGGACGCCGTCAAGCCAGCCAAGCCCGAGGCCGTCAAGCCAGCGAAACCTGAAGCGGCCAAGCCGGAACCCGCCGAGCCCGCCAAGCCCGCCGCAGCCGCAACCGGCGATGCGACGGAGCTGTTCTTTAGCGGCAAGCGCAAGGCGGACGCTGGCGATTTCAAGGGCGCGATCGCTGATTTCGCCGCGTCGCAAGCTTCTCGCGCCAGCCCGCGCACGCTGACGGCGCTGGGCCGCGCCTATTTTGACGCCGGGGAAATGAACGCTGCCGCTGGCGCGTTGCGCAAGGCGGGCAGCTATGAGGACGCGCAGTTGCTGCTCGGCACGCTGTACCAGCAGATGGACAAGCCGGATAAGGCGCGCAAGGTGTACGAAGAGTTCCTGAAGGCGCATCCGGACCACGCCAAGGCGGATTGGGTGCGCAAGCTGCTGAAAACGTTCTAGTCTTCCGCAAGCGGGAGGCGGTCATGCTGCGGCGCAGCGGCGTCGCGCGGGTCCAAGATGATGCGAAACGCGATGCGAATGGCGGTGTGCTGCGGGCTTCTGGCGGCGGCGTGCGGCAAGTCCGCGGGTTCGACCTCGGCGGCACCGCTGGCACCGGCGACGGCACCGGCGGCGTTGCCCGCTGCGCCGACCAACAGCACCGGCAATGTGACGGCGCAGGCGAGCGAGTCGATCGCCACGAACACGGCCGATCCCAACTGCCCGGACTGCAAGCACCCGGACGCCGGCAGTGAGCGCGACATCTTGCTCAAGCCGCTCGACCCGGTGTTCCGCGACGACTTGAAGCTGACGATCAGCCTGACCTGCCAGGTGCTGGAGGACGGCGTGACGATCCTCGAGCAGCACGTGAAGGACCCGCCGTCGGCGCAGTCGGCGCTGCTGGCGTACCGCGAAAAGAACAAGGCGCACATGGCCGAGCTGGCGGTGAAGACGCACGACATGGCGGTGCGCTTGAAGGGCTTGGGCTTTGACGCCGACATCCCGCAGGAAGTGAAGGGCGAGTACGAGGAGCGGATGGGCAAAGTGCTGGGCCGCCTGGAAGCGGTGCGCGCGAACTATGCCAAGCACCCGGAAGTCCTCGAGGCGTTTGGCCCGTTCATCCGCGCTGGCGAGTAGCGCACCATGGCATCGCCCGAGCGCGAGCCGCAAGACCACGAGGATCCGGCGTACCTCCGGCAGCAATTGCTCCTGCAACACCTGCTGGTCAAGACGCTGCGGCGGCGGCCGCGGCTGATTCCGCTGCTGGTGGCTGGGCTCGTGGCGGCGGCGCTGTTGCTGCCGTCGCTGGGTCGCGGCGGCGCTGCCCATCCCGAGCTGCCGGTGCTGCTGGCGTTTGGCCATCTCGACCACGCGATCCGCGCCGGGCAGTGGTGGCGGCTGCTGTCCTCCTGGGTGCCGCACTGGGGGGTGATGCACCTGATCGGCAACGTCGTGTTCCTGTTGGTGCTGGGCCGACCGGTGGAGGCGGCGTGGGGTCCGGCGCGCACCTGGCTGATTTGCCTGGCTTCCGGACTGGCCGGCAGCTTGCTGGCGCTCAATGCCGAGACGCCGGTGATGGTCGGCGCGTCTGGCGTGGTGATGGGCCTGTGCGGCGCGACGCTGGCGCTGGGCCTGCGGCTGTGGCCGCGCCTGACCGGGCCGCTGCGCACGGCGCTTGTGGTGCTGCCGGCGGCGTTCCTGCTGATGCGCCTGACGCTGGACGGCCTTTTTGCCGAAGCCGAGCACCTGAACCCCTACGCCCACCAGGGCGGCGCGGTGGCTGGCCTGGCGCTGGGCCTCTGGCTGGAGCCGCGGCTGCCCGGGCTGGCGCACAACCGCCTGCACCGGCGCTGGACGCGGCTGGCGGTGGCGCTGTCCTCGCTCGTCTTTGCGGTGGCGCTGGGTCAGGCGCTGGCGCACCTGCGCCACCCGGTGCGGCTGCCGTCGGTGCTGACGCAGGAAGTGCTGGTGGGCGGCCAAAAACTCGTGCTGCCGGCGCAGCTGCAGCGCGGGCTGCTGAGCCGGCGGCAGTGCGTGGGCGACAACACGAACGTCGACTGGGCGCTGGCCAACGGCCGCACGGTGTGCTTTCCGCTCGAGCCGTTTGGCATGCTGCTGCTGGACCGCCGCGACCACCTGCTGACGCTGGACGCCACCGATCTCGCCGCCTTGCGTGCCGCCGACCAGACCGGCCGGCTTGTGCAGAGTGAGCCGGGCGTGATGCTGTATCCGCTCGGCGAGCACCTGCTATGGCTGCTGCAAGCGCCGGAGCCGGCGCTGCGCTGGCATGCGTCGGCGCTGATTCCGCTGTTGCCGCCGCCGGGTTCGGCGGTTGTGCGTGCGCCGCCGCTGGCTGGGCAGTGGCTGCTGCCGTGGCGGATCGCGCTGGCGCTGGCGGTGGACCTGCCGCTGCCGGTGGCGATCGACCTGGGCGACGGCGTGCAGCTGCTGCTCGGCCGCACGCGCGCGCTGCAGGACCCGCGCGGCCGCGATGCCGTACCGCTGGCGATGGCCGGGCGAGCGCACGCGTTCCAGCACATCCAGCCGGGCGCGATGGTCTACCCGCTGGGCGCTGACCGCCTCGCGGTGCTGCTGGGGCCCGATGCGCGGCTGGACGAATTCTCGGCGCGGCTTGTGCCGCAGCTGCCGCCGCCAGTGGTGCTGCCGTCGCCGCCGCTGGGCGTGTGGCTGAACTGGCTGGGCGCGCCGCTGGGCTTGCCGGAACTGCCGTCGCCGACCGCGGCGTGACGCCACCGCGCGCTTGCGCTACGCTGCCAGCCGCGGGCCCGCCTGCCCGATGAGCCGACCATGACCCAGACGCCGCCGCCGCCGACCTCGCCCACATCGCCGCGCAAAGTGCCGCGCTGGCTGTACCTGGTGCTGTTCGTCGTCGTGGTGGCGCTGCCGTTCCTCGGGCGCCTGCGCGCGCGCGCCGCGCCGGACCACGAGGCGATCACGACGCTGACCGAGCTGGGCGCCGAGCCGATCAACCGGCCGCTGCGCGACGAAGAGCTGGACCTGCCGCTGCAGACACACGACGGCAAGACGACGACGCTGCGGGCGCTCATGGCCAGCGGCGACACGATTATCCTGCATTTTTGGGCCAGCTGGTGCCCGCCGTGCATGGAGGAGCTGCCGGACATCGGCAAGCTGGCGCAGGTGCTGCACGGCCGGCGCGTGCAGGTGGTGTCGGTCAGCCACGATGACGCGTGGGAGGACGCCGACGCTGCGCTGGTCAAGTCCAACGGCAAGGCGCAGCCGGACGCCGGCGTGTGGCTGCGCGAGGTGGAAGGCCAGTCCGGCGACGAGAACAAGATGCTGCGGGTGCGGCTGGGCACGCTGCAGCTGCCGGAGACGTTCATCCTGGTGGACGGCCAGGCGCTCGTGCGCTTGATTGCCAGCCAGCCGTGGGCCAATCCGCGGCTGCTGCGGGCGCTGGAACGACTGGCGCCGCCGCGCTAAAGCAAGGAACCCGTGGACGACGCGCCGCTGCAACCGCCGCTTGAAGAACCCGCGCTGGCGGAGCCCGTGCTCGTGCCGCCGCAGGGCCTGTGGGCCGTGGCGCTGGCGCTGTTTGTGCTGACGGCGGTGGCGGGCATTCTCTGGGCGCCGCCGCTGCACCCGCGGGCGACGCCAAGCCTTGTGCTGGAGACGTGGCGCGAGGTCGACTTGCCGGCGATGCGCCAGGCGGACGACGCGCTGCTGCGGCTGCAGCCCGCGAGCCCTGAGCAGGCGGCGCTGGAGCGGATGATCCAGGCGCAGTTCCGCCAGTACCTGCAGCGCGAGGCGGAGCTGGCCGGCTGGACGGCGGACGACGCGGCGGCGCGCATCGCGCTCGGCGCGGTGGAAGAGTCGGTGCGGACGCTTGTGCAGCGCTGGGGCGCGGATGCGCTACGGCGGCTGGCGGTGCAGTTTGGCCGCGATGTGCACGTCGCCGTCGGGACCGCGCTGCTGGCGGCGCGCGCGGCGCACGAGCCGTTTGCCCGCCACCTGCAGGCGCAGCCGCTGCCGGCCGACGTCTCGGCGCTGACGGCGCTGGCGGGCGCGCTGGGCACCTCGCTGGAGCGCACCGGCATCGAGCGGCAAGTGCACGACGGCCAGCTGGACCCGGTCGCCGGCCAGGTTGTGGAGACGATCGCCCAGGCGCGGTTCCTGCAGCTGGGCGCGCGCATTCCCGGCGGTCCGCCGCAGCTGCCGTCGGACGCGTGGCAGCTTGTGCAGCACTTTCGCGTCGAGGCGCACGCCGGCCTGGACCTGCAGCGGCGGCTGGCGCTGCTGGATGAGCTGGCGGGCAGCGATCCGGCGTACCCGGGCGATTATGCGCGCGGCGTGTTGCTGGCCCGCGAGGAAGAATTCGCCAAGGCAATTCCGTACTTTGAGCGCGCCGCGACGCATGGCCCGCTGGCCCGCCAGGCGCACGAGAACGCGCGGTGGTGCCGCGAGCGCGCAGCGGAGCCGCGCCCGTAAGCAGTGGCTGCCGCGCCGCGGCTGATCCGGCTCCAGGTATTCGCCGGGCCGCGGCTTGCCGGTGTCGCGAACGCGCAGCTGAGCCGCGCCCGTAAGGAGAGGCTGCCGCGCCGCGGCTGATCCGGCTCCAGGTATTCGCCGGGCCGCGGCTCAACGCCCCACTGCCGCCGCGAGCGCCTTGACGGCGTCCTGAAAGACGTCGCCGCGGTGGGCGTAGCTCTTGAACATGTCGAAGCTGGCGCACGCCGGGCTCAGCAGCACGATGCCGCCCGGCGCCGCGAGCTGCAGGCCGCGGGCGACGGCTTCCTGCATGGAGACGCAACGCTCGGTCGGCAGCGTCGGCGGCAGGGTCGCGGCGATGCGTTCGGCGGTCTGGCCCAGCAGCAGAGCGTGCGTCGCGCGCTGGCCGACGACTTCGCCCAACTGCGCAAAATCGGAGTCTTTTTCACTGCCGCCGCCGATCCACACGAGCTTCTCGCCCGGCCGCAGCGTCATCGCTTCCAGCCCGGCGATCGCCGCGTGCGGGTTGGTCGCCTTGGAGTCGTCGACAAAGCGGACGTTGCCGATGCTGCCTGCCGGCTCCAGGCGGTGCGACGGCAGCGAGAACGTCTGCAGGCCGCGGCGGATCGCCGCCAGCGGTGTGCCGAGTCCCAGCGCAAGTCCACATGCTGCAAGCGCATTCTCGACGTTGTGGATGCCGAGGATCGGCGCTTTGCCCAGCCGGCCCAGCTCCGCGAACCAGCCCAGCTCCACGTGCGCGTCCGGCGCCAGCGCCCAGACAAGCCGCTCGCCGTCAAAGCCCAGGCCGACGTCCGGCACGCCCAGCACGCTGAACGGCAAGTAGTTGACTTTACTGGATTGTTGCGCGTCGCGGTGCGGCTGCAGGTCGGGATCATCGCCGTTGATGAGGAACGTGTCGCCAAAGCCCATGGCGCGGCCGACAGCGACTTTTTGCGCGACGTACGCCGCAAAATCGCCGCCGAACCAGTCCATGTGGTCTTCGGCGACGTTTGTCACAACGGCGGCGCGCGGCCGGAACAGGCTGCAGGCATAGAGCTGAAACGCTGAAATTTCAGAGACAACCACGTCATCCGCGGCCATCGTGTCGAGGAAATCGCACAGCGGCTCGCCGATGTTGCCCGCCACCACCACCCGCTGGCCGGCCTGCTCCAGCAGGTGCGCCAGCCACAGCGTCGTCGTCGTCTTGCCGTCCGTGCCGGTGATCGCCGCGATCGGGTGGCCCAAGCCGTGGTTGGCGGCGCGGTCCAAGCGGTAGAACAGCTCGACCTCGCTCACCACCAGCGTCGCCAGCGCCGCGAGGCCCTTGTAGCGCGGGGTGTGCGGCATCAAACCTGGCGAAACAACGAACAAATCGCCGCGGCGGCCGATCGGCCCGCTGCCCGCCAGCCCGGCCTGCACCGTGACCCGCGGGTCCAGCGCCGCCAGGTTGAGGCGGTCCAGCGGCTGGTCGTCGATCGCCAGCACGTCGGCGCCGCGCTTGACCAGCGCGTTGGCGGCGCTGACTCCGGATTTGCCCAAGCCGACGATGGTAAAGCTGGCGCCGGTCAGGTCATCCCAGACCGCGCTGTGCGCCAGCGTGGCGTTGCGTTCCTGGCTCATGCAGATTCCTCAAGCCTGGCTGTTGCGGAGTGCGGCGTAGCGGTCCGCCATCTGGAACAGGTCGTCGCCGCCGAAAAACAGCACGGTCGCCGGCGCCGCCACCTGGTGCTGCAGCCACGCCGGGATGTCGTCCAGCGCGTGAACGTAGGTCACGTCCGGCACGACCTCGCGGATCTTGGCGCACAGCGTGTGCACGTCCGTGCCGGGGATCGGCACCTCGCCGGCGGTGTACAGCTCCGTCACAACCACGCGATCAGCCAAGCGAAATGCCTCGCGGTAGTCGTCTTGCAGGTAGTGGATCATCGTGAAGCGGTACGGCTTGAACACGGCGATCACCGGGCCGCTGGACTGCTCCTTGGCCGCTTCCAGCACGCGCGCGATGCCGGTCGGGTGCGAAATGTAGTCCTTGACGACCTCCACGCCGGCGGCGTCGACAAGCGTGAAGCGGTTCTCGAGACCCTTGTACAGCGGCACGGCGTCGCGAATCGCGGCAAAATCCGCGCCCGCCGCCAGCGCCGTGGCGATCGCGCCGAGGATGTTCGAGGCGTTGTACTTGCCCGGCAGCGCCGTGTGCACGCGGCCGAGCAGCGTGTAGCTGCCGTCGTCCTGGCGCTGCTCGACGTCAAAGCTCGCCGCCATCCGCCGCGTTTCCACATTGGATCCGCGGATATCCGCCGCGCCGCCAAAACCAAACGTCACAAGCTGGGCGCCCGACGGCAGCTGCAGCTTGGCGAGGATCTTGCGCACGCCGTCGTCGTCCGCGTTCAGCACCGCCACGCGCAAGTTGTTGTTGTCGTGGAAGAATTGCAGCACGGCTGCTTCCAGCTTGCTCCACTCCGGGTAGTAATTGAGGTGGTCCAGCTCCAGGTTGTTCAGCACCGCGAATTCCGGCTGGCTGTTGACGAGCGAGCCGTCCGACTCGTCGACCTCCGCGACGAGCCACTCGCCGTGCTTGCCGGCGACTGGCGCCCGCGCGTTCAGCCGGTAATTCTCCAGCAGCCCGCCGATCACGAAGCCCGGCTGGTAGCCCGCCTGATCCAGCAGCCAGGTGATGCCCGCCGACACCGTGCCCTTGCCGTGCGTGCCGATGACGCCGACGCCGTGCACGCCCTCCAGCAGCGCGCCCAGCGCCTCGGAGCGATGCAGCAGCCGCAAGCCGTCGTGCTTGGCGGCGACGAGCTCCGGATTGCCGCTGGGGATCGCCGTCGAGACGATCACGGTGTCCGCCTTGCCGAGGTTGTCCGGCTTTTGGCCAATCGTGATCGGGATGCCCAGCGCCCGCAGCTGCTGGGTGATCTGCGACTCGCGCACGTCCGAGCCCTGCACGCGCAGCCCGCGGGCGTGCAGCAGGCGCGCGACGGCGGAAACGCCGATTCCGCCAATGCCAATCAGGTGGTAGATGCCAGGGGTCAAGACGGTCATGGTGTGGCTCGCGGGCGGAATTCAGGTGCGCACGGTGCGCGCCACGCGTTTAGCAGAGGTGGCGGATCGTGTCGATCCTCCGGCGCCGCGCGCTACTTGCCACAC
>CAIPXZ010000154.1 GCA_903869075.1 uncultured Myxococcales bacterium | reverse complement strand
CGTCGCCGGGACGCTGACGCTGCTGTCCCAAGGCACGGTCGTCGACACGCTGACCTACGGCCAAGCGTGGCCGATCGTCGCCGGCAAGTCGGCGGCGTTGGACCCCACGGCGTTGACGGCGATCGCCAACGACGACCCGGCGAACTGGTGCAAAGGCCAAGCGCCGTTTGCCGCGAACGGCGATTTTGGCACGCCCGGTGCCGCGAATCCGACGTGCGTCGGCGCCAACCAGGACGAGGACGGCGACGGGATTCCGGACAAGAACGACAACTGCAAGAGTGACAAGAACCCCGACCAGCTGGACACCGACAAGGACGGCATCGGCGACGTGTGCGACAACTGCAAGGACGTCAGCAACGCGGACCAGGCGGACGGCAACAAGAACGGCATCGGTGACGCGTGCGAGTCGGCTGGATGCGGCAACGGCGTGCTCGAGGCCGGCGAGGAGTGCGACGACGGCAACGTGGTGCCTGGCGACGGCTGCAGCCCGACGTGCAAGCTGGAGACGGCGATCAGCGCCGGCTCGATCCTCATCACCGAGATCATGGCCAATCCCAAGGCCGTCGGCGACACGACGGGCGAGTGGATCGAGCTGTACAACCCCGGTTCGGACCCGATCGAGCTGGCGGGCCTCACGCTGCAGGTCAACGCGGCGACGCAGGTGATGAAGTCGGCCACGCCGCTGACGCTGCAGCCGCACGCGTACGCGCTGCTCGGCCGCAGCACCGACCAGACGCAAAATGGCGGCATCAACCCGACGTATGTCTACGGCAGCGCGATCGTGCTCTCGAACTCGGCGGAATTCACCGTCAACATCATCGCCAACGGCAAGATCCTCGACGGCGTGCTTGTCAATCCAAACGTCAAGGGCTGGCCAGCGCTCGGCAACGGCGCCAGCTACCAGCTCTCCGCCGCGCAATACGACGTCACCGCCAACGACAACGGTGCGAACTGGTGCCTCGGGACGACGACGTACGGCGCCGGCGATCTCGGCACGCCCGACGCGGCGAACGTTGTCTGCGGCGGCGGCGCGGATACCGACGGCGACGGCGTACCGGACGCCACCGACAACTGCCCGAAGCTCGCCAACGCCAACCAAGCGGACGGTGACGGCGACGGCATCGGCGACGTGTGCGACGCCTGCCCGACCCAAGCCGCGCCAGGCACGGTCGACGGCTGTGTCTCGCTGTGCGGCAACGCGACCTTGGACGTCGGCGAGGAGTGCGACGACGGCAACACCAAGAACGGCGACGGCTGCAGCAGCAAGTGCAAAATCGAGGTCGCCGGTCAAAACGTCGTCATCAGCGAGATTATGTACGACGCCAACGCCGGCTCGCCCGATAGCGGCGAGTGGATCGAGCTGCACAACCCAGCGAAATCAGACGTGGACTTGAGCGGCTGGACGTTGCAGTACAAAGCCGTCGCGCCGCTTGTGAAACTCAGCGCGACGGGCGGGACGACCGTGATCGCCGCGGGCGGCTACCTCGTGCTCGGCCGCAGCAAGGACCCGGCAAAGAACGGCGGCGCCACGGTGGACTACAGCTATGACACGGCGTTCCAAATGTCCAACAGCGGCGGGACGTTGACGCTCACGATGGCCGACGGCACCGTTTCCGACGCCGTGACGTACGCGACCAAGACGCCATGGCCAGCGGCGACCGTCGGGACCTCGGTGCAACTCTCGAGCGGCGCGCTGAGTTCAAGCGCCAACGACGTCGGCAGCGCGTGGTGCTTGTCCACCGCGAAGTACGGCACCAGCGGCAAGGTCGGCACGCCCGGCGGCGCGAACGCGAGCTGTGGCGTCCCGCCGCCGCCGCCGCCGCCCGCGCCCAGTGGCAATGGCGCCGGCGCCGGCCAGCTACCGTGGTTCCTGCCGGCAGGCGCTCGCGTCGACCCGGCGGTCCAGCGCCAATGGCAAGGCTGGTTTGGCGGCTGGTCCGGCTACGACATCCCGTAGCCGCGCGGTCAATCGTTCAGCGCGCCGTTCTGGATCCAGGTCTTCAGCGCGCCGATGAATTCGGCGCTCGGCTGCGTCCCGACCTTGAGCGCCATGTCGCTGATCGCATTGGTGTCACAGCTCGGCGTCGCCGTCAGGGCGATAGCGCTGCGCGTGGCCGAATCGAGGACCGCGAGCACGAGGCTGCTCGCCGGCTTGTCCTTGACGATGAACGCGACGCCGTTGCAGCCCGCCTGGTTGCCGGTCAGCCCGCTGGCGTTGCCGCTCAGCGTCGCGTATGCGGTGGCCTGGGTGGAGAAATCCAGGCTCTTTTCGGTCGTGCTCGTCGCGCCGACGGCGCCGGGCGCGTGGCACTGCCCGCATTTGTTGAAATAGTCGGCGTACAAGCTGGCGAAGTGCGGCTGCGGGCCGCTGGCTCCGTCGCCGCCGGTGGTGTCGGCACCTGCGCCGCCGGTCGTGGACGTGCACGCGGTCGCCGCGATGCCGGCAGTGAGGGCAAAGCCAAGGAAAAATCGGTTCATGGCGTAGCTCCTGCCGGCCCTGCCGGCGGCTTGGAATCGAGGGCAAACAGCGTCACATACAGGCCGAGCACAAAGCGATCATGCGCGCGGGCCGGATTGGCCTTGTCACACAAGTAAGCATACACGTCGCGCAGCGCAGCCAGGGCCGTCGGCGCAGGCGGTCCCGCGCCGAGCTTGCCGGCCAGCAAGCCCTCGGCGTAGGCGCGCAGCAGCGCGATCCGCGCGTCAGGCGCCACGGACCCGGTCCGCTTCTGGTACGTCGCCAGCTGATCCAGCCCGCGCTCCAGGTGCGCCCGAGCCGTCGCCGCCTGCGCCGCATCGCGCGCCAGCGCCGCCAGCCGCAGTTCGGTGCCGGCGAGGTCGAGCAGCAGGTCGTCGTCCTCCGTGTCGGCCAGCGCGCGCTCCAACCCGGCGCGTCGCGCCTCCAGCGCCGGCAGCGCCACATCCGGCTGCCCCGCTGCCCGCGCGCTCTCGGCGCGCAGCCCCTGCAACAGCAGCGCCAAGTCTTCCGGACGCAGCGGCGGCGTTCGCGCCGTCGCCTCGGCGCCAAGCGCCAGATCGCCCTTGTGCAGCGCCGCCAGCTGCCACTCGGCTTGCGTCAGCAGCGCCAGTGCACGGCGGTGGTCGCCGTCCTGCGCCGTCGCCGCCGCCGCCATCAACGTCCAGCGCGCCCGATTGGCGGCATCCAGCCGCTCGTCCGGTTCATGCGGTGCTCGCGCCAGCAGCTGCTCGTACGCCGCGCGCGCCTGCCCGGGCTTGCCCGCGGCATAGGCCAGCAGCGCCGCCCGGTCCAGCGCCAGCCACCGCCGCTCCGCCAGCGCGGGCTGCGCCTCGACCGCCGTCAGCGCCGCGTCCGCCACCTGACTCGCCGCAGCCGTCTGGTTCATGTGCAGCAGCCCGCGCGCCCGCGTCAGCTGCAGGCTCAGCGCCTCCGCCGGG
>CAIPXZ010000153.1 GCA_903869075.1 uncultured Myxococcales bacterium | reverse complement strand
TGTCAGTCGTGCACGGGTTGGCGTCGTCGCAGGTGTTGGCGGTGCCGACGCACGTGCCGCTGGCGCAGGCGTCGCCGACGGTGCAGATGTTGCCGTCGCTGCACGGCAAGGTGTTGAACGGGTGGCTGCAGCCGGCGGCGCCGTTGCATTTGTCGTCGGTGCAGGCGTTGCTGTCGATGCAAGTGCCTTCGTCCGTGGCGCCGTTGCAGTCGTTGTCGACGCCGTCGCAGGTCTCGGCGCTCGGCGTCGGCGCGCTGCACAAACCGAGGCCCGCCGCGGAACAGCTGCGCGTGCCGGTGCACGTGTTCTTGCCGCCGCTTGTGCCGCAGACGGTCGTTGCGCCGGAAGCGATGTCGCGGGCGCTGCAGCTGCATTCGGCGAGGGCGCCGGCGGTGTCCACGCGGACGCACTGCTGGGTCTGGCCGCCCTCGATGCGCTCAACGGTGCGGCACGCGAACCCGCTGCCGCAGTCGGTGTCGCCCAAGCACGGCGCGCCGCAGAACGCGCCCAAGTTGCCGTACTTGACGCACGCGGCGCCGGGCAAGCCGGGGATGGCGCACTCGGCGTCGTCTTTCAGGCACAGCTGGCAGACGTTCACGCGCCGCGGGATGCACAGCGCCTTGCCGCCGAGGCTGCCGCAGCCGTAGCCGGACGGGCACAGGTCGCGATCGCATGCCCGCGCGCAGGTGGTGGCGCCGGTGTCGTCGGCGAGGCAGTGCTTGGTGGCGCATTCGCCGTCGGTCGTGCAGGCGCAGCCGCCGCCGCCGGGGCACTGCGCGGCAGTGCCGGTGGTGTCGCCGGCGATGTCGGTGGTGGCGGTGACGTCGCTGGGCAAGGTGTCCGCGGCGACGTCGGCACCGCTGATCGGCGCCGAGGGCGAGCTGCACGCCGTGGCCCAGAGCACGAGGAGAAACCCCAAAATCGCGCGCTTGCTCGTCACCATCGCCCCGTCTCTCCGGGCCAGACGCCCGCGATCCGCCATCGTACCGGGCGGCGCGGGCGGCGACAAGGAATTGGCGTGAAATCGTGGCTTGCGCGTCCAGCCGTCACCGACCGCCCGCCGTGTGTACAAGCGCCGAGGACTGTGCACAATAGCCGGCGTGGCGCGGAGCCGGCAGGCGGGACTTGGCCAACCGCTGCGCGCAGCCGCGGGCTGGATGGACCGATGGCGGAGAAGAAAGTCTATTTTCCGCACCTCAACGGCCTGCGCTTCATCGCCGCGTCGATGGTGATCATCCCACACGCTGAACAAATCAAGGTCCATCTCGGCATCCCGGGTCACTGGGGCCACGCGCCGGCGATGGAGAACCTCGGCCAGGAGGGCGTGTCGCTGTTTTTTGTGTTGAGCGGCTTTCTCATCACGTATCTCCTGCTTGCCGAGGAACGCCGCGCGGGCGCGATCTCGGTGCGCAAGTTCTATGTGCGGCGGGCGCTGCGGATCTGGCCTCTGTATTTTTCCGTGATTTTGGCCGCACTTTTTGTCTGGCCGCACGTGCCGTGGCTGGCGATGCCGGATGCGTCGCCGGCGCAGGTACAGGCGCACTTGCCGGCCAAGCTTGGGCTATATTTCACGTTTTTTGCCGGGATGGTGACGCCGCTGTTGGGCGTCGTGCCGCACGCCTCACAGACGTGGAGTGTGGGAACCGAGGAGCAATTTTACGCGATCTGGCCAGTGCTTGTGCGCCGGGTTCGCAAGCATCGACTTCTGCTGATGTTTTCCGTGGTGTTCGGAGTCACCGCGGCCCGTTGGTTGATCCTTGGATCCCACGCGGATAGCGTGCCGGGGATCGTTGTGTGGCGCGCGTTTATCACCGGTTTCCAGGTCGATCGCATGGGCGTCGGGGGGGCGTTTGCGGTGCTGCTGTTCGCTGAACACCGCGTCATGCGGGTGCTGCTGCACCCGGTGGTTGGCTGGCTGTGCATCGCGCTGGTCGTGCAATTTCTCGGCGCTGGGAGTTCACTGTTCCACCTCCACCGCAGTCTCTACGCGCCGCTTTATGGCCTGTTGATCGTGCAGCTGGCGGCTGGACGGCTGCGCCTGCCGCCGGAGAACCGGGTGCTGGCCTATCTGGGCGAGATTTCGTACGGGCTCTACATGCTTCATACCATTGCAATTTCCCTAGTTTTGCGCGGCGCAGTGGCCGTCGGTGTGACAAGCGATGGCTTTGTCTATCCGCTGATCTTCGCCGTCACCATTGGCTTGGCAGCGGCCTCCTACCGCTGGCTGGAAACGCCGTTCTTGCGCTGGAAATCTGCCTTCACAGTGGTGCCCAGCGGCGCCGTCCACACGAGGCCATCGTGAGGCGCGCGCGGGCGCTTGACGCGCGCAGGGGCCAAAGCCAGACTCATCGACGGCCCGCGGGCCTCGCCGCCGCCGTGAGCGCGACCGCACGGCCGGCGCAAGGAGCTTGATCCCCGCGTGCAAGCCGACAACCAGCCCCCCGCGAATTCACCGCCGCGCGGCCTCGGCATCGCCCTGCTGACGGCGTTGTGCGTGCTGTTTCCGCCCGTGTTCGCGCTGCTCAAGGCGCCCGACGTCGCGCCATTCAAGTATTTTGCCGACGACGCGTTCTATTATTTGTCGGTTGCTCGCAACAGTGCCAACGTGCCTTTTTTCTCGTTCGACGGCAGCCACGCCACCAACGGCTTTCATCCGCTGTGGCAATGGACGGAATACGCGATTCTGCAAGCGTTTCCGGGTCGCGCACAGGAGCCGCGGGTGCTCGTCGGCCTGCTGTTGCTCGGCGCGGCGGCGGTTGCGGTCGGCTGCTTCAGCTTTGCCGCGACCTTGCGGCGCCTGGGGGTGCGGCCGGGGGTGATCCTCGTCGGCACGCTGCTGCTGCCCAGCTACCTGCTCGCCATCCTCGTGCTGCCGCATATCGGCGCGATCTGGTCGCAAATCAACGGTATGGAGAGTCCTTTCGCCCTGCTCTTTGCCGGCCTGAGCGTGGCGTTCGCCTTTGGTCCGCGGCAGACGTGGCTGCATCGGCCGCTCGGCGTCGCGGGGCTGTCTGTGCTGCTGACGCTGGGTACGCTGGCGCGGCTGGACGACGTGTTCGCGTTCCTGCCGCTGTTTGCGCTGCTGTGGCTGCGACGCCGGGCGCTGCAGCGGCCTTGGGCCTGCGTGGCAGTGGCGGGCGCCATACCCACCGCGGTCCTCAGCGCTTACCTCGCCTACAATTGGCACACCGTCGGCGCGCTGCTGCCGCTGTCCGGCGCCGCCAAGGCGGGGTTCGCGCTGCCGCGCAACCTCATGCAAATGCTGGCCATTTTTGTCCCGGCCAACGCCTGGGCGGACCGTAGCAATTGGGGCCAGTCGACGTTCGTCTGCCTGCAGCTGCTGCTACCGCCGGCCTGCCTGGCGCTGTGGCTTGCGGACCGGCGCGTGCTGGCGCGGCTGCGCGCGGGGGAAACGCTGACGCCGCTCGAGGCGCTGATGGCCACGGCAGGGCTCTACGTCCTGGCCAAGTCCTCATACAACTTTGTGTTTGTCAGCTTTGCGCACCAAGGCTACTGGTACGCGCCGGTGCCGCAGCTGTTCGGTAGCCTGGTGCTGGCGGATTGGCTGGCGGACCTGCCGGTGCTGACGCGTTCGCGGGCGCGCGCGGGCGTGGTGACCGCGCTCAGCGTAGCGCTTGCGACGACGGCGTGGTGCGAAACCAAGCAGGCAAGTCCTTGGCACGTCAACGCTTTTCGCACCTGGCAGAGCGGTGAGCGGGTGGCTGCGGCCCTGCACCAGCAAGATCCGGCAGCGCAGATCCTCGAGATTACCGATGGCATCGTGGCGTTTGGCGTCGGCCTGCCGACGATGAGCGGCACTGGGCTGGCCGGTGACGTCGAAGCGGCGGCCGCCAAAAAGCGCGGCAATTTGCTGGAGTTGGCCTGGAAGCGCGGGTTCCATACGCTCAGTCTTCCCGCGGCGCTCGAGGCTGCGCCCGTGGTCCGTCCCGACGTCGGGTGCGCGTTCGACGCCGCGCTTGGGTGGTACGGGGCGCGGCGTGCGGCTTGGCGCGTGACCGCGTCGTTGTGGGATGCGGAGGCGCAGCGGCTTTACCTGACCATTGCCCCGCGCGCCGGCCAACGCGATGTGCTGCCCGCGCCGACGCAGTGCCCGGGTCCGCCGGGCTGAGCCGGACGCGCCGAAGCCGGTCCTGTTGCGCCACGGGCTTGCGCGTCGCCGTGAGGGTCAACGGCGGCGAACCGGCGATCCGCCGCCTGAACGCAAACAGCAACGTCGTCCTGCGGGTCAGCTTCGGCGGCGAGGGCGACTTGTCGTGCGGAGCCGGCAACGCCCACCCACCGGTTTTTCTCATGGTGGCGCGGCCAAACGGCGCTAGCTTGACTGAGGTGGCAGCAGATTGCGGCAAAGCGGGCGACGTCCACAGCGGACGCCACGGCGCGGCGCGCGGCGCCACGGTGCGCGCACGAGCGCGGAACAGGCGGAAAATTCATGGGATGGACGACAAACGACGGCTTTACGGCCGGCCATGTGCTGTTGGCGGTTGCGGGCGGTGCGGCGCTCGGTGTGGCGATTGGCGTGCTCGTGGCGCCGCAATCGGGCGCGCAGACCCGCGCTGACATTTTGCGGCGGGCAACGGCGGCGAAGAAGCAGGCGCGGCGGCTGGAACACGACGTCGTGGACGCGCTGGAAGACACGCGCGACGCCGTTGCGCATTCCGTTGCGGAAGGCATGGCGGGCTTGAAGCGTCAGGTGCACGCATGAAAAAGGGCGATGGACACCCGCGGGTCCGCCGCGACGCGCCGCCACCCGTGGCCGTTGCGCCGCGCTCGGAGCGGGTGGTGGCGTGGTGGCATGCCGGCGGCCCCGGGCGCATCGCGCCGGCGTTGCTGCTGTGGCTGCTCGGCGTGCCGGGCGGCATCGTGCTGCTGCTGTGGTTCTTCCTCTGGCGCGGCCAATAGCTGGGACGTGACGTGCTGGACCGGCCGGTGCATCGCGGATGCCCGCGCCGGTCTCAGCCGCGCGCCGTCGGGCGGATCGCCAGCGCGCCGCCCACCAACAAGATGACGCCGAAAGCCAGGAACGCGCCGTCGTAGATCGAGACGCCGAGACGCTCGACGACGTGGTGCATGTTCAGCACATGGTGGTCGAGGAACCCTTCCACGACCTGAAACAGCCCCCAGCCGACGGCCAGCGCGCCGCCAAACATGCGGCCGGAAAGCCGGCCCTGCCGCCGTTGCGCGAGGCGAAACAGCAGCCAGACGCCCAGCGCGGTCATCAGCCACGTCAGCGTGTGAAACAGCCCGTCCCAGAACATGTTGATCTCGAGGTTGACGATGCTGTCCTTGGGCACCCGCCCGGAAATCATGCCGTGCACTTGGAGGATTTGGTGAAAGAGGATGCCGTCGACGAAGCCGCCCAGACCGATGCCGAGGACCGTGCCGGCGGTGATGAGGTGGCGTTGTTCATTGTTCATGCGGATTTCCTGGTTTTTTGTCGGTGGGCGACACGGCGTCACGCTGCCGTTGCCCGCGACCGCGGCGCCAGATGGCCGGCAGCCAGCCAAAATGCCAGCCGGCGACCAGACCGAGCAGCACGGGGAACGGTGCGGCGGTCGCCAGCGCGGTCGCGAGGAACGGGCCGTCGAAGATGCCGGCGTGGATGGCGACGCCCGTCGGGGTGTGGCAGAACGGGCACGCGAGCGCTGACGCGGGCGCGAGGGCACCAGCACAGAGACTTGAAATTAAAAGGCATTTCTTCAAGACCCGGCTCCAGCGCTCACAGCGCCCGCAAGAACGCCACGAGGTCACGCTTTTCGCCGTCGTCGAGCTTCAGCCCCAGCACAAGGTTGAAGAATTCGACAGTGTCGTCCAGCGTCAGCAGGCGATCGTCGTGCAAATACGGTGGCGAATCCTTGATGCCGCGGAGCGGAAACGTCTTGATGGGCCCGTCCGCGGACGCCGTGCGGCCGTTGTGGGTGGACGGCGCAAAGAAGCGCTCCACCTGCAAGTTGTGCATCGAATTGTCGGTGTAGTACGGCGGCGCGTGGCACGTCGCGCACTGGCCTTTGCCGAAGAATACGGCCTCGCCGCGCAGCTCGCTGGGACTGGCCAGCGCGGGATCGAGCGTGCCGAACACCGTCAGCTTGGCGGCCGGCGGAAAGTCGAGCAACTCCTGGAATTCCGCCATGAAGTGAACCTGACTGCCGCGCTCCAGCACGTTCACGCCCTTGCGCGCCGCGTCCGCCGGAATGCCGTCAAAATACGCGGCCCGTTGCTCGAATTCGGTAAAATCCTCCAGCGTCTTCAGCGCCCGTTGGGAGCCAAACAGCCGCTGGATGTTCACACCCCGCAGCGTCGGCGTGTCGATGCGGCGGCGGTGGTCGTTGGGCCGCACGTCGCCGACCGTGTGCGTCGCAGCGTTGGTGTGGCCGTTGGCATGGCAGTCAAAACACGCCACGCCGAGATGCGGCTTCACGCTGCGCCGGTCGGCCGTTGCGTTGAATTGTTGCTGCGGAAACGGCGTCAGCAAAAGCCGTAGTCCTTCCAGCTGCTTTGGGTTGAGAATATCAGCGAAGATCTCTGTGTAATTCGCCAGCGTGACAAGTTGGCCGCGCGCCACGTCGCCCAGATCCGGCCGCGTCGTGAGGTAGATCGCCGCCGGAAAATCCGGCAGCAGGTGGTCGGGGAGGTCAAAATCGAGGTCAAAACGCGTGAGATCGCGATCCGTCTGCCGCTTCGTCTCGTCGATGAGCGGCCGCGGAAAGACCATGCCGCCAGCCTCGTGGTGCGGATGCGGCAGCGGCAAAAAGCCCTGCGGCCAAAGCCCTTGCGCCTTGATTTCCGCCGGTGTCAGCGCCGCCAGCTTCGCCCACGTCGTCTGCGCGGGCAGCCGAACGCGCACACCGTCCTGCAGCGGCTTGCCGCGTGACATCAGCACACCAGAACTGTGGCGATCGGCGAGGTCGTAGCGCTCTGTGAGCAGCTGCTTTTGCCGGTCGGCAAAGTGCGCTTTCTCCGCTGGCAGGCGCTGCAGGAGCGCAGGAAAGGCCTCGTCGTCGGCGGCCAAAGCCGGCGCGGCCAGCACAGTAGAGATTGCCACAGCGCAATGGATGAAAAAGAGACGCGCCATCCAAGTTTCCCCGCAAATACGCCGAAAGCCGCAACGCCGCTGCCAGAATAGCCGGATGCGGCGGCGCGTCGATGAGGAAAAGCGGTGAAGCGCCTAACGAAAAACACCCATCCACTCCGCGCTGGCGCGGCGGGATGAAACGCCTACCTTGGCCTTCGCGCGGGTGCATCCGGCCCGCGCCCTTTGCGGCCGTCGCCGTCCCATGAGCCGCATGCGTCCCCATCCCCGCCACCGCGAAACCCACCGCACCGACCGCATCGGCTGGCTCCGCGCCGCTGTGCTCGGCGCCAATGACGGCATCGTCTCCACGGCCAGCCTCGTCGTCGGCGTCGTCGCCGCACACGCCAGCCGCGGCGGCATCTTGTTGACCGGCGTCGCAGGCGTCGTCGCCGGCGCGATGTCCATGGCGGCCGGTGAATACGTCTCGGTGTGCTCCCAAGCTGACACGGAGAAGGCAGACTTGGCGCGGGAAAAGCTTGAATTAAAAGCGAATCCCGGCGCCGAGCACCACGAGCTCGCTGCCATTTATGTGCGCCGCGGCCTGACGCTGGCGCTCGCGACTCAGGTCGCCAACCAGCTGATGGAACACGACGCGCTCGGCGCGCACGCCCGCGATGAGCTGGGCGTCTCTGCATCGCTCACCGCCCGCCCGCTGCAAGCCGCAGCAGCGTCGGCCGGCAGCTTCACCGTCGGCGCGCTGCTGCCGCTCGCCGTCGCTGTCATCGCGCCAGCACGGGGCTTGCTTGTCACGATCGCCGCGGCAGCGCTGGTCCTGCTGGCGGTGTTGGGCGCGCTCGCTGCACGCGTCGGTGGCGCGTCGCTGTGGACCGGTGCCGCGCGGGTGACAGGCTGGGGCGCGCTGGCGATGGCGATTACCGCCGGCGTTGGCGCGCTGTTCGGCGCGGCTTGAAGCCGCGCTGGGAATTCGCCAACTTTGCAAAGTTTCGCCGCCGATTTTCCTCATGGACGCAGCACTTCCCCCACCTAACGTGGCAATACGGTCGGCAAATCGCCCACCCATTGCAATTGTCAGACGTGCGATCCGTTGGAACGCACACGTTAGGAGGACCCGTGGTTCAGTCAAAAGAAATCAAGGACGGCATGCAGGTGCTGTGCAAAGATGGCAATCTCGTCGGCACCGTCGATCACATGGAAGCCGATGGCAAGACCATCAAGCTCAAGCGCAACACCACGGGCACCCACCATTGGCTCGGGATGGACGCGGTCGCTTCGGTGGACGCCAAGGGCGCGCACCTGAAGATGAGCGCCGACATCGCCAAAAAGGCCCTCCAGGCCAGCGCGCCGCGCAGCGCGCCCGCCCTGTAGGCGACTGCCACTGCCATTCCCGTCGCCCATTCCCACCCGGCCGAAATCCATTGGCCATTGGGGGAATGGGCACGGGTGGTGGCCCTCGCCCTCGGTGCCGCATGCCCGCCCGATTCCTTGTGACCCTCTGGCTGTTGCTGCTGGCGTCCCCGGCTCGCGCCGACGTGTCTGCGCCAACGGCGCCGTCACCAACAACCGCCAGCGGTCTGCCGAGCCTCGCCGGCCTGTTTTCTGAGGATCGCGACAACTATTTCATCACCCGCATCCCCGGCGTGACCGGCGATGGCAACGCCGACGCGAAGTTCCAAATCAGCACGAATTTTGACGTCTTTCCGAACGAAACGCCGTTCGCTGTCTACATCGGCTACACGCAAAAATCGCTGTGGCGGCTGTGGGATTTCAGCAAGTCCTCGCCGCTGCAGGACACCAACTACAACCCCGCGTTGGTTCTCGCGTTTCGCGCCGCTGACAGCCGCGGCGGCCGGGCCCACGGCGTCCCCGGCGTGCATTTCTATTGGGCGCGCGTGCTGGCCGAGCACGAGTCCAACGGCGTCGCCGGGCCCACTTCACGCAGCTGGAACCGCATCGCCGCCGCCAGCCGCTTTGGCGTCTACTTCACCGACCGCCTGTATTTCATCTTGCAACCCAAAGTGTGGTGGCCGTTTGTCGACAGTAGCCTCGACAGCGACGGCGGCGGCAATCCGACGCTCGTGCAGTACACCGGCTACGGCGAATTGCGCGTCGAGTGCGGCCTCGACAGCGCCGCAAATGGCTCAGGTTACGCGCAGTTCGTGCTCGGCGCCGTCCTGCGCAAAGGCACGAAATTCCTCGGCAGCGGCGAGTTCTGGCTGCGCTGGCGCACGCCCATCCGCGCGCTCTCGACCTCGGTTTATGTGCAATATTTTGCCGGCTACGACGAGACGCTGCTGAGCTTTGACCGCTTCGCCAATTCGCTGCGCATCGGCTTGGCGCTTGGCGATTTTTTCCCCAGCGACGGCAAAGCGCCGCAGCGCTGACCGCGCCTCACTCCGGCGCGGCGCAGGCGGGCATGCGGACGGCCCAGGCGTCGCCGAACGGCTGATAGAACCACGCGGTGTCGCCGCCGATGACCAAGCTGCCGTCGCCGAGCACCGCCGCGGTCGTGGCAAACTGCAGCGACACGCTGCGCGACAGCAGCAAGGTCCCGTCGTCATTCACGATTTCGACGCGCGTGTCGTCCTTGACCCAAGACGGACCTGAAGCTTGGTACGCGATGGGCCAGGTCCAGGCGCCCGTTGGCCAGGCGACGGGCCGCAGTGCGATGTCGTTGTAGTGGAAGTTGCCGCCCTGGGCCCAGGCGCGGATGTCGTGGCGCGTGCCGGGCGTGCCGTCGGCGTGGAAGCTCTCGAGATCGCGCGCGTCGGAGTAGCCGATCATCGACAACGCGATGAAGTGCGCCGCGACGCCGCCGTAGATGGCCGTGACGCTGTCGATTGTCCAGTCGCCGCCCGGGGTGCGGACCTGGCGCCAGAGCTCGTGACCGTCGGGCGTGAGGCGCGCCAGCCACGCGTCGTGCGAGACCATGTAGTGGCTGGGCTGAACGGCTGAAACCGCGCGGGCGGCGACGTAAACGCCGTCGCACGCGGCAGCGAGGCCAGTGAACGGCCCGGGCTGGTCCCACAGCACGCCGCCCGCGGCGCTCAAGCGCAGCAGGTGGTTCGCGTCGGTATCCGCAAGCAGCACGTAGCGATCGCCGCACGGGCTCTCATCGGCGTCCGCGACCGTCGCCGCGCTGGCCAAGGGCTGCGACCACCACGTGGTTGGCCCGGTCGCCGTCAGCTTGACGACTTTCGTCGCTTCTTTGTTCGTCACCAGCAAGCCTTCCGGCGCCAGCGTGCGCGCGCTCGCGGGCGTAAAGCCATCTGGCCACGGCTGCGCGTCGCACGGCGTCAGCCCCACGCTCAGGGATTGCCAGCCCGTGTCAAACGCCGCCAGCGCCACGCCGCAGCCGGTTGTCGTCGGCGCAAGACCCAAAAGCGCCATTTTGCTCCACGCTTGCGCAGCGGCGAGCGGCACGTCCTCGCACGTGTACGGCGGCGGCAGCGTGTCCGGCGCATTGGAACAGGCCACGGCAAACAGCAGCAGCAAAGCCCAGCGCGCGCGGTTCATGGCGCCTCCGGGTTGAGCGCGCACGCGGGCAGGCGCACGAGCAAGCCGTCGATGGCGCCGGTCGTGCCGCTGAGGACCAAGCCGCCGTCGGCGGTGGGCCAAATCTGGCTGACGGTCTCGCCGGTGGTGGTCAGGGTGCGCGAGAACAGGAGTTGGCCGGTGCCGCTGCGGCTCTCGATGCGGTAGGTGACGGAACAGCCTTTGCCGGGGCATTCGGCCGAATTCACTTGCACGATCCACGCGACCTGACCTGCCGGCCATTCCACCGCGCTCAGGGCGTCCTCCTGCACGCACGGCGTCACCGGCTGCGGCGTGTCCCAAACATCGCAATGCGCCAGCGGAATCTGCGCTTGCAGCGTCCCCGCGGCGTCGACGATGACCGCGCGTTTGCTGGAGCGCATGGCGGCATCCTCGTCGTCCACGCTCGCCACAAGCAGATCGCCCACGTGGCCGATGACCGTCGCGGCGTCGATGTCGTAGGGCGGATTCGTCAGGTGGAACGGGCCGTTTGCCGCGCCGGTTGGACTCCAGTGCGTCGCCGTGCCGCCCAAGCCGTCGGGGAAGAAATCGATGGCGGCGAACACGCCGCTGCAGGTCGCGGCGATGCTGCCAAAGTCGGTGCCGGGCTGGGACCACATCTTGACGCCGCTGTCGTCGAGCCGCCAGAGGTTGTAGTCGTCGACGGCGTAGCGCTCGCCGCACGGGCTCTCGTCAAAATCGGTGATGGTGTCGATGCTCGGCGCGGCGGGCAGGTCGAGCCAGACCGTGGTGGCTTGCGCGGTGACCTTGACGACCTGCCGCGCGCCGTTGGCGATCAGGATGCCGCCCGGCACCGCGCGCGACTTGGCCAACGGGACGGTGGCGGCGAAGGTTTTGGGCCAGAGGTGCCGGGCGCAGCGGATGCCGTCGCTGGTGAGTTCGTCGACGCCGTCGTCAAACGCCACGAGGACGTCGCCGCAGCCGCCGGTGGCGTTGGCTACCGCGCGCGGGACGCGGCCGGGGAAGACGTGGCGCCAGGCGGGATCGACGGTCGCGCAGGATCGCAAGGGCGCGGTCGAGGTCGTGTCCGAACAGCTCGTGACGACGAGGGCCGCGAGGGCGCCCACGGCGACTCGGAGAACGCTGGAACTTGCCGACCGCATCGAACGCTCCGCCGCCGCTGGACCATCCGGAGTTTGCGCCGCCGGTCAGGCCAGTCAAGGCCGTGCCGGCGCCACCCTTCTGCCGCCCATGCCGCTCGCGCTTGACCCGCTGCCGCCGCGTCCGCACACTGGCGCGACGGCCCGCAGCTCCGCGCGCTCGTGCGTCCGAGGTCCCTGATGCGACACTGGATTCCAAGGATCTTGATTTCCTGCGCCGCCATCCTGCTTTTGCCGGCCGCGACCGCCTTCGCCCTGGACATCGTGCCGTCCTCGCAGGTCTGGTCGGAGCTGGACGCCGCCCACCGCTTCAACCCGCAGTGGGGCGCGCAGTTTGACCTGCAATACGCGCGGCAGAGCGACATCGGCGGCAGCGACCTGCTGCGCTACAACCAGCAGCTGGCGATCCGCCCGTGGCTACACTACTACCCGAACCGCGCGGTGCGCGTCTCGGCCTTCGCCGGCCTGTGGTACAACTTCGCGATTCCCGAGGTTGGCCAGCGCGAATACCCCGAGTTCCGCGTCGCGCTCCAGGCCAGCTTCTACACGCAGCTGCCCGGCGGGACCCTCGCCAACCGCGTGCGGCTGGAAGGCCGGGACATCCGCGACCGCGCGCGTGACTACGAACAGGTGCTGCGGCTGCGCTACTAGCTGAAGATCGTTCGGCCTTTTGACGGCGCGGCGATCCACAGCGGCAGCACGTATTTCGTCGGCTTCGACGAGATCTTCGTCAACGGCGGCAGCGACGTGACCGGCCACCACGCCTTCGACCAGAACCGGCTATTTCTCGGCTTTGGCCGCGCCTTCAGCGACAATTTCGCGCTCGAGATCGGCTACTTCAACCAGCTGCAGCTGGAAAAGGACGGCGAGCACCTGGACGTCAACCACATCCTGCAGGTCTCCGTGCTTGTGGATGACGTGCTGCGCGGCGTGCTCGGCGACGGACCGTCGTAACGGCAGACGCGGCTGGGTCTAGGCGAAGCCGCCCTGCACCGGGTCGATCTTGAAGGCGGAGATCTTGTCAAAGTTCAAGTACTTGTAGATCTTGTCGCTCGTCGCCGCCAGCACGCCGCTGTCCGCCATGTACTCGGCTTTCGTCGGGATCCGCCCGAGGCGCGCGCAGATCGCCGCGAGCTCCGCCGAGCCGAGGTAGACGAACGTATTTTTGCCCAAGCGGTTCGGGAAGTTGCGCGTCGACGTCGACATCACGGTCGCGCCCTCACGCACCTGCGCTTGGTTGCCCATGCACAGCGAGCAGCCCGGCATTTCCGTCCGCGCGCCGGCGGAGCCAAACACGCCGTAGATGCCTTCCTCGGTCAGCTGCTGCGCGTCCATCTTGGTCGGCGGCGCGATCCACAGCTTCGCCGGCAGATCCCGCTTGCCTTCCAGGATCTTGGACGCCGCGCGGAAGTGACCGATGTTCGTCATGCACGAGCCGATGAAGACCTCGTCGATCTTCGCGCCCGCCACTTCCGACAGCGTCTTTACGTCGTCCGGGTCGTTCGGACAGGCGACGATCGGCTCGTGGATCTCCGCGAGGTCGATGTCGATGATGGCCGCGTAGTCCGCGTCCGCATCGCCCTTCAACAGCTCCGGCTTCGCCAGCCACGCCTCTTGCGCCGCGATGCGCCGCTGCAGCGTCCGCGGGTCCTGATAACCCTTGGCGATCATCCACTTCATCAGCGAGATGTTGCTGGTGATGTACTCGATGATCGGCTCCTTGTTCAGGTGCACCGTGCACGCCGCCGCCGACCGCTCCGCCGACGCGTCCGACAGCTCGAACGCCTGCTCGACCTTCAGATCCGGCAGCCCTTCGATCTCCAGAATCCGCCCCGAGAAGATGTT
>CAIPXZ010000152.1 GCA_903869075.1 uncultured Myxococcales bacterium | reverse complement strand
TGCCGCCGGTGCAGGAGCCGCCGTACGCGACCTGAATCGCCACGTGCGGGCCGAGTTCCTTCAACGGCACGCCGTTGCGCGGGTCGCCCGGGGTCGCAACCATCAGGTCCAAGTGGTCGAGATCAATCTCAAAACTCGCGAGGTACTCGGCGTCCGGATCGCTACGCAGGAATTCGAGCGCCGACGTGTCGATGCCCGGGCGCACGCGCCGCAGGTAGGCGACAACCGTGTCGTCGGCGGCGATGACGCCCGTTGTCGCGCCGGCTTCCACCGCCATGTTGGCCAGCGTCGCGCGCTCGTCCATGCCCAGCGCTTCGACGCCAGGACCGCAGAATTCAAGGACTTTGCCGATGGCCTTGCCGTCCTTGATGAACGGCGTCGCCATGATGCGCAAGATGATGTCCTTGGCGGCGATGCCCGGGCGCAGCGTGCCGGTGACGTGGAAGCGCACGCTCTCGGGCACGGAGACGCGAATGTCCTTTGTGTACCAAGTGTTGGCCATGTCCGTGCTGCCGACGCCGAAAGCGAAGGTGCCGAGCGCGCCGGCGGTGCAGGTGTGGCTGTCGGTGCCGACGACGATGTCGCCCGGCAGGCCGATGTCCTCGAGCACGGCGTTGTGGCAGATCGCCTCGCTGCCGGAGCCGTCGGCCAGCTCGTCGTACAGCCGGATGCCTTGCTCGGCGCAGAATTCCCGCTGGATAATCGCGAGTTGCCCGGCCTGTGCCTCCAGCCCCATCGCCTTGTGCTTGTCCGACATCACCTGGTTGAGGAACGTCAGGTGGTCGCGGAACGCGAAAATGCTCGCCGCATCCGTGACTTTCGCGTCCTTGCCGACGCCCTGTTTGAACGCGACCTGCGCCATCGCCGTCGTGTAATCGTGGCTAAAGCGCACATCCGAGCGCACGAACACAGCGTCGCCCGGCTTGACCGCCGGCACGCCCAGCTGGCCGGTCTTGGCGTTGACGATGACCTTGCGGGCGATGATCTTCTCGACGAGCGTCAGCGGCCGCGGCGCGGTCGTCAACGGCGGCGGCTGCACTTCGCCGTTCAAGCGCGCTGTGTTGTAGGCAAAAAGCCCGCCGCGGCTCACGATTTCCGTGGCGACCGGGTCCAAGCCGGTGACGAATTCCGCCAGCGGGATCGCCTCGCCGGCCTGGATGCGGCCGATGAGGCCGAAGTCGTGCGAGGTCAAGAGGCCAATGTTTTGGCTATTTTGGCTGTAAATTTTCTCAATCGTCTGGGCGATGATCAGCCGCACGCCCGCGGCCTGTTCGGAGAACGGCGCGGTCTCACGCGACGAGCCGCAACCCTTGGACTTGCCGCTGACGATCACCGCGAAGTCGCCGTTTTTGATGCTGTTGCGCTCGATGACGCCGCCGCGCAGGCCGACCAGGCTGTACTCGCCGAGCGTCTCGTCAAAGTAGAAGCAGACCCAGCCCGGCGTGATCTCGTCGGTCGAGATGTTGTCGATCAACGGAAGCGTCGGATCCCACGGGATATTTTCGCCGGCGAGCTGGCGCCGCACCAGCTCGATGTCCTGGTACAGGAACAGGAAGCGGCCGGTAAAGCGCACGGCGGGGCGGCCGTCGGGGAGAGTCTCGTGCTGCAAGTGCTTGTCGATCATGGTGAACTCGCGAATGGGTGCGGATGGAGGCCCGGCGCGCGGGCGGGCTGACTGTAGCATGTGCGGCGTCCGTGTCACGCGGAGGCGGCCGGCGGCGTT
>CAIPXZ010000151.1 GCA_903869075.1 uncultured Myxococcales bacterium | reverse complement strand
TGGCGGCATTGGGATTGCTGCACACGCCCGTCGCTGGCGAACACGTCCCCGCGGTGTGGCACTGGTCCAGCGCCGTGCAGCTGACCGGGTTCGCGCCGCTGCAGCTGCCGGCTTGGCACGTGTCCGTCTGCGTGCAGGCGTTGCCGTCGTTGCACGCCGTGCCGTTGGCGGCGTTCACGTGCGTGCAGCCGGTCGCCGGGACGCAGCTGTCCGTTGTGCACGGGTTGCCGTCATCGCAGTTCGTCGCGCCGCCGGGCACGCAGGCGCCCGCGCCGCTGCACAAATCGCCGCTGGTGCAGGCGTTGCCGTCGCTGCAGGCGGAGCTGCTCGACTCGAAGGTGCACGTCGCCGAACAGCAGTCGCCCGCCGTCGTGTTGCCGTCGTCGCACTGCTCGGTGCCGCTCTTGGCGCCGTCGCCGCAGACTTGCACGAGGTTGAGGATCGCCGCGCGGATGTCGATCAGGCCATAGCCGGCGTTGAAGTCCGGCGCGGCTTTGAGCGACGCCGTGCTGGTCAGCGCGCTCTTGACGTACGCCGGCTTCAAGCCCGGATACGCCTCCAGCAGCAGCGACGCGGCGCCCGCCGCCATCGGCGTGGCCATGGACGTGCCTTCCATCACCGTGTAGTGCGCCGGACCGGAGCCGTTCAGCGTCAAGCCGTCGTCGTCGATGATGTACGCGCTCGACTGGGCGATCGCGCTGTCTTTTGTCGAGATCATCGCCGAGCCCGGCGCCGCCACGTCCGGCTTTTGCGTGCCGTCGATGCGCGCGCCGCGGCTGCTGAAGCTGGCGACGGTGCTGAGCGTTTCGCCGAACGTCCAGCCGCTGTTGGTCCAGTCCGTCCAGCTTGTCCGGTGCACCCAGGCGGCGATGGCGATGGCGCTGTCGGCGTCGGCGGGTGAGGCGATCGTCGTGCTTGTGTCTGGCGCGGTGAACGTGATTGTGGCGAGGCTTGGCAATAAGTACGCGTGAACGCGCGTCGCGGTGCCGCTGGCGGCGTTGGCGATTGTCAGCGTGTACGTTTTGCTGCTGGCGGCGGCGACGTTGGGCGTCAGCTGCGTCAAGCGCGTCTTGGTGTTGCGCGTTGTGTGCGTGGCGGGGTTCTGGGCATAGCTCTCGCCCGTGCCCAAGCCGCTCATCGACGGCGTGATGTTGGTGTCCACCGCGGCGCCGTCACGCCACACGACGTTGATTTGGATGGGCGTCGTGTAGGCGCTGGCGCCAGCGGTGTTGTTGACCGTGTAGCTGATCGTGGCGTTGCCGCCGGCGGCGATGCTGGCGGTCTGCGCGTGCCAGCCGGACCCGGCGTTGTTGCCCGCGGCCAAAAATGCGGTGACGCCGGCGACGGTGGCGGCGTCGATCGCCTGCTCGACGGTGCCGGAGCCATCAAAATCGGCGCCGACAGCGCCGTAGCTCATCGAAAAGATCTTGCAGCCGACGGTGGTGGCGCGCTGGATGGCCTCGATCTCGTCGGTGGAGGTGGCGTTGGACGTGACGTTGTCGCCAATTTTGTAGAAATACAGCGACGCGCCGGGGCCGCCGCCTTTGTACTTGCCGCTGGAATAGCCGCCGCTGCCGACCGCCGAGCCGACGACGTGCGTGCCGTGCGCGCTGACGAGCGAGGCGACGGTCGTGCTCCAGTTGGCGGTGGTGGTGCCGGTTGTCATGTCGTATTTCTCGACCGGCGTCGGGATGTCCGTGAGCGACGTGTCCAGGCTGCTGTCGGCGATGCACAGCTTGACGCCCGCGCCGGTGCGCGCGGTCACGCCCGTGCCCGCCTGCACGAGGTCCGCCTTGATCGCCGCCCGCGCCAGGTCATTTTGCGGCAGCGACGGCACTTCCGTGCTGCGCAGCGCGACGACGGTCGGGTCGGCCAGCACGCTGGCGATCTGCGCATACGGCACGCGCGCGAGGTGGTAGCCGTACGGGTGGCGGTACTCCGGCACCGCCGGCACCCACACGTCCGGGTTCACCTGCACGCCCGCGCGCGCCCACGCGAGCTGCTGCGCCGCGGTCCAGCGCTGGCGAACGTACACCGCGCAGTCCTCCGCATCGCTGCCTGCCGACAGCCCGTGCTGACTGCGGTACAGCGCCTGCGCCGCCGGCGTGCCCGTCAGCCGCAGCTTCTCGGCCTGGTGCGCGGCGATGAGCGGGTCCAGCCGATCCGGCTCGAGCGTCTGCAGCGCCGCGGCGGCATCGGCTGTCGCATCGGCGGCAGCGACGTCCGCGTTGACGGCATCGGCGGCTTGCAAGGCCAGCGCGCTCGCCGACCAGACGGCAGCGGGCGGCGGCGCAGGCGCGGGCGC
>CAIPXZ010000150.1 GCA_903869075.1 uncultured Myxococcales bacterium | reverse complement strand
GTGCGTGGCCTGAGCGACGACTTTGCCGCGGGCATGATCGACCGCACGCTTGTGCCGTCGCCGTTCCAGACGGTGCCGGACGAGAAGACGCCCGACGCGGTGGAGCGGCTGGAGCCGGGCCATTCGCAGCTTGTGACGCCGTCGGACCCGCTGGGCGGCAACACCCAGAAGTCCGTGCAGCGGCTGGATGTTGGCGCGACGGCGCCGCTGGCCGACGCGACAGTGGCCGTGCGGCCGTACGCACCGAGCGCGGTGGGGCGGGGTGACTCGGCCGATGCGGGACGCGCGTCCGCGCCGCTCTCGGACCATTTGGACCCGGCCGGCGGCGGGCCCGTGGCCGTGCGCAACGCGCGTGCGGGGCGTCCGGGTGTCGTCGCCGGCACCGCGGCCGGGCGATCAAGCGGCGCAGCCGGCGTGCCGTGGCTGTGGCTGGCAGCGGCGGCGTTGGCTGCAGGCGGTGCTGCAGCCGCTTGGTGGCTCTCTCGCCCTTGATTTTGCCGGGAATTTCGCGATTGGTCGCCGCCAAGCGGTGCCACGGCGCGGCGACTTTGGCGCAAAGAATCGCAAAAATTGCATGACGTTGGCCCGTGGCGGGATTGACTGTGAACGCCGTCGGGTTCCAAATCTTCGGCCGCGCCCGCACGCGAGGCATCAGGACAGCACATGGCCACGACCCCTTCCTCCCAACCCATCGTCCATTTGTCCAACGTGGACAAGGACTACAAGCTCGGCGCAGTGACCGTCACGGCGCTGCGGCAGGTCTCGCTGGAGATCGCCCCGGGCGAATTCACTGTGATTGCAGGGCCTTCGGGCTCGGGCAAGACGACGCTGCTCAACCTCATCGGCTGTGTCGACGTCGCGACGCGCGGCCAGGTCATCGTCGCGGGGCAGGACACCGGCAAGCTGGCGGAGGGCGACCTGACGCGGCTGCGCCTGAACGCGCTGGGCTTCATTTTCCAGTCGTTCAACCTGGTTGGCGTGCTGGACGCGTTCCAAAATGTCGAATTTCCGCTGCTGTTGCAGAAGAAAATGAACGCGGCGCAGCGCAAGGAGCGGGTCATGGACCTGCTGAACCGCGTCGGCATCGCCGAGTATGCGCACCACCGTCCGGGCGAGCTGTCCGGCGGTCAACGGCAGCGCGTGGCCATCGCGCGGGCGCTGGTGACGCTGCCGCGCATCGTGCTGGCGGACGAACCGACGGCGAATCTGGACTCGGTGACCGGCAACCAAATCCTTGATTTGATGCAGGAATTGAACCGCGAGGGCACGACCTTCTTGTTCTCGACGCACGACCCAAAGGTCGTGTCGCGCGCCGGTCGCGTCGTGCGGCTTGTGGACGGTCGCATCGTCGCTGAAGAGACAGCCGAACAGTACCAGACGCGTCAGGCGTGAGGCGCAGCCGATGATTCTGATTCACATTGCGCTACGCAACCTCCTGACCCACAAGGTGAAATCTGCGATCGTCGGCGGCTTGCTGGTGTTTGCGGCATTTCTCATCATCGTCGGCCTGAGCCTGATTTCGTCCATCGACTCGTCGATGTCCAAAAGCATCGTCAACTCGGTCGCCGCCCACATTCAGCTGCAGCAAAAGGGCGCCAAGGACGAATTGTCGATTTTCGGCCAGATGGGCTCCAATGAAATCGGCTACATCCACAATTTCCCGGAGATCCGCAAGGCCCTGGAGGCGCTGCCCGAGGTGGCGGCGGTCGTGCCGCAAGGCATTGATTCGTCGATTGTTTTCGGCGGCAACGTGCTGGACGTGAAGCTGGAAGCGCTGCGCAACGCCGTCAAAGCCGGCGACAAAATCCAGACCGACGTCGTACGCCGCCATGTGCGGCGGATGGTGGCGCTGCTGGACGACGAACTGAAGAATTTGAAGGGGTTCACGGACCAGGAGAAGATGTCGGACGACATGAAATCCGGCCTCGTCGATGTGACGCAAGCCAATCAACCGGCGTTTTGGGACAGTTTCGACCAGGATCCATACAGCCACCTCGAGTTTTTGGAGAACAAAATCGCCAAGATGGCGATTGGCGAAGACATGCTGATGCTGCGCTACGTCGGCACGGACACGGAGCGCTTCCGCCAGGTTTTTGACCGCTTTGAGATGGTGGACGGCACGCCGATTCCGCCGGGACAGCGCGGCTTTTTGTTCAACAAATTCACATACGAAGAGCAGGTCAAGCATAAGACCGCGCGGCGCCTCGACAAGATCCGCGATCGGCTGGCGGAGGGCGCCAAGGTCGCGACGGACGAGGAAATCAAGCAGTGGATCAAGCTCAACCGCACGCAATACAAGGAGATTACTTTCCAGTTGGATGACGTCGCGACCGACGCTGTCAAAGCGGCGCTGCAGGCGGAGCTGGCGAGCCAGGAGACGGATTTGGCGAAGCTTGTGGATGCCTTCATGGATGTCAACGACGCGAATTTCGCCAAGCGTTACGCGCTGTTCTACAAGGTCATCGCGCCCAAGATTCGCCTGTACGGCATCCGCGTCGGCGACACGATGACAATCAACGGCTTCTCGCAGTCTGGCTACGCCACGACAGTGAACGTCAAAATGTTCGGCACGTTCCGCTTCCACGGCTTGGACCGCTCGACCATGGCCGGCGCGTTCAACATCTTGGATTTGATGACCTATCGCGACTTGCTGGGCTACATGACGGCCGACAAAAAGGCCGAGATTGCCAAGCTGCAGGCGGAGAGCGGCGTCAAGGAACTCAAGCGCGACAGCGCTGAGGACGAGCTGTTCGGCAAGGGCGGCGGCGAGGTCGTCGAGGACACGAGCGACGCTACACCCGCGCAGGCGGCAGCGGCTACGCCCACGGACGCGCCCGCGGCAGCGACGCCGACGGTTGTGGCGGCGGGCAACGGCGGCACGGGCGCCAAGGCGTTTGCCAAGAGCTTGGAATCGCATGTGTATTCGCAAGCCGAGATCGACGGCGGCGTCATCCGCAACATCGCCATCATGCTCAAGCCCGGCGTTGATGTGAAAGATGGCATGATCGCAGTCAACCGCCTGATTGACGAGAACAAGTTTGAGCTCAAGGCGCTGGACTGGCGCGCCGCCTCCGGCCTCGTCGGCAACTTCATCGGCGTCATCTACGCCGTGCTGGCGTTCTCGATCTTCATCATCTTCCTTGTGTCGCTCGTCATCATCAACAACTCGCTGGTGATGTCGACGCTGGAGCGCACCCGCGAGATCGGCACGATGCGGGCGATCGGCGCACAACGCACTGAAATCCTGTGGATGTTCGTCGTCGAGGCCTTCGTGATGGCGATCGTCTTCGGCGCCATCGGCTGCGCCTTCGGTTATGGCCTGGTGGCCTATTTTGGCCACTTCGGCCTGCTGGCTGGCAATGATTTCATGGTCTTCCTGTCCGGCGGCCCGCGGTTCTACCCGGCGCTGCCGCCGTGGGGCCTGCCGGTCGCGATGCTGGCGGTGATGATTGTGACGCTGATTTCCACGCTCTATCCGGCTTGGCTGGCGATGCGGATCACGCCGCTGGCGGCGATGCAGGATTCAGAATGACCGGTACCACGGAGACCTGATGTTCACCCTTTTGCAAATCGCCGCGCGCAACCTGGCGCGCAACCGCAAGCGGACGCTGCTGTTGGGCGGCGCCATCGCGATTGTGACCGTGCTGCTTGTGCTGCTGACGGCGCTGTTCAATGGCACGCAGGCGTCCATGCTGCGCAACGCGACGACGCTGTCGACCGGCCACGTCAACGTCGCCGGCTTTTACAAGATCACCTCCGGCACGGCGGCGCCGGTGGTGACGAATTACAAGAAACTCCGTGAAATCGTGGAGAAAGAGACGCCAGGCCTGCAGTCCGTCGTGGTGCGCGGTCGCGGCTTTGGCAAGCTCGTCAGCGACGTCTCGTCGCAGATGGCGGTGGTGTCGGGCATCGACATCGAGCAGGAAGCCAACTTCAAGAATATCCTCGAGATTGTCCACGGCGACGTGACAAAGCTGAGCGAGCCGCACGCGATCCTCATCTTCGAGCAGACCGCCGAGCGGCTGGAGCTGAAGATCGGCGACAACGTGACGCTGAGCTCGCAGACGTTTCGCGGCGCCGCCAATTCGATTGACTGCAAGGTCGTGGCCATCGCCAAGCCGCTGGGCATGTTCTCCAGCTTTTTCTCCTACGTGCCGATGACGACGCTGCGCGAGCTGTACGGCTTCGATCCGGCGACGGCGGGCGGCATCCAGCTGTACCTGAAGGATTGGGAGCAGGCGGAAGCGGTGGCGGCGCGGCTGCGGGTGGAGCTCGTCAAGTCGGGCTATCGCGTGATGGATCATACGGAAAAGCCGTATTGGCAGAAGTTCGACATCGTCAAGCGCGAGGACTGGACCGGGCAGAAGATCGACGTGACGACGTGGATGGATGAAGACCCGTTCATGCGCTGGACCTTGGTCGGCTTCCGTGCGATTATCGTGATTGTTTTCATGGTGTTGCTGGCGATTATCATCATCGGCGTGATGAACACGCTGTGGATGGCGATCCGCGAGCGGACGCGCGAGGTGGGCGCGCTGCGGGCGATTGGCATGCAGCGCCACACGGTGCTGGCGATGTTCGTGACCGAGGGCGCGCTGCTGGCGCTGATTTCCTCGACGGCGGGCGCGATCCTCGGCGTCCTGGCGGCGTACGGGCTGAACGCCGCGCACCTGAAAATGATCAAGGGTTTCCAGATGGTGCTGATGTCCGAGACGGTCACGCTGCTTGTCAACGTGCCCACGGTGCTGTTGTCGCTCGTGGTCATCGCCGGCGTGACGACGCTCGGCTCGATCCTGCCGGCTTGGCGCGCGGCGCGGCTGCAGCCGGTCGAGGCGATGCATTCTTCCAATTGATTCAAGCCTTTTGAGGTCCTGACGTGAAGTATTTTCTCACTGCCTGCCTGTTCCTGACCGCGCTGCCTGCCTGGGCGGACGACGCGCCCGCGGCCGCCGCCGATGTGCAACCGGCGCCGCTGACTGAGCCGGAAGCGCTGAAATGGATTCAGCAATTGGATGATCGCCAGCGCAACTCCGGCGACTACAAGACGGTCGTCTACATCGAGCGCAAGGAGCGCAACAAGAACGACGTCGTCTTCGACGCGCTGGTGTTTCGCCGTGACGCCGACGACAAGCTGATGATCCTGTTTGAGGCGCCGAAATCGGAAAAAGGCAAAGGTTACCTGCGGGTAGACAAGAACCTGTGGATGTACGACCCGACGACGGGCAAGTGGGAGCGGCGCACGGAGCGCGAGAAGATCGGCGGCACGGACAGCCGGCGCGCCGATTTTGACGAGTCGCGCCTCGCCGAGGAATACAGCATCAAGTACGAAGGTCCGGAGAAGCTGGGCGCGATGTGGACCCACAAGATGACGCTGACGCTGAAAAAGGGCGTGGACGCGGCGTACGCCAAGCTTGTGCTGTGGCTGTCGACGACGTCGGGTAATACCTTGAAAAAGCAGGAGTTTGCCGATAGCGGCAAGCTGATGCGCACGACCTACACGCCCAAGTGGGCAAAAAAGTTCAGCCCGTCCAAGAAGGGCGATGTCTGGACGCCCAAGGAAATCCGCATCTTTGACGAGGTGGAGAAGGGCAACTCGACGACAATCCTGCTCAAGGAGCAGGACCTGAACGCGCTGCCGGCAAACCTCTTTACCAAAGCGTGGTTGGAGTCCCAATCGCGATGAACAAGATCCTGATTGCCCTGACGTTGTGCCTGCCTGCGACAGCCTGGGCAGCTGACCCGCCGACCGCCGATGAGCGCTCGCGGGAGGACGCGATTTTTGGTGGCGACGAGCCCGAGGCCAAGCCCGCGGGCGAC
>CAIPXZ010000149.1 GCA_903869075.1 uncultured Myxococcales bacterium | reverse complement strand
GATCATGGGCTACCCCCGCGAGGAGGTCATCGGCGCGCACATCCAGAAATTCACGGAAAGGCAGAACTCGAAGGATCACGTCCGCGCGCACATCCTGAGCGTGATCGAGGGCGAAGGCGTCCAGCGCTTCCGCCGCAACCACCGGCACCGCGATGGGCACTTGGTGCCGATTGAAGTCTCCCTGATGCACTTGCCCGAACACAACGAGATGGCCGCGTTTATCCGGGACTTATCCGACGAGAGGCGCCGGGAAGAGCAACAAGCGGCGGGGCACGCGGAGCGCGAACGGTTGGCAGGGCGCTTTGAGGCGATCACCAACGCGAGCATGGACGGCTTCTACCTCATCAGCACGAACGGCATCATTTTGGACGCCAACCAAGCGGTCTGCACGATGCTGCAATGGGAACGCAGCGAGCTCGTCGGCCAATCTGTCAGCGTACTCGCGGCGGAACCTTTTCCCGCCGGAACGGCACGCGCAGTCCGTGACGATCTGGCAGGACGCGGCCAAACGCACATGGAAGGTCGGCTGGGACGACGCGATGGGACGGCGGTCCAAGTCGAACTCTCGATCTGGTGCGATCCGCAGGACGGCAGCTTCCTCACCTTCATCCGCGACATCACCGAACGCAAACGCCACGATGAGGCGATCCGCCAGGCGGCGTTCTACGACGTGCTCACGGAATTGCCGAATCGGCGGATGTTGATCGACGCGCACCGCAAGGCATCGGCGTCGATGGCGCGGCGCGGTGTGCATGGTGCCGTCATGTTCCTCGATCTCGACCACTTCAAGATCTTGAACGACACGAAGGGGCACGAACGCGGCGATGAGATGCTGCGCGAGGTGGGGCGGCGGCTGGTGCGCTGCGTGCGCGACGGCGACACGATTGCGCGCTTGGGCGGCGACGAATTCGCGATTTTGTTGGTCGAGCTGAGCCCGGAAAGTGAAGTGGCCGCCAAGCAGGCGAACGTTGTGGCAGAGCGGATTCGCGCCAGCTTGAGCAGGCCGTACGTTCTGCAGGATCACACGCACAACAGCGCGTGCAGCGTCGGCGTGGTCCTGTTCCAAAATGGCCATGAGGAACTCGACACGCTGCTGCAATACGCAGACTCGGCGATGTATCAAGCCAAGCAAAGTGGTCGTAACGCCGTGCGCTTCTTTGACGCAGCGATGCAACAGCGGCTTTCAGAGCGCGCGGCACAGGTGGATGAACTCCGCGCAGCGTTGGACGCCGATCAGCTGGAGCTGTACTACCAAGTGCAGGTGGGACCGGACCACACGCCGATGGGCGCCGAGGCGCTCGTGCGCTGGAATCATCCGCAGCGGGGACTGATCCCGCCGAACAACTTCATCCCGCTCGCGGAGGAGTCTGGCTTGATTCTGGAACTCGGTGAGTGGGTGCTGCGTGCCGCGTGCCAGCAGCTGCACGTGTGGCAAACCCAGGTGCAGACGCGCAACCTCCCCATCGCGGTGAACGTGAGCGCACGTCAGTTCGCCCAGGTCGACTTCGAGGACCGTGTGCGCAACGTCTTGGCTGAGACGGGCGCGCCGGCGCACTTGCTCAAGCTCGAACTAACCGAGTCGACGGCGCTGAAGAACGTCGAATTGACGATCGGCAAAATGCGGGCGCTGAAGCAGCTTGGCGTACGATTCGCGATGGACGATTTTGGCACGGGCTACTCGTCGCTGACCTACTTGAAGCGCCTGCCGTTTG
>CAIPXZ010000148.1 GCA_903869075.1 uncultured Myxococcales bacterium | reverse complement strand
CGCTGACGGCACGCGCGAAGGCGGCCAACGCCGCCGCCGTCGTCGTCGTCGTTCGGGTGGTCGGGATGCGGCGGGCAACCAGCTGCCGCAGAACGAGGATGGCTCGCCCGGCGATGAGGGCGATGACGGCCTCGAGGCCGGCGGGGACGACGGCGGTGCGGACGAGATCGCGCTGGCCAGCGGCGAGGAAGCGTCCGAGCCGGCGCTGACGGTGGCGGATAGCGCGCTGCCGGCCGATGGCGAGGAAGCGCCGGTTGCGGCGGAGGCCGAAGCGGTCGCCGTGGCGGCCGAGGCCGAAGTCGTCGAAGAAGCCGTGGACGTGTCCGCGGCGATCGCCGAGGAGGTCGCGCGCTTGCGTGAGGCCGCGGGTACGCCCGAGGCCGCGCCCGAGCCGCCGCCCGCGGTGGAGCCGCCGTCGGCCAAGAACCGCTTCGTCGTCGACCTGCGGTCGGGCCGCTAAGCGCGCGAGGTCGGGATGGCCGCTGCGGATTCGCACGCTGAGTTGCCGAACATTCCCGTGCCACCGGACGCCGATGCGCCGGTGGTGCTGGTTGTCGACGACGACGCGGCGAACCTGCAGAGCGTGCAGAAGATCCTGCAGCGCGAAGGCTGGCCGACCGTTGCCGTCGCCGATGGCCGCGAGGCGTTGGCGGCGCTGCGGCGGCTGCGCGTGGCGGTGCTCGTCACGGATTTGATGATGCCCGGCGTCGATGGTTTGGAGCTGCTGCGCGCTGTGCAGCGGACCACGCCATCGACGGCGGTCGTCGTCATGACGGCGTATGGCACGGTCGAAACCGCCGTCGAGTCCATGAAAGCCGGCGCGTATGACTTTGTGACAAAGCCGCTGCGCCGCGCCGAGCTCGTGCGCTCCGTCGGCCGGGCGCTGGAGCGGTCACGGCTGCACTGGGAAAATACGGCGCTGCGCGAGGAGCTGGCGCTGGCTGGGCAACGCCGCGATATCGTTGGACATAGTCCGGCGGTGCGGCGGGCCATCGACCTGCTGGGCCAAGTCGCCCCGGCGCGGACGACTGTGCTGCTGCAAGGCGAAAGCGGCACCGGCAAGGAAGTTTTTGCCCGCGCGCTGCACCGGCTGAGCGGCCGAAGCGGCGCGTTTGTCGCGGTCAACTGCGCGGCGATCCCGGAATCCCTTGTAGAATCAGAGCTTTTTGGCCATGAGCGCGGCGCCTTTACCGGCGCGATCGCCCGCACCGACGGGCGCTTCCAGCAGGCGGATACTGGCACGCTGCTGCTCGATGAGGTCGGCGAGCTGCCGCTGGGCATGCAGGCGAAGCTGCTGCGGGCGCTGCAGGAGTCCGAAGTGCAGCGCGTCGGCTCGGCGCAGGCGCAGCGCGTGGATGTGCGCGTGGTGGCGGCGACAAACCGCGACCTGGAGGCCGAGGTCAAGGCCGGCCGGTTCCGCGCCGACCTGTTCTACCGGCTGCACGTGATCGCCATCGAGCTGCCACCGTTGCGCGCCCGCGGCGAGGACATTCCCGGGCTGGCGATGCACTTTTTGCGACGGTTTGCCAGCCAAAATGGCAAGCCCGTGACGGCGATCGCCCCGGACGCCATGGCGGCGCTGCAGGCGTGGACCTGGCCGGGCAACGTCCGCGAGCTTGAAAATGCCATGGAGCGCGCGGTGGTGTTGGCGCGCAGTGAGCTGATTACCTTGGCGGAATTGCCGGAGCGCATCGCGCGCGTCGACGTCGAAGGCCCGAGCCGCGTGCTGCACATCGCCGTCGGCACGCCGCTGGAAGAGGTCGAACGGCTGCTGATTACCGAGACGCTGCGCCTGACCGGCGGCGACAAACGCCGCGCCGCGGGCCTGCTGGGCATGGCGGTGCGGACGCTGTACCGGCGGCTGGACGAATTTGGCGAGACCCGCCCCGACGATGACACCCCGGACGAACCGACGGAGCCGTGATGCGACACACGCCCAAGCAAGTGCAAATTCCTGTTTTCCAAGGGGAAGGCCCGTGGCTCGATCACCTCGGCCGGCCGCTGAGCGCGGCGCTGGCGCCAGCGGCGGAGGCGCGCAGTGACGAGGCCGTGCTGGCGGCGCTGGACGCAGCGCTGCGGTTTGCCGATGCCAGCCGGATCGCCGCGGAGATCATCGACTGGCACGCGCGGGCGCGGCGCGTGGACGTGCTGGCGGGCGCGCTGGCGGCGTGGGTGGCGAACCGGCCTGGCGGCCTGCTGGACCCGGCGTGGCTGGCGCTGGCCGATGCGGCGCGGATGGCGAGCGATTTTGACCCAGCGCGCGCGGCGCTGCCGTGGCTTGTGGCGGCGACGCTGGCGGCGGAGCGGCTGGGCGGACGGCCGTTGCTGGCGGTGGCGACGGCGGCGGGCGATGGCTCGGACGCGGAGCTGGCGGCGCACGTGGTGGCGCGGCGGGCGGCGGCGGCGG
>CAIPXZ010000147.1 GCA_903869075.1 uncultured Myxococcales bacterium | reverse complement strand
GGTCGGCACGATGTTCTGGCTGGACGTGCGGCCACGGCGCGGCTCTTTCTTGTGCGGCAGGTCGAGCACGACCTGGTCGCCGGTGAAAGCGTGCACAGTGGTCATGACGCCGGCGGTGACGGTAAACGCCTCGTGCAGCGCCTTGGCCAGCGGCGCAAGGCAGGTCGTCGTGCAGGAAGCCGCTGAAATCACGGTGTGTTCCGGCCTGAGCGTCTCGGTGTTGATGCCGTAGACGACCGTCGCGTCCGGGGCTTCCTTCGAGTCGCCCGGCGCCGAGATCAGCACGCGCTTGGCGCCCGCCGCGAGGTGCGCCGCCGCCGCGGAGCGCTTGGTGAACTTGCCGGTCGACTCGATCACCAGGTCGATGTCGAGCGCCTTCCACGGCAGCGTCGCCGGGTCCGTCGCCGCGAAAAGCTTGACCTTTTGGCTGCCGACGGTCAGCACGTCACCGTCGAGCGACACCGTGCCCTTGAACTTGCCATGCGTGCTGTCATAGCGCGTCAGGTAAGCCAGGGCGGACGGATCGGCCAAATCATTGGCAGCGACAAGCTCAAAAGGGCAGTTGGGATCGAGCGCTGCGACGCGGGTCAGGCAGCGGCCGATGCGACCAAAACCGTTGATAGCAACGCGAGGACGACGAGTGGCGGACATTGTGGACTCCATGACGGGGGGATGGCCCCGCGGGGTCCAAGATGATAGGTCGATCGCCCCCGAGGGTCAACGCGACGGCCGACTCAGTGCGTCCAGCAGCGCCGAGACCTGTGCCGACGTGTGCGCCACATGCCGCAGCGTCGTCGCCTGCGCCGCCAGCGCCACCGCCGCGAGCGCCAAGCCGCCCGCCAGCGGCAACTGCCCCGCCGCCACGGCCAGCAGCACACCGACGCCAGCCAGCACGGCGGCGACCTCGAGCACGCGCGCCCAGGTATCCAGCGCCTTGAGCCGCTGCCGGTGCTCCAGCACAAGCGCCACAACGTGTTCGGTGGCGAGCGGCAGCAGCGCGGGCGTCTGCGTCGGTTTCACCGCCGTCGCCGGCAGCTGCAGCGCGGCCACCACGGGCTGCACCGGCCGCAGCGGCGGCGCCTTGGCCAGCCCCGGCGGACCGTGGCGCAAGATCTTGCCCGGCGGCGGAATCGTCATACCCGAGCCCGGCGGAATGGTCTTCTGCGCCACGGCCGGATACGGCATTCCGGGATGCGAATCATCGGGACCTGCTTCAAAAGTCTGAATCAGGTCAGAGACTTCCGTCGCAACCCCCACCGGCGGCCGCGACGAACTCTCTGGCGCACGCACCGGCCTGAGCAGCCCCGGCGGCGCGACGGTCTGGTGCTGGCCAGCGAGCGTCGAACCTGTGTTGACGCCCGCCGACGGCATCAGCGGCCGGCGCTCGGGCGGCGCGGGAACGCGGTCCACCTGCGGCGCCGGATGCATCAGCGCTGAATTCTCCACCGCCGGCAACGCAACGCGCGCGCCCGTGCTCGCCAGTTGCACGCGTGGCGTCGGCGGCCCGAGGTCGGCCGGCTCCGGCGGCGTAGCCGGCAGCACGCCGTGCTGGCGCAATGTCGGTTCGCCATCGCGGTACGGCGGCAGCACGGGCACAGGGTCCAGACGGTTCCCAGGCATCGCTCCTCCCCTTGCGCGGCGCCAGCTTACGGCCGCGCGGTCTTGCACTGCCCCAGCAACGTGTCCAGCGCCTGCAGCAGCGGCTGGCGACCCGCATCCGGCAAGGTAGCCCGCTGCACAACGCCGCGCAACGCGTCTTCCGCCTCGTGCGGCCGGCACGGATCCGGCTCGCGCTCACGGTCAATGGCGTGCGCCAGCGCCATCAGCGGCCCCAGCGTTGCCGCCGACGGCAGCTTGCCCTTGGCCGCTGAAAACAGCGCCGCGGGCGTCAGCGTCCGCGCATCACCCACGTCATCCGGGGCGCCGACGACCTGCGGCCGCAGCGCCTGCGCGTAGCCGTACACGGTCAGCTCCTGCGGCGTCAGCGTCGTCATGCCCAGCTGCGCTTTCTCCGCATCGCGGGTGACCCCGTGCCGGGACGCCACCGCCTGCCACGCCACCGCGCCGACCTGATCCGGCGTCATCCGGCCGACGAGCGACGCCGCGTTCAGCACCGCGATCGCCAGATCGCCCGTCGCATCGCGCTGCAGCGCGTCCAGCAGGCTCGCGACCTCCAGCCGCGCCCCGCCGGCGATCCGCGCCACCACCGTGTCGCGCAGCCAGCCCTTGAACACCGGCGCGGTCACCACAAACGGCGTCGACGCGTGCGGCGCGGACACAAACCGGTCTTGGAACGGCGCGCGCTGGCCCTGGACGATCTCCGCCGCCGGCGGCGGCAGCTGGATCGGCGCCGACAGCGCCGCCAGCTCGCGGTTGGTACAGGCCGCGCCCAGCGTGTGCGCCAGCGCGTCGATACGCTCGGCAACCGCCAACCGCACGCTCTCGCTGCCCGGGTCGCGCGCCAGCGTCGCCAGCTGCACCGCGTGATCGCAGGCATGGCGCGGCTGCACATCCGCCGCTGCGGCGATCAGCGCGTGCGCCAAGCGGATCGTCTGGTTGTCCGGCGCTTGCTGCTCCGCCCGCTCCAGCAACTGCAGCGCGCCGGCGTCGCTCACTTTGGCCGATCGCCGCAAGAGCCGCTTGCTGTCGCCGCCAAGCGCCAGCGCCCGCAGCCAGCCGAGCACGAACGCCTGCCGCGCGTTCAGTTGCGCCACGCCGATGTCCTGCGCCTGCAGCGCGCCCGACGGGCCGATCGCCAGCCGTGCCAGCAAGCCCTGCGTCACAAAGCTGTCCACCGCGTGCCGCGCCACGCCCGCCGCGCCGACGGCGTCGAGCACCGCCCAGGCGCGATCGGTGGGAAAGCGCGCGTCCAGCACCTTTTCGCGATCGAGGATCGCCAGATAGCCCTGCGCGCGCACGGTCTGCACGAGCGGGTGGTCGCCATACGCCGCGTCCACGTGCACGGCGTCCAACGCCAACGGCGGCGGCTGCGCCAGCGCGGCCGAGGCAGCAAGGAGGGCGAAAAGGACGGCAATACGGCGCATGCAAGTCTCCGAGGGCACGGCACAAGGTAAACGCATGGGCTTCCGGAATCAATGACTCCGGCGCGGCGTATTGCGTTTGCGTGCTCTTGCGGCGACGATCGCGCGGCCCGGCGCGGGCGAGCAGGGATGACCGGTGCGCAGTTCGATGTTCCAGCGGCGGTTTGTTGTCGTGTCCGGCAAGGGCGGCGTGGGGCGTTCGACCTTGGCAGCGGCGCTCGGCTTGGCGGCGGCGCGCTATGGCCTGCGGACGTGCGTCGTCCAGCTCAACACCCGCGACGAACAGGGGCGCATTTTCGCCGTGGATGCAAGCGGTTACGAGCCAGTGCCGCTGGTGCCTGGCCTGCCACTGTTTGGCTGTAACCTGCGGCCGGCGGACGCACTGCGCGAGTACGGCCAGATGAAGCTGCACTTTCGCACCCTGCACAAGCTTGTGTTTGAAAACGACGTCATGCAGCGGCTTTTGCGCATGATTCCGGGGATGAACGAGCTTGTGCTGCTGGGCAAGGCCTGGCACATGGAAGCGCAGGAGCGCGGCAACGACGGCAAGCCGGCGTGGGATTTGATCATCGTCGACGCGCCGGCGACCGGCCACGGCGTGTCGCTGCTGCGGCTGCCACAGACGATTCTCGCCGCCGTGCCGGTGGGGCCGATGGCCGACGACGCGCGGCAGATGCAGGCGCTGCTGGAGGATCCGAACCGCACGGCGCTGCACGTTGTGACGCTGGCGCAGGAGCTGCCGGCGACTGAGGCGCTGGAGCTGTGCGAGGAAGCGCGGGTCAAGCTGGGGATGCCGACGGGCAACCTCTTCATCAACATGGTGCTGCCGACGCTCGTCGATGAGCGGCAGCTGCGGGCGCTCCAGCGCGCTGAGCCGCCGACGCCGCTGTTGGTGGATACCGTGGCGGCGATCGCCGCGCACGCGCGCTGGCACGAGGCGCAGCAGCTGCAGGTGCGGCGGCTGCGTCGGGCGTCGGTGCTGCCGGTTGTGGAGCTGCCGCACTTGTTCTGCGCCATGGGTCGGGCGCAAATTGAGACGCTCGCCGACGCGATCGTCACCGGCATGGAGACCGCGGAGAGCCGCGGACCCGCACCCGAGGCGGCGCGATGAAGTGGCTGCTGTGCCTCGCGGCGCTGACGGTGCAACATGCCGCGCTGGCGGCCGAGCCGCGTGCGGCGGGCAAAGGACACGCGATGCAAGTGCACAAACCGGTGGACGTCAAAGCCGCCGAGACCGCGGCGCGCGCCCGCGAGGCGACGTTGCAAGCCGAGGACGCCAAGCTGCGGCTGGTGGGCGTGCTGCCGTTTGGCGCCGGCGTCGTCGAGCACTGGCAGCTGGCCAACGGCCTGCAAGTGCTGCTGGCGGCCGACGCGCAAGTGCCTGTGGTGGCTGTGCAATCGTGGCTGGCGGTCGGTTCGGCGGACGAGGCGGGCGGCAAGACCGGCCTGGCGCACCTGTTTGAGCACCTGATGTTCAAGTCGACGCAGACGCGGCCGGCGGGCACGCTGGACCGGGTGCTGGAGCAGATGGGCGGCTCGGCCAACGCGGCAACATCTCTTGATTACACGTTTTTTCAAGAAACCGTGCCCAGCACCCACGTGCCGGTCGTGCTGGAGATGGAGGCCGATCGGCTTGTCAACCTCGACCTGACGGCGGCGGCGTTTCGCAGCGAACTGAGCGTTGTGCGCAATGAGCGGCGCGAGGTCGTTGACAACGACCCGGACGGGCAGATCGACGAGACGCTGAGCACGCTGGCGTGGGGGCCGCACCCGTATGGCCACCCGGTGATCGGCACGGAAAGCGATCTGGCGGGGCTGAACGTCGCGGATGCACGGCAGTTTTACCAGACGCACTACGCCGCAAGCCAAACGCTTGTGGTGCTGGTTGGCGGTTTTGAGCCGGGCGCGCTGCTGCGCGAGGTTGTCAAGCACTACGCGGCGCTGCCGCAGGCGCCGGCGCCGCAGCGGCCCAAAGCGGCGCTGCCAACGGGCGCGGTGCAGCGCGCGCTGGCGATTGACGCCGGCGCCGAGCGGCTGGCCGTGGCGTGGCGCTTGCCGCCGGGCGATCACGCGGACATGGCGGCGCTGGACGTGCTGACGGAGTTGCTGGCCAACGGCGACTCGACGCGGCTGGCGCAGGTGCTGCTGTTTGACAAGCCGATCGCCTCGCACGCCTCGGCGGACCTGAACGATTCGCGGCTGGGCAGCCTGCTGCACATCCACGTCACGCTGCTGCCGGGCCAGCTGGCCAAGGAAGCGCTGGCGCGCGTGGACGCGGCGATCAAGGCGCTGAACGGCGCGCAGCCGGTGACGGAAGCGGAGCTGAGCGCCGCGAAAAATCGCTTGAAGATGGCGCACTTCAGCGCGCTGACGAGCGTCGATGGCCGCGCGGAACAGCTGGGGCATTTCCTGACCGGCTACGGCTCGCTGCAGCCGCTGCTGCGCTTCAGCGCCGACGTGGAAGCCGTCACCGTCGCCGACGTGCGGCGCGTGGCGCAAAAATACCTTGTCGCCGACCAGCGCATCGTCGTGCTGGGTGAAATGGCGCCGCCCAAGGTGGCCGGCAAGCGCCGCGGCACCAGGACGCGCGGATGAACCGTTGCCTGCGCTGCATCCTGCCGTGCCTGCTGCTGGTGCTGCTCAATGGCGTGGCGTCGTCCCCGGCGCTGGCCAAACCAAAGCGAGGCGTTATGCCCCCTGTGCTCGTGGTGGAGCGGCCGTGGCCGCCGGTTGTGCAAGTGCGCGTGCTGCTGAACACCGGCGCGCTGGCGGATCCGCCGGGCCAGGAAGGCCTGGCGCTGCTGACGTGGGATGCGGCGCTGCGCGGCGCCGGCACGCGTGATCGGGCGCAGATGGCGCAGGCGCTGGACGCGCTGGGCGCACACCTGGACGTCCAGGTGGACAAGCTGGGCGCGTCGCTGGTGGGGGAAGTGCTGCTGGAGCACCTGGATCCGTTCCTGGCGCTGCTGGCGGACACGCTGCTGCAGCCGCAGCTGACGGACGCCGACATCGAGCAGGTGCGCGCGCAATTGCTCGCTGATTTGACGCACTTGCGCGACGACGACTCGGCGCTGGCACACGACGCCGTCGGCCGCTACCTGTACCGCGGCCAGGCGCTGGGACGGCCGACGGGCGGCACGGAGGCGACGCTGCGGGCGATCCCGGCGGACGCGGTGCGGGCGTTCCACAAGCACAGCGTCGTCGCCGGCAACGTGCGCGTCGGCTTTGCCGGGCCGGTGGATGAGGCGACGGCCAAGGCGCTGATTGACAAGCACATTGGACTACCGGCGGGCACGCCGCCGAAGGTCACGCTGCCGCACGCTGTCAAGGACGGACGGCGGCTGCTGCTGATCGACAAGCCGCGGCACACGCAGTCTGAGGTCGTGATCGCCTGGCCGACGGTGGCGGCGCACCACAAGGACATGACGGCGGTGGGCATCGCCAACGCAATCCTGGGCGGCACGTTCACGTCGCGGCTGAACCGGGAGATCCGCGAGCTGCGCGGCTGGTCGTACAACACCTGGTCGGCGCTGTCGTCCGGGCCGCAGCTGACGACCTGGGCGCTGGGCTTCACGCCGGAGACCGCCGACGCGACGGCGGCGCTGGAGCTGGCGGTCAAGATCTTGGAGGAGATGGCGCAACAGGGCCTGACGCCTCAGGAATTGCGGTTCGCCAAGGACTACCTGAAGGGCATGCACCTGGCCAGCCTGGAGACCGCCGAGCGCGAGCTGGGCATGCGGATGCGGGCGCAGCAGCTGGGCATGGCACCGGACGCGATCGACAACTACGCAGCGCACGTGGAAGCCGTGGATTACAAGACGATTCAGCGCGTGCTGCACGAGCACATCC
>CAIPXZ010000146.1 GCA_903869075.1 uncultured Myxococcales bacterium | reverse complement strand
GCGCGACCGCGTGGGCGCGGACGGTCCAAGCCCGAGGCACGTCGCTTCACAGCTCGCACCGCGAGTGGATCTGGATCGTTGGAGCAGTTGGGGCAGGTCGCCGCCACTGCGCGCGGCAACTTGCTGACGCCATCCTGAAGGTCGTTCCTGGTGTGCGGGTTGACGTGCTCGATGCAGAGCCCGAGGGTGGCTGGCAGCGCTTTCGCGCGAATCATCCGCAGGTTCTGGTCGTCGCCGTGGCTCTGGCGACTCCGCCTTCGGCGCGCGACACTCCGACGACCGACTTCGAGATCTCGCCGGCGCCGTGGCGCGCCGTGGAACTCCAGGCCTGTGCAATGGCCCTGCGGTCGGCGGGCCACCTGACTGACGTCGAATACACCCGATTGCGGCAATTTGCTGATCGGGCAATGAAAGAGCCGGAAATTCTCGGCCCGGACAAGCGTCCCGTGGCGGTAATCCATCTCGCTGCGCAGATCGTGCGAGGTGAGTCGCCAGCGACGGCCCAGCAGGCTCGCGAGATGATCCGTGCGGCCGCGTGGTCGCGGGCTCAGGGACGGCTTCCGGCCAATGACGTCCTTCACCAGGACGGCATGGAGCTCGTCGCAGCGTTCTGGCAGCGGCGGATCGCTGCGGCGAACGACGGGTGCTGGTCGCGGATGTCGAGCGACGACGCCGTAGAGGCGCTCGGTCAAGTGCTCAAGACGGCATGGAAATCGAAGGCAATCCGGGCCCTTGACGGGTGTGTCGATCGACTTGAGCTTGAGCCGAACAAGCCGCGTCGTAAGGAGATGGCGCATGAAATCAAGAGATTGGCCGGCGGGGACGGGGGCTTGCTGGCTGAGTCTCTGATTCAAGCCGGCGTGCTCGTGGCTGACGAAACTGGCCTCTCTGCGCCGGACCGGGCTGTGGCGCTGCTCGATGCAACCTTCGGGCTGCCTCCCGTGATTTCTCCCGCTGTACTGGCCGACCTCGCCAACATCGAGATTCCCCGTGAATGGGCGATCCAAGGCCGAGACCCCGACCGCGTCTTCGAACTGCTCCGGCACGTGCCGGCTCATGTCCGCCCATATGCTTGGCGGTGGCTGCTTGAATTTGCATGGCAGCGTGGCGAACGGCTGTCTGCGGATTGGGTGAAGAAGTACCTGACGGCAGCCTGGGCCGGACTGATGGTTGCGGAGCTTCACGGGTTTGGCGATCTGGCCCTCCATGACTGGCGGAATGACAGTCAAGCGGGTGGATCGGCCGTCGACCTTCTGCGCGACGTCTCGACCTTCTGGTCGGGCGTTCTGCCAGATCTGCGGACAAACGACCCCTACGATCACCTTTTGGAATTGGCACCTACCGTCGCGGCGCGTCTGGGTGACCGCTGGCTTTCTCTCCGAGTTCGCCTCTGGCGTGAAGACGACGGGCCGTACAAGTCCCCGTATTGGACGCCATGGGCGCTCATATGTACGTTTAGGTTTCACCATGATGAGTGGCAAAAGGCAGACCTCGCTGAGTTTCCCCGATACGCGGCTGCTGCGCTCTGGTGGCTTGCGCCCGGGCAACTGATCGGCTTGGATAGTGGCGAGGTGACCGAACTTGGCGCTGAAGCGTGGCGAGAAGGGCTGAAGAAGCGGGTGGACTGCGTCGTTCGCAGGGCAGAGAGGTTCGGTGACCCGTCTGCCCGTGCGTGGCTCGCCGGCGCTCATCTCGAGATCGCGACGAATGGCTTGCACGTCGCGCCGGGTGGACTCGACGCGTGGAGTCTTGCCCCGATCG
>CAIPXZ010000145.1 GCA_903869075.1 uncultured Myxococcales bacterium | reverse complement strand
TGGCTGCCGCTGCCGCCGCGCCGGGTGCCGCTGTCGCACCGCCCCTGCCTGCCGCCGGACCCGTGCCGCTTGCCGGGACCGGCGCGACGCCGCAGGCTGCCGAGGCGACAATCGCCGCACCGGTTGGCGCCAACACCGCTGTCGCCACTGCCGATTTGCCGGCCGCTGCAACCCCGCCGCTGACGATCGCCGAGGTCGCAGCGCCGGCACCTGCGACGCTGCCAACGGCTGTTGCCACGCCGCAACCGGCGCCAGCCACCGCCGCACCGCTGGCGCCCGAGGCGGCGCGGCCGGTTTTTGGCCAGACGCCGCTCGTGGAGGCTCCGTATGGCGCGCCGCCGGCGCCAGGCGCGGCAGATCACCCGCTGTCTGCCGATCCAGCCGCCGATGTCCGCCAGATGCTGGGAGCCGGCGCGCCGCTGGCAGCGAATGTGCGCGAACACGCCGAGACGGCGCTGGACACGTCGCTCGCCGGCGTGCGCGTACACGAGGGCGCGGCGGCGCAAGCGCTCGCGGACACGCACAGCGCGCGGGCATTTGCCCAGGGTCAAGACATCGTCCTCGGCGAGGCGGCGACGCTGGCGGCGGCGGACAAATCAGCGATTGTAGCTGAGGAAGTTGTGCACGTCGTGCAGATGGGCGGGCGCTCGGCAGCGGCGCGGGGCGCGACGGGCGTGTCGTCGGGCGGCGATCGCGAGGAACAGGAAGCGCGCGCGGCAGCGGAAAGCGTCCTGGCGGGCGAGGAAGTTTCCGGAATTGGCCAGCGACCGGCGCGCAAGGCGCTGTACCGCAACGATGGCCCGGCGGCCGCGACAGCGCCGACACCGCCGCGCCAGGTGCAGCTGACGCTGGCGGGCAAGGCGATTCTCGTGCGCTTGCCAGCGCTTGCTGCCGGGACGCTGGAAACCTTGGCCAACGTGCCGGATCCGCGCATCCCGGGCGTGACGCTGGAGCGGCAGGCGCGGCTGCGGTTCTCGGCGACGACGGGCCAGCTGACCGGCGGCATCGCTTGGGCCTCGATTTCCTTGGGTAAAACCGTGCGCGGCCAGTCGCTGGCGCTGACGATTGGTGCCGACGGCGTCGTGACCGCGACCGCCCCGACCGTCGCCGTGAGCGTCGGCACGCTTGTGAACGTCAACGGCCAGGCGCAGATCACCGCGGCGGGGGCGACGACGACGGCGCAGGTCGACGCCGCCGATCTCAAGCACCCCGGCCTGCAAAAGTGGCTGCGCGGCGGCACGCTGACGGTCCGCGTCGACAGCGCCGGCGTCGCCAGTGGCAGCGGCCAATTCGGCTTGCAAGTCGACCCCTTCGGCGCCGGTCAGCTCACCGCCACGCTCAGCGGCGACAAGGTCAGCGGCACCGCGAGCGTCAGCGCGAAGACCGAAGTCCCGCTCGGCACCAGCGCTTCGGTCCAGGGCGGGACGCTCACCGGCAGTCTCGCCGCCAGCGGCCAGTTGGACCTCGCCGGCGCGCTTGGCATCCGCATTCCGGCGCTCGGCCAAGGCACCGGCAACGCCAACGTGCAGTGGTCCAGCGCCGGGGAAAAGCTTTCCGGCACGCTCAGTTACAACTCCAAGTCACCAAGCACGATCGGCAAACTGGCGCTCACGGCCGCCCAGGTCACCGGCAGCATCGCCGACGGCGCGGTCACCGCCGTCACCGGCACCGGCAGCGGCACGCTCGCCGGCACTTTCCGCGGCGAATTCCAGGGCGATCTCGACCTGGCCAAAAACGTCGGCACCTACACGCTGCAAGGCGCGCTGGCGCAGCCGATTGTCCAGGGCGAAGCCAGCGTCGCGCAAGGCCATTTGAGCGTCAGCGTCGCCAACGACAGCGTGACGGCAATCGGCGGCCAGGCTGATTTCAAGCTCGGCACCGAGATGACTGGCACAGCCGTGCTGGACGCGGCGACGACGCAGCAGGCGATCCAGGCGACCGCGACGGCGGCGATCGTCACGCCGCGGCCGCTGGGCGACGTGACCGTGTCCAAGGGCGCGATGAGCCTGAAAGTCAGCGGCGCGCAAGTGCAAATCATCGGCGGCACCGTGGAATTCGCCTACCGCCAAATCGCCACCGGCACGCTCGGACTCGCGCCCAGCGCGGACGCGCGCAAGCTGACCGGCACCGGCACGGCGAAGACGACGAGCCAGCCGACGTGGGGCGACATCGCCGTGCGCGCGGCGACGTTTGACGTGCACCTCAACGAGAACGTCGCCGACAAGGCGCAGGGCCACGCCGAGATCGCCTGGGACAAATTCGCCACAGGAACCATGGCTTTTGACGCGACCAAGGGGTTTGACGCCATCGATGCGACGGCGACGATGGGTCTGACGGCGCCGGTGACGCTGACCGCACCGCTGCAGCTTGTGTCGGACGCCAAGACGCAGTTCAACGCGGCGTTTGTGACGAGCCGGTTCAAAGAGCTCTCCGGGCATTTCGCATGGCAGCACGAGGGCTTTCGCGGCGATTTTGCCACGACAAAGCCGGTGGCCGACCTGCAGCAGCTGAGCGGCGCCGGCGCGGCGGACGTGCTGGCGCCGTTTCCGCTTGCCAAGACCGGCGATCAGCAGCTGATGGCGCAGCCGGGAAGCGCGCTGACGGGGACGGTGGCGGGCGGGCGCTTTACCGGCGTCGGCGGCACGCTGGATTGGCAGTACGCGAACTGGCTGGCCGGCGTGGCGCAGATCCAGCCGGGGACGACGGACATCCGGCAGATCGACGGCCAGCTCCAAGCGCAGGTCATCGCCCCGCAGCCGCTGCCCGGCCAGAAGGACGTGGTGCTGCAGCCGGGCGAAAAAGCCGCGCTGACCGTCGAGATCGCCGATTCGAAGCCGGTGCGCTACGCCGGCACGTTGAACTACCTGTTCCGCAATTTCCTGCAAGGCCACGTCGTCGTCAGCGGCGACCTGCTGAGCTTTGCCAACCTGAGCGGCGAATCCAAGGGCGCCGTCATCAAAGAGGCCGACTTGCCGAACGCCAAGCTGCTGCCGGGCGGGCAGCTGGCGGTGACGTTCGCGGACTCGACGTTCAACGCGTTCAGCGGCAGCGCGGCGTTCCGCTACAGCAACTGGCTGGAAGGCGTGGCGAAAGTGCTGCCGGCGGACGGCGCGTCGCTGAAAACCGGCCTGGCCGGCGAGGCGACCGGCGGCATCGTCGCGCCGCTGAACGGCAACGGTGAGTTCAGCTGGCAGCGCGGCGGTACGGCGCATGTCGCGCTGGCGCCAGGCGTGACGGTGAGCCAGTTTGCCAAGGGCTCGACGTTGAACTGGCAGGCCGGCAAGACGCTGGGCGGCACCGTAACGCTGCAGAACGACGCGAGCTTGCTGGGGCCGACCGAGGACAGCCCGGCGCGCGTGCTGCAGCCGCGCACGCTGACGGGCGAGCCGAAGCTGACGCTGCTGCCGTCCGGCGGGCTGACCGTGGCGCTGAGCGCCGGCGCCGTCGGCAACCTGAGCGGCAGCGTCGGCGCCGATCTGGACGGCTGGGCCAAGGGCGCGGTGGCCATTGACCACGGCAGCCTGGACAGCCTGACGGGCGCTTTCACCGGCGCGATCAGCGGCGACAAACCGCTTGGCAACACCGACGTCACGCTCGTCGCCGGCGGCAGCGTCACCGTGCCCGTCGTCGGCAACGACGCGCAGGGCATCACCGGGCAAATCCCGTTCCGCTATGGCCCCGGCGACGGCTGGCTGCGCGGCACCGTCGACGGCAAGTCCGGCGGCGCCGGCATCACGAGCTTGAGCGGCGACGTCACCGCCGCGCGCTTGACGACGCCGCAGGACCTCGCCGGCGGCCTGACGCTCAAGAAAGGCGGCAGTCTGGCGATGCCGATGCACGCGTCGCACATCGACCACATCGGCGGCGAGGCCAACTGGCAGGCGAGCGAGCGCGGCGTAACTGGCTGGATCGGCGGCGTCGTGACGCTGGACGCCAAGTCGACGCCGCAGCTTGTCGATGGCAAGTGGCAGGGCAACATCGACAAGCCGCTGCGCATCTCGCCGACGCTGCAGCTGATGCCGGGCGGCGGGCTGTCGGGCAAGCTGGCGCAGAACGCGGTGACGGAGCTGAGCGGGCCGGTGGCGTGGCAGATCGACGATTGGCTGGCCGGGGTGGTGGAAGGCGCCAGCGTCGATCCGCACCAGGTCGCCGGTACCGGGGCGGCGCGGATCGTGCACAAGCTGGACGTGATTCCCGGCAAGCTGCAGGCGCTCGAAGGCGGCAACTTCCAGGCGACGCTGGCGCAGGGCCAGCTGGCGCACATCGACGGCGACGTACCGTTCCAGTGGCAGGACTGGCTGGCGGGCACCGTTCACGCGCAGGCGGGCACGCGCACGTCGCTGGCGGGACCGGTCGAGGCGACGGTCATCGGCACGGGCACCCAGCTGGGACCGGTGCAGCTGCTGCCGGGCGGCGTGGTCAAAGCGGTGCTGAGCAGCAGCGGCGTCGACCAGCTGACGGGCACGGCGAACGTCGCCTACGGCAAGGCCAACGACGGCGCGGCGTGGCACATGACCGGTACGGCGGCGGTGAGCGCGGCGTCCGGCAGCACATTTCGCGGCGACATCACCGGCCAACTCGGCTCTGAGCGCAAGCTGCCGCCGGCGCTCGTGCTGCGGCGCGGCGGCCAGGTCACGGCGCACGTCGAAGGCGCGGCCGTGTCGCAGCTGAGCGGCGCCGTCAACTACGCGTTTGCCCCGGGCGGCACGCCGCTTGTCGAAGGCGCGCTGCAAATCGCGGCGTCGTCCACGGCGCAGGAAATTTCCGGCAGCATCGACGGCCACGTCACGGCGCCGATCAACGCAGCGGGCGTCAAAATCCTCGCCGGCGGGAGCGTCAGCGGCACGTTGAGCCGCAACATCGGCGTCAAGCTGGGCGGCGAGTTGGACGCGGAGATCGGCGGCATCGCCAAGGGCCGCATCGCCGTCGATGGCCAGTTTGACCCGAGCCAGGCCAAGGTCTCCGGCACGCTGCAGGCGGCGCTGCTGACCGACCAGAAGCTGGGACCGCTGACGCTGGCGCAGGGTTCGGGGCTGGGCGGCAAGCTGGAGAACAACGGGCTGACCGAGGTCTGGGGCAAGCTGGCGGCGCGCGTCGGCGACCTGAGCGGCGTGCTGGAGGTGCCCGAAGGTGGCCATGCGACGCTGCAGGCGGTGAGCGGCGCGGCGGACCTGCGGCTGGACAAGCCCAAGGCGGTGGGCGACGGCGCGCTCGTGCTGCAGCCCGGCGGCGGCGTGCAGACGACGGTGACGAACAACCAGCTGGGGCCGCTGCACGGTACGCTGGACTGGCTGTACGGTTCCTGGCTGGCGGGGCACGTGACGGCGGATGTCTCGGCGGACTTTGCCCACGTCGACGGCGCGGCGACGGCGACGGTCGCGACCGCGAAGGCGGTGGGACCGCTGACGCTGCAGCCGGGCGGCAAGCTGACGGCGACGCTCAAGGACGGCAAGCCGGGCGGGCTGGCGGGCGACGTCGGCTTTACCTGGGGCGACGACGCGTGGCTGCGCGGCACGGCTGCGCTGCAGGCTGGCGCGTCGCTGGCGGACCTGCACGGCACCGCGCAGGCGACGCTGGCGCAGGCGAAGCGGCTGAGCGACCACCTGCTGCTGCAGCCCGGCGGCGCGCTGACGACGCAGCTGGACGGCGGGCAAATCGGCGGGCTGACCGGCGATGTGACCGTCGGCTACGACGACTGGCTGCAGGGCAAGCTGCACGTGACGGCGAGCGCGCTGGACGCCGTGACCGGCCAGCTACAGGCGGCGCTGCTGCGCGACAAGCCGGTGGGACCGCTGACGCTGCGGCGCGGCGGCCAGCTGCAGGCGGACGTGGCGGCGAATGAGCTCAACGCGCTGAGCGGGCAAGTCGGCTGGCAGTGGCAGGATGCGCTGGAGGGGACGGCGACGCTGGCGCCATCGACGCCCGAGGCGGTGAGCGGTACGGGCACGGCGGCGCTGCGGCAGCCGCTGGCCATCGCCGGCGGTCTGGAGCTGCAGCGCGGCGGCCAGTTGACGGCGAATTTGGCGGCGAACCAGGTGACAAACGTCGCCGGTGACGTGGGCTGGCGCTATGCCGAGTGGCTCAAGGGCAACCTGACGCTGGCGGCGGGCGGCAAGTGGTCGGCGCCGACCGGACGCGCCCAGGCGACCGTGGCGCAGACGCGCGCGTTTGGCGGCTGGACGCTTTTGGCCGGCGGCGCGCTGACGGCGGACATCGCCGATGGCAAAGTGACGACGCTGGGCGGCCAGGCGGCGGTGCGCTGGCAGGACTGGCTGGACGGCGCGGTGACGCTGCAGGACGGCAAGCCCGAAGCCTGGGCGGGCCACGCGCAGGCGGGCGTGCGCGTGGCGCATGACGTGGGCGGCGGGCTGACGCTGGAGCGCGGCGGCGCGGTGGCCGTCGACGTGGCGGCGCAGAAGCCGCTGGGCGACTCGACGGTGAGCGGCCACCTGGCGTTTACGGCGCAAGGCTGGCTGCGCGGCGACCTGGCGGTGACGGATTCACCGCTTTCGCGGCCGACCGGTCAGGCGACGGCGACGCTGGCACAGGACAAGGCGCTGGGCGAGGTGCTGCTGCGGCGCGGCGGTGACCTGCAAGTGGCGCTGCAGGACGGCCAGGTCAAGACGCTGGCGGGGACGCTGAACTGGCAGCTGGGCAACTGGCTGGGCGGTACGCTGCACGCGGACGCGCCGATGGCGCTGGACAAGCTGGCAGGCCAGGCGACGGTGGCGCTGCTGACGGAGAAGCCGCTGGCGGGCGGCGTCAAGCTGCTGCCGGGCGGGCAGCTGACAGCGCAAGTCGCCGGCGGCGAGGTGGCACAGCTGGCGGGCGCGGCGCGCTACGGCGTGGACGGCTGGCTGGAAGGCGTGCTGGAGCTGGCGCCGACGCCGAGCTTGGCAAATGTGAGCGGCAAAGGCAGCGCGCAGGTCGTCGCTGAAAAGCCGCTGGGCACGGGAGGGCTGAAGGTGCTGCCGGGCAGCCAGCTGCAGGTCACGGTGGCGGACAACGCGCTGGGCCACGTCCAGGGCGGCGTGCGGTGGCAGCTGGCGGATTGGCTGGCGGGTACGGCGGACGTCAACGCCGACAAGCTGGAGACGCTGCAGGGCACGGCGCAGGCGCACCTTCTGACGGAAAAGCCGCTGCCGGGCGGCGGCAAGCTGCTGCCGGGCGGTGCGGCGACGGTCGAGTGGCAAAATGGCGCGCCGGTGGCGTGGTCGGGCACGCTGGGCTGGCAGTACGGCGACTGGCTGACGGGCAGCGTGGCGCTGGCCGGCAAGTCGACGCTGGCGGAGCTGAACGGCGCGGCGGACCTGCGGCTGCTGACGGACAAGCCGCTGGCCGGTGGCTTTGCCCTGCTCCGCGGCGGGACGCTGCAAACGGCGCTGGCGGCGGGCAAGCCGGGGACGCTGACCGGCGACGTGCGCGTGCGCTTTGGCGATTGGCTCGAAGGCGGGCTGCACACCCAGGACGCGACGCTGGACGCGCCAAGCGGGCAGCTGACGGCGCTTGTGGCGACCGACCACGCGCTGGCCGATGGCCTGACGCTGCAGCGCGGCGGCGCGCTGAAAGTGGACGTGGCGGCAGGCAAGCTGGGGGACATCGACGGCCAGGCGGGCTTTGCCTACACCGGCGGCGCGCTGAGCGCGGACGGCACGCTGACCGTCCACAAGTCACCGCTGACCGGGCTGGCGGGCACGGCGCACGCGCGGCTGACGGCGCCGACCAAGCCGGTCCAGGAAACGACGCTGCTGCCAGGCGGCGCGCTGACGCTGGAAGTGCGCGATGGCAAAGTGAATTCGCTCGGTGGGCGCGTGCCGTGGCAGCACGCCAACTGGCTGGGCGGCGCGCTGGAGCTCAAGCCGGGCACGCCGGTGGCCGGGCCGTTCGCCGGCAGCGCGAGCGCGGAGCTGTTGGCGGAAAAGCCACTGGGCAACGGCGTTGTGCTGCAGCGCGGCGGCCATTTGCAGGCGCAGGTGGACGGCGCGCAGCCGCTGCCGCAGGCGCAGGTGACGGGCGCGGTGGCGGCGCAGCTGGACGGCTGGCTGGGCGGCGCGGTGACGCTGACGGCGGGAACGACGCTGCAAAATCTCACCGGCCAAGCGCAGTTCGAGCTGCTGGCGGACAAACCGCTGTGCGACGCGGTGGTTCTGAAGAAAGTCGGCAACCTGCAGGCGATGGTCAAGCAGAACGCAGTCAGCAACGGGTCTGGCCTGTCGCTGGCGACCTACG